>CAVHVD010000103.1:0-5943 GCA_963639425.1 Faecalibacterium prausnitzii
GCGTTGTAGACTGAGCCGTTGCAGCGAGAGACGCTGACCAAGAGACAGAAAACATTAAGGGCAATCCCGCTTCGTGGGGATTGCCCTTAATGTTTATGTCCCAATATGAGGCAGGACGTCAGTCTTCTGACGGTATTATCAGCTTATAGCCCTTACCGTGGATATTGATAATCTCCACCGAGCTGTCTTCCTTCAGATGCTTGCGCAGTTTAGTGATGTAAACGTCCATGCTGCGAGCGTTGAAGTAGTTGTCGTCAATCCAAATGGTCTTCAATGCGAAGTCGCGTTGAAGAATTTCGTTGGCATGCGAGCACAGCAGGCTAAGCAGCTCTGACTCTTTGGTCGTCAGCTTTGTCTGTTTGTCGTCGATAGACAGGATCTGCTTCTGCGTGTCGAATGTGAACTTACCAATCCTGTACACGGTGCTCTCCTTGTTCTTCTTGCCATGCACGCGGCGCAGTATGGCCTCAATGCGGAATGTCAGTTCTTCCATGCTGAAAGGCTTGGTCAGATAGTCATCGGCACCAATCTTGAAGCCCTCGAGGATGTCGTCCTTCAAGGTCTTGGCGGTGAGGAATATGATAGGGATCTCTGAATTTACGGCACGTATCTCTGAAGCCAGCGTGAAGCCATCCTTCTTCGGCATCATTACATCAAGGACACAGATGTCATACTTGTTCTTCAAGAAAGCCTTATAGCCGGCTTCCCCATCGGGATAAAGCTCTGCGTCATAGCCTTTGGCCACGAGATACTCTCTCAGAAGCATTCCCAGGTTCTCGTCATCCTCGCACAGCAGGATTCTCAGTTTCTCTTCCATTTTTCGTTCAGTGTTTTAGTAAAGGTAATGCAATAATGAATTTCGTTCCGACGTTAAGCTCACTCTCTGCCTTTATGGTTCCCTTGTGGTCGGCAATTATTTTCTTGACGTATGCCAATCCGAGTCCAAAGCCCTTGACATCGTGCAGATTACCCGTATGCACGCGGTAGAACTTCTCGAATATCCGCTTCACGTCCTCTTTCCGGATTCCGATGCCATTGTCCTGGAGCGATATCATCAGCTTCCGGTCTTCGTTCCATGTCTTTATCTTCAGGAATAGGTTGACATCCTGACGGCGATACTTCACGGCATTGTCCATCAGATTAAAGATGACATTCGTGATGTGCATCTCGTCGGCATAGACCGTAGCGTCTTCTGCTGTCAGCTCTGCCTCGATCTGCCCGTTATAACGCTTGATCTTTATGGCAAAGGTGTTGACAACGCCGTCTATCAGCGCATTCATGTCTATCTCTTTGGGCTTGAGCGTGGCTTTCTGATGGTCGAACATCGACATCTGGAGCACCTTCTCCACCTCCATGCGCAGGCGTTTTGTCTCATCGTTGATGACACCTGATATGTGTTGGAACATTGCCGGTGACTTGCTGACAGATGGGTCATTGAGCATCTGCGCTGCAAGCGAGATGGTCGATATGGGGGTCTTGAACTCGTGTGTCATGTTGTTGATGAAGTCGTTCTTCATCTCCGTCAGCTTCTTCTGGCGGAATATCACCGCAATGGTGTAGATGAAAGTCGCCAACAGCACAACAGTGAAAATCACAGACGGGATCATGAAGCTCACGGAGTCATATATGTAACTCTTCTTCCCGGGGAAGTGTACCATAACCATGCTGAGCTTGGAGGGTGGGTCATTGATGAATAGCGGCTGCGAATAAGAGTCCTCGCTGCCGGTAGGCACATAGTCGCTACAGCGGTAGACCTCCTGCCCGTCGCCGTCGACCACACGGAAGTGATAGGCAATGTTTATGCCGTTGTCCTCAAGTGCGGACTTGATGTACTTGTCGAGGTTCCTAAAGTTGACACGCTCCGTAATGGGACGGGTATCGGCGTTATACACCATCTGCCATGCAATCTCATCCATCAGAGCACGCTGGTACAGGTATCGGTTGCGCAGTATCTCCGATAGCGAACGCGATGTTTCCGGAATGGTGTTTGTGCCGTGACGACGTGAGATCATGGCACGCGGCACAGACTGTTGGCTGTTCGTGAATGAGTGCAACTCTATCTTCGAGCCGTCAGGAGCTGTTATCGTGAAGTTCTGTGTCGACGACACCGTGCTTTGAGTGTTCCTGCGGCTCAAGGCTTCACGGTCTTCCTTCGACACGTCCTCACGTATCCAACGGTCTACCTCTTCCGATTCGACATCTTTCGACACGGCCTGTAGTGCACGCTTGACAGACTCTTCAAACTGCTCGTTGCGCATCTTCGCCATTTCCTCGATGTAGCTAATCTGCAAATACAGCAGGCTGAGGAAGCAGACTCCCATCACCGCCGCCAATATGCCAATCGTCTTTTTCTTCATGTCTACCTACATCAATAGTCCTGTAATGTCTTCGGGAGCAAAAATAGCAAAACCCTTAAAAGGCATTCCGCATTTAAGCAAAAATTTAACATTTAATCTTTCATGTTAAGGTTCTATATACTTAGAAAAACGAGAACGTCACAACGCATGTCCCTGATGTGCGACACGCATTGTGGCGTTCCTGTACTGCCGTCCCATGTCGCCTGATGTCACATGGGAACCGTTGGCGGCGGAGATGGATTATTCCTCGTCCTTGTTCGCCTCCTCAAATTCCTTGACGAGCTTGTTCTGCACGTCGGTAGGTACGAGCTCGTAACTTGCAAACTTCATCGAGAACGAAGCACTGCCGCCTGTCAGCGAACTGAGGGCTGTGGAGTAAGTCGACATCTCCTTCAGCGGCACCTTGGCTGTCAGCTTCTGATAGCCTGCTTCGCTGTCCATGCCCATAATCATGGCACGCCGTCCTTGCAGGTCGCTCATCACATCGCCCATCTTGTCGGCCGGCACAAGTACCTCGACATCATAGATAGGCTCCAGAATTTTCGGCCCTGCGTTCTTGAACGCATCGCTGAAAGCATGCCGTCCTGCCAGCATGAATGATATTTCGTTGGAATCTACCGGATGCATCTTGCCATCGTAGACAATGACACGCACATCGCGAGCATACGACCCTGTCAGCGGTCCTTGCTCCATGCGCGACATCACACCTTTGAGAATGGCAGGCATGAAGCGGGCATCGATGGAACCGCCCACAATGGCATTGATGAATACCAGCTTGCCTCCCCAGTCCAGGTTGACCTCTTCCTTGCCTTTCACAGCAATGCGATATTCCTGTCCGCCGAACTTGTAGACCGTCGGATCCGGCATCCCTTCGCTGTATGGCTCTACGATGAGGTGCACCTCACCGAACTGACCGGCACCGCCGGACTGCTTCTTGTGGCGATAGTCGGCACGTGCAGCCTTGGTGATGGTCTCGCGGTATGGTATTCTTGGCTCGTCATACACGATGTTGAGCTTCTCATTGTTCTCCAAACGCCACTTCAGCGTGCGCAGATGGAACTCTCCCTGACCGTAGACAATGGTCTGACGAAGCTCTTTCGACTGGTCGATGACCCATGTCGGGTCTTCCTCGTGCATGCGGTTGAGCAGTGTCATCAGTTTCTCCATGTCGGCTTCGTTGGCAGGACGGATGGCACGCGAATATTTAGGATTCGGATATTTTATGAAGTCAAAGCTGTTGTCGGCATCCTTGCTATTGAGCGTATTGCCGAGCTTCACGTCTTTCAGCTTGACGGTGCAGCCTATGTCGCCGGCACACATCTCGGATACCTTCTCACGGTTGGCACCCGCAGGAGAGTAGATCTGTGCAATGCGTTCCTTCGAGCCGCGCTCTGCATTCACGAAGTCATCGCCCTCGTGCACCGTGCCACTCATGACACGGAAGTACTGCACATCACCGATGTGTGGCTCCACTGCCGTCTTGAAGAAGTAGAGAGATGTAGGAGCCTGCGGGTCGGGCTTCACATCCTCGCCACGTGTATTCTTGAACGGAGGCATGTCGTCGACAAAAGGCACTACGTTGCCAAGGAACTCCATCAAGCGGCGCACGCCCATGTCCTTGACAGCACATACGCAGAACACAGGGAACATGCTTCGCGTTATCAGTCCCTTGCGAATGCCAAGACGCAACTCGTCCTCATTCAGAGCTTCGTCGTTGAAGAACTTCTCCATCAGAGTGTCATCATGCTCGGCAGCAGCCTCGACGAGTGCTTTGTGCATCTCCCGTGCTTTTGGCAGCTCCTCTGCCGGTATGTCCTCAATCGTAGGCACGCCGCCATCGGGTCCCCATGAGTACTTCTTCATCAGCAACACGTCAATGAGGGAGTTGAAGTTCGGCCCTGTAGACAATGGATACTGGATAGGCACGACCTTAGACCCATAAGTGGAGCGCAGGTTCTCAAGACACATATCGAAGTCACATTTGTCACCGTCGAGCTGGTTGACAAGGAAGATGACCGGCTTGCTCAAGTTCTCCGTATAGCGGAAGTGGGTCTGCGTGCCCACCTCGGGGCCATACTGTCCGTTGATAAGCAGGATGGCTGTATCGGTTACGTTAAGTGCCGTGATGGCAGCTCCGGCGAAGTCATCACTGCCAGGGCAGTCAATGATGTTGAGCTTCTTGCCGTTGAACTCCACATGGAAGACCGTTGAGAACACGGAGTAGCCGTACTCCTGCTCCACGGGGAAGTAGTCACTGACCGTATTCTTCATCGTGATACGGCCTCTGCGTTTTATGATACCACTCTCAAAGAGGAGAGCCTCAGTGAGAGTGGTCTTTCCTGCTCCGTCATTGCCTAATAGGGCAATGTTCTTGATTTCGTTCGTTTGGTATACTTTCATGGTGTATTAAGATTTAAAGTTACTTGTTTCCTTCCTCGAAAAGCCCTTTTTACAAGAAAGCCTGTGCAATGTATGGATTATAATCGAGAAGTGCAACTCTTTTGAAAGTATTTAACTTGAAATCAGTCAATCTGATGTTTCACAGGCGTAATGATGAACGTAAACTCATAGTCCTGATACGGCAGCTGGTACTCCGGACGTGGCTGGTGATACCAACTGTCTACACAGCCCAAGCCCATCTGCACCTTATCTATCAGCACATTGGTCAAGTCCGCTTCCTCTATGTCGTGCGAGTGCATGTTGTGCTTTGCCTTGCCTTCGTCGAGAGACTCGATAGTGTAGTGCAACGATGATGCCGAGAATGGCGATTCTGCCACAATCTCTATGCCGCTGCCCGAGGCATCAAGCACCTTCCAGTAGCGCAGGTCGGTCTTGTTGCCATTCTCCTGCGGACGGATGTACGGATAGAACTGCTCGCTGACGCTCTGACGGTAGATGCCGAGGAATGTGTTGTGGTTACGGTCTGCATAGTTCTCGATGGGGCCGCGACCGTAATATTCCACGGTCTCATAGCTTCGTGGCATCGGTAGCTGCATGCCGAAGCGGAACATTCCGGACACTCCTGTCTGTGTGCCGACGGTGAGTTTCTGCGTTATCTTCACAGCACCTACATTACTAATAAGGTATGTGAGGTTCAGCGTGCCGCCGGTAGCCGGAATAGCCAGCTCTGCCTCAACCACGGCAATGCCATTCTCCATATGTTGCTTCAGAGATGAGAGCTTCAGCTCGGGGGCCTTCCACACGGCATACTTCGTCTGTAGGTTCGCTCCGAAGTCATTGTCGGTCGGGGCACGCCAGAAGTTGGGTGTCAGAACCGAGCCTTCCTTCAGTATGTTCTTGCCTTCAACATCATAGCGCACAATCATGCCTGTCTTCTTGCTGAAGTCAATGGTGAAGTTGTCGCCGGTAACTGTCACGAAGTTGCGGTCGTTGTCCTTCACAACCGGCACCATTGTCTCCACATTGCTTTCCGTGACGTTTGCCAACTGCATGGATGTTCCTTGATAAGGGTTCAGCACGAGCTGGTCACGAGCCACGGTGAAGTTCACCGGCAGCACGCCGTCGGCCTTCTTCAGCTTGTACGACACATTGAGTAGCCACTCACAGTGATTGCACAGCGTGCCAT
>CAVHVD010000103.1:5957-6789 GCA_963639425.1 Faecalibacterium prausnitzii
CTTGCTGTGGGGCGACGTTCAGATTGTCGATGCGTCCGGCACGCACAGCCTTGCCGTTGTGCAGGAGCTCCCACTCCATGTAGTAGTCTGAAAGACTGCGGAAGAAGTTCTCATTGAGAATACGAACCTTGCCGGTCGAAGCGTCTTCCAGCGTTGTCCAGATGTTCTGATAGAAGTAGCCCACCTCGTACATGTGCGGATTGGGCACACGGTCAGGGCTTATCAGTCCGTTGTCGCAGAAGTTGAAGTCATGTGCGTCGTAGCTGTTGAAGTCGCCGCCATAGCCGTAGATCATCTTCCCGTTCTTCTGCCAGCGTACAGACTGGTCGACGAAGTCCCAGATGAAGCCGCCCTGATATTTCGGATACTTGCGCACCAAGTCCCAATATTCCTTGAATCCACCTTCGGAGTTGCCCATTGCGTGTGCATACTCGCACTGTATCAGTGGCTTTGTCTTCGTCGCATCTTCGCTGTACTTGATGCAACCGTCGTAGTCCATGTACATCGGACAGTAGATGTCGCTCTTGCCACCATATTCGGCACGCTCGTACTGAACAGGTCGGCTGGGGTCTTCGGCCTTCACCCAATCGTATGCAGCTTCGAAGTTTGGCCCGTAGCCGGCCTCATTGCCCAACGACCAAAAGATAATGGACGGATGATTGAAGTTGCGTTGCACGTTGCGCTGATTGCGCTGCATGTGTGCGGTCTTGTAGTCGTCGCGCTTTGCTAATGTAGCATCGCCGTATCCCATTCCATGCGATTCGATGTTGGCTTCGGCAACCATATAGATGCCGTAACGGTCGCAAAGGTCATACCAGAAGTTGTCATCGGG
>CAVHVD010000104.1:0-3303 GCA_963639425.1 Faecalibacterium prausnitzii
ACGTCCACGGAGCTATGGTTGTACGTCCACGGAGCTATGGTTGTACGTCCACGGACTTGTGGTTGTACGTCCACAGACGTACTGATTTTCAGGTGGTTACGATTGTATGCAGCTCCGTCGCCCGCCACTTCCTACTTGCGGCGTGGCTTGGACGTGCCGTCGCGGTGCGGCACGTGGCGTGTCGGCCTCTGGTCGTAGAGCTGTGTGGCGAGGTCTTCGCGGCCGATGCGGCGCAGCTCGTGCAGGATGTTCTGCCGCTCCTCCGGCTGATACCAGAAGAAGAACATGCGCTGTTGCAGCTTCTCGCGCTGTGTGCGTGCGCTGAACACCGGTTCGAGCGTGTAGGGGTGATAGCCGGTGTACCAGGTCTCGGTCGATACCGTCATCGGTGTCGGCGTAAAGTCCTGCACCTGCTCCAGGTGGAAGTCGAGCCGCTTGGTCTCCACTGCCAGCTCCGCCATGTCCTCTTCCCTGCACCCGGGATGGCTGCTTATGAAGTACGGTATCAGCTGCTCACGCAGGTTCTCCTCGCGGTTTATCTTGTCGAATATCTGCTTGAAGGTGTGGAACAGACTGAAGGAAGGCTTGCGCATGAGCATGAGCACGCCGTCGCTGGTGTGCTCCGGAGCCACCTTCAGCCGTCCGCTCACGTGGTTCACTATCAGCTCGCGTATGTACTCGCGATTGGCACGGTTCACCTCCTCGTCCTTGTTGCGGTGCAGCAGCAGGTCATAGCGCACGCCGCTGCCGATGAAGCTCTTCTTGACTCCGGGCAGCGCGTCGACGGCATGGTAGATGTCGAGCAGCGGACGGTGGTCGTTGTTCAGGTTGGGGCACACCTGCGGGTGGGCGCACGACGGACGTTTGCAGCGGCGGCATAGCTCCTGGTTGCGGCCGTGCATGCGATACATGTTTGCCGACGGGCCGCCAAGGTCGCTGATGTAGCCCTTGAAGTCGGGCATGCTGATGACCTTGCGTGCCTCGCGCAGTATGCTCTCTTTGCTGCGGCTGACGATGAACTTGCCCTGGTGTGCCGATATGGTGCAGAAGGCGCAGCCGCCGAAGCAGCCACGGTGCAGATTGATGGAGAACTTAATCATGTCGTAGGCCGGAATGCGCTTGCCCCTATATTTAGGGTGCGGCAGACGGGTGTACGGCAGGTCGAAGGTCTTGTCAAGCTCGGCCTCGGTCATTGGAGGGTAGGGCGGGTTCACCACCACCGTGCGCCTGCCCGTGCGCTGCAGCAGGCGTTGCGCATAGTATTTGTTGCTCTCCTCCTCAATGTGGCGGAAGTTGGCAGCCTCCTTCTTACGGTCTGTGAGGCACTCCTCGTGGCTGTAAAGCACAATGTCGTCCTCCTGCGGAACAACGTCGCCGTTTGCGAGGTAGGCCGTCTGCGGTGTCGGACGTAGGTCGTCGCCCCGTTCCATGCGGCGTGCCAGCTCCACGATGGGCTTCTCGCCCATGCCGTAGATCAACAAGTCGGCACCGCTGTCCACAAGTATGCTGGGGCGCACGCGGTCTTCCCAGTAGTCATAGTGCGTCAGGCGGCGCATGCTGGCTTCAATGCCGCCGAGGAAGACGGGTACGTCGGGAAAGAGCTGCTTCAGTATCTTGGTGTAGACCACCGACGGATAGTCTGGCCGCATATCACAGCGTCCGTCCGGGGTGTAGGCGTCCTCGTGGCGTAGGCGTTTGTTGGCAGTGTACTTGTTGACCATGCTGTCCATGCAGCCGGGGCTTATGCCGAAGAACAGGCGCGGCCGTCCCAACTTCTTGAAGTCGCGCAGGTCGTCGCGCCAGTTGGGCTGTGGCACGATGGCCACCCTGTAACCTTCCGCCTCGAGCGTGCGGCCTATGACTGCCGCCCCGAACGACGGATGGTCTACGTAGGCATCGCCGCTGAACAGGATGATGTCCAGCTGCTCCCACCCGCGCAGTTCGACCTCTTTCTTCGTCGTGGGCAACCAGTCGGTCAGCTGCGGCTGTCCGCCACTGCCGGCAACATGGCTGCGGACAGCCTCATTGTTGCTCTGCATCGCCGTGCGTCTATTCTGCCGGTTGTGCGGGATCGTCGTCGCCGTCCGTCTCGGCAACGGCGATGGTGTCTTTCAGCTCTTCATAGAGCTTTATCAGGTTCTGTAGCCCGAGGGCTTTCATGTTGTCGTGATAGACCACGTCAATACACAGGTCGAGCAGGTCACTACAGTCGCCCGTATCGGCCGTGATGAGCGAGCGGATGTTCATCTTCAGCTTGTCGAGAGTGCCCTCGTCGACAATGCCGTTGCTGTCGGCCAGGTGGTCTAACAGGCTGTATTTCCGTATGGTGGCGAGATGGCTGTCGTCGACCTGCACCGTGCGTGTGCCTTTGGCGTTGGTTTGAATGGTATGTGTCATAACTGTCATGTCCCTTCTTGGGGACGGTTGTTGAGCGCAAAGATACTCCAAATGCTTCAACGAACGGCCGTCCACAGCCATTTTCTTCGGATTTGCACGTACAGCCACGGCACGGCTTGCCATAATGTAAAAATACCTACATTTGCGGATGTGCACCGATAGCCGTACCCGCAGTGCGGCATGGACGTGCGGAGAACATTGCAGAAACGTGGAAAGATGGAAAAGACAACGGACAACACTGCGCAGGGACAGCCGCAGACGGAGACGCTGCGCCTCATATTCCCGCAGAGCGCGGGCATAATGAACGAAAGCTGGATACCGCAGGATCGCGGTGACGACACCTTGCGGCGGGGCTATGAGATCGGGTCATCGCTGCTCGGTATGCTCATGCCCGACGGCAGCACGGCACCTACGGTGCAGATCCCGCTGTCGGAGGAGACATGCGACCCGAAGTCGAAGCTCGGCATGGAGAACTATGACAATGTCTTGCGGCAGACGAAGCTCACCAGCGACATCGTGCGCAGTCACGACCCCGCACACATAGTGTCGCTGGCTGGCGACTTCACCGCCAGCGTCGTGCCCATCGGCTATCTGGCACGTCGCTACTTCAAGGACATGGCGGTTATATGGATTGATGCCGGCCCCGATGTGTCGATACCCTACACCATGGCTCTCATGGCATGGCTCGGCAAGCGTCTCAAGGAGTTCAACACCATGTGGCCGGCCATGATTCCGGCATCGAAACTGTTGGCGGTGGGCTATCGTGCGTGGAACTGTGGGCTGAACGAGTGGCAGGACAACCTGGGACTGAAAGGCGTGTCGCCGCGCAACGTCACCACCGACGGCAGTGCACAGGTCAAGGAGTGGTTGCGGGGAACGGGTGTAGGCAAGGTGTTCATACACCTC
>CAVHVD010000105.1:0-8636 GCA_963639425.1 Faecalibacterium prausnitzii
GTAGTCGCCGGAGCAGGATCGGTGAGGTCGTCGGCAGGTACGTAGACAGCCTGTACGGACGTGATGGAGCCGTTCTTCGTTGACGTGATGCGCTCCTGCATAGCACCCATCTCCGATGCCAGCGTGGGCTGGTAGCCCACGGCAGATGGCATACGACCAAGCAATGCCGACACCTCGGAGCCGGCCTGCGTAAAACGGAAGATGTTGTCGATGAAGAACAATATGTCATGCGAGCCATCGCCTGAGCCGGAGTCGCGGAACGACTCTGCCACCGTCAAGCCTGAGAGTGCCACCGACTGACGTGCGCCAGGGGGCTCGTTCATCTGTCCGAATATCAGCGACACCTGCGACTTCTTGACCTCGTCATAATCCACCTTAGAGAGATCCCAGTTGCCTTGCTCCATGCTCTTCTTGAACTCGTCGCCATAGCGTATCACACCGGAAGCAATCATCTCGCGTATAAGGTCGTTACCCTCGCGTGTACGCTCACCGACACCGGCAAACACGGAGTATCCGTGTTGCACCTTAGCAATGTTATTGATCAGTTCCTGGATAAGCACCGTCTTGCCCACGCCTGCACCGCCAAAGAGACCAATCTTGCCACCCTTGCTATATGGTTCAAGTAGGTCGATGACCTTGATGCCGGTGTACAGCACCTCCTGCACGGTGGTGAGGTCTTCGAACTTCGGAGCCTCGCGGTGTATCGGGTACGCGCCCTCGCGGTCAAAGTCTTTCATGCCGTCAATGGCATCGCCGACGACATTCAGCACGCGACCTTTTATCTGTTCACCCACGGGCATCCTTATCGGACCTCCAAGAGGATAGACTTTCATGCCACGCTGCAGGCCATCGGTACTGTCCATGGCTACGGTGCGCACCGTGTTCTCACCGATGTGCTGCTGCACCTCCACAATCAGATTCTTACCGTTAGGACGGTGAATCTCCATCGCATCGTGGATGCTCGGCAGGGTTTTCTCGATGTCCTTCTCTTCAATCTCGCCAAATGATATGTCCACCACAGGACCTATTATCTGCGATACGTGTCCTATCACTTGTGTCATCTTGTCAATACGTTTTTTTTGTTTCTAAATCTCTGATGCAAAGTTAGAAACAATCATGTTCGACAATCAGATTTATTTGTGTCTTAAAATTACACAAGAATTGTCCATTTGTCACCTAACACCACTTCTTCGTTAAAGATTACAGGTGTTTCGATAAGATAAATTAAGGATTGAAAGACAAGTTTACAATCTTTTTGTCACAGGCACACCGTGTCAGTCGGCACTGCCTACCTTTACCAACGCCGCCAGACGCTTGCACTTGTCGCGCAGGGCATTGATGTCACCATCCAGCGGTGCCGAACATAGCATCACTGCCATACGGCGGCCTACGTGTGCCACGGGCTTGCCGAAGATGCGAATGTCGGTGTCGTCCTCGCCCAAAGCGTCATCCACGCCACTGAACGCGGGCATGCCCTTGGTCTCTACGGGTGATAGGATGGCCGCACTGGCTCCCATGCGTAGCTGCTTCACCGACGGAATGGGAAGTCCCAGCACAGCGCGGGCGTGCAGCTCAAACTCGCTGAGATTTTGGCATCCGGTCAGGGTCACCATGCCCGTGTCGTGCGGGCGTGGTGACAGTTCGGAGAAATAAACACCATCCTTGTTGCTGACAAAGAACTCCACGCCCCAGATGCCGGCCCCTGTCAATGCCGCCGTCACCTTGGCAGCCATCTGCTGTGCCTCTTCAAGATGTTCGGGACGCATGGGACACGGCTGGTAGCTCTCACGGTAGTCACCGCCCTTCTGTACGTGTCCGATGGGCTGGCAGAACAGCGTGGGACGACCACCCTGCTGTGTCACGGTCAACAACGTAATCTCATAGTCGAAGCTGATGAACTGCTCCACGATGACCTCCCGTATGTCGCCACGGCTGCCCTGGCACGCGCTCTGCCACGAGCTTTCGAGGTCAGCCTCACAGCGTGCCACGCTTTGGCCATGTCCTGACGAGGACATCAGCGGCTTGATGACACAGGGAAAGCCTATCTCCGCAGCAGCCTTGCGCAGCTCATCCAACGTGCCGGCATAGCGGTAATTGGCTGTGCGCACTCCCAGCTCCTGTGCCGCCAGGTCACGGATGGCACGGCGGTTCATGGTGTAGTTCACGGCACGTGCCGACGGCACGACTTGAATACCCTCGTTCTCGAACTCTATGAGCTTCTCGGTGCGTATGGCCTCTATCTCCGGCACTATGATGTCCGGACGGTGCTTCCTGACCACCGCGGTGAGTGCATCGCCATCGAGCATGCTAAACACCTCACGTTCGTCGGCCACCTGCATGGCTGGAGCGTTGTCATAGGCATCGCACGCAACCACATACTGTCCCAGCCGCTTCACGGCTATTGTAAATTCCTTTCCCAGCTCGCCGGAGCCGAGCAGAAGTATCTTTTTCATTCCTTGATAGATAAATGTGTGATATGTAAATGTGTGTAATACGAATCTAATCTCATTGGTGTGGCTCACGCAGCAAGTCGTTCACCACCTTCACGGGGTTGAACGTGCTCAGCGGCACCTCCACGAATATGGTGTTCCAGTCGCTCATGGCTCCATTCCACAACCCGGGCAACTCCAGTGCCTTCAGTCCGCGTCCGTTCTTCGACTTGTGCGAGATAAATCCCGTGGAGCGGTCGACGTACTTGGTCAGGTCGAACGGATGCCCACGGAAGTCCGTTATGCCGCAGACCAGGTCCACGGGGTTGAAGTGCGTGCCTTGCTGGAACATGGCTTTCTTCTCCGGGTCATCCATATCTATCTGTGAGCTTTCCAAGATCTGCAACGATATGGTTCCGTCAGCGTTATATGCCATGAACGGCCCGCCACCCGGCTCACCAACGTTCTTTACCATTCCGCAGACACGCATCGGCCGGTTCAGCTTGTGCTTGAGGTAAATCACGAGTTCTGCATCTTCAAGATTCTTGACGTCGGGGTTCTTGCAATGCAATTGGTGTCGGACAAACTGCAAGATGCCAATGACCTGCTCGTGGGTGTACTTCCCGCTCTCCAGCAGATTCAGATAGTAGAACACCTTCTGTTGCAGCGTGACCAACATTCCGGCCAGCATCTTCTTGTATAATATGGTGTCCGGCTTCATGCGGTCACTGGCCACATTGTCTATGTTCTTCACGAACACGATATCGGCATCTATCTCATTAAGGTTCTCTATCAATGCCCCATGCCCTCCGGGACGCAGCAGCAGGCTGCCGTCATCGTTTCTGAAAGGCTCGTTGTCCATGTCCACTGCCAGTGTGTCCGTACTCGGTTTCTGCTCCGAGAAGCTCACATTGTAGTGCACATCATAACGCCGTTCATATTTCGACACAACTTCCTCCGCCTTCTTCATGAACAGCTCACGATGCTGCGGCGACACGGTGTAGTGTACATTCACCACGCCCGAACGGTTGGTGGCATACAGGGCACCCTCAACAAGATGTTCCTCAAACGGCACGCGGTCGGTGTTGCCATCCTTGTCATAATGGTGGAACTTCAGCAACCCCTTGGGCAGATCGCCATAGTCCAGCCCCCCGTCGGAGAGCAACGCCTTCACAACATCCTTGTAGCGTCCCTCCTCGAGCAGGACATCGATGCCACTGCCATACATCTTGCGGCACGCTTCATCCAAGTCGCCATTGAAGGCAAAGCGGTGTATGTTTCCGAAGAACGTCTTTTCGTAGTCGGTCGTTGGGATGTCGTAGGGTGCATCGACAAAGGCAAACAAGTCCTTGAACATCCTGCTTGCCGCTCCCGATGCAGGAACGAACTTCACTATCTTCTTGTCGTCTTTGGTATAGGTCTCCCACGCCTTGAGGTAGAAGTCCTGGCTCTCTGTGGACAGACGCTCAATGCCGCCGTTCTCCACTGTGGCTGCTACGTGCAACTTCAGATAAGGGAACCCGCGCCTGAAGGATTCCAGCTGCTGTTCCGCCATTTCCTCCGTGATGCCCCTGCATGCCAAAAAGTCTTTGTCTTGCTGTGTCAACATAGCTGTTCCGGTTTTAGTCATCCCCAAAGCTACATTGTTTTCGCGATAACTGCAAATTATGAAGTCGTGAAATAAAAAGTCCCCCACACGTCATCCGTGTGGGGGATTATGTTGATCCGCGCAACAACGTGCGTCGGTTCATGCTGTCTGTCCAATCACTTTATTATGCCCAGCTCCTGAAAACGCTTCTTCAGGTGCTCCACTGCATAGTCCACTTGCTCGCGGGTGTGCGTCGCCATAAGAGCCACACGCACGAGTGTGTCCTGCGGAGCGCAGGCCGGCGGGATTACCGGATTTATGAAGATGCCGTCGTCGAAGGCCAACTTGGTGACCTCAAACGTCTTGTAGGTGTCGCGCACATAAAGCGGAATGATCGGCGAGTGTGTGTCGCCAATCTCGAATCCGGCCTTGCGGAAAGCACCGAGCGAATAGCTTGTGATGTCCCACAGGCGTTCCTGAATGGTGGGATCCTCCTGAATGATGTGCAGGGCTTCGATGGTTGCCGCGGTGGATGCCGGTGTCATGGAAGCCTGGAAGATGTACGAGCGTGCGCTGTGTCGCAATGTGTTTATGATTGGCTCTTCGGCTGCTACGAAGCCGCCGAGCGATGCCAGCGACTTGCTGAACGTACCCATGATGATGTCAATGTCGTCCGACACGCCGAAGTAATCACACACGCCGCGTCCCTGCTTACCAAAGACACCAAGTCCGTGAGCCTCGTCCACGTAGACGCTTGCGTTGTATTTCTTCTTGAGCCGTACAATCTCCGGCAGGTTCGCCAAGTCTCCCTCCATGGAGAACACTCCGTCCACGACAATCAGCTTTATGGCATTAGGCTCGCACTTCTTCAGCTCTTTCTCAAGAGCCTCCATATCGTTGTGCTTGTACTTCAGCTGTGTGGCGAAAGAGAGACGGCGACCGTCGACAATCGACGCATGGTCACGGTCATCGCAGATGATGTAGTCACCGCGTCCCACAAGCTGCGGAATCACTCCCTCATTGACGGTGAAGCCGGTGGAGAAGCACAGGGCATCGTCCTTGCCGACAAATTCCGCCAGTTCCTTCTCGAGCTGCACGTGAATATCGAGTGTACCATTGAGCAGACGCGACCCTGCACACCCCGTGCCGTACTTGCGTGTTGCGGCGATGGCCGCTTCGGTAATCCTGTCGTTGTAGGTCAGGCCGGTATATGCGTTCGACCCGAACATGAGCACCTTGTGCCCGCTCATCATCACCTCTGTGCCCTGATGGCTGTCTATGGTGCGGAAGTACGGATATATACCTTTCGACTTGTAGTATTGTGGTTCGGTATATCTCCCTAACTTTTCAGAAAGTAAGCTCATTCAGTTCTTTAGTTAAAAATTAAAACCTTTTCTGTCAAAGCAGGCTGCAAAGATAACCAAAAAGTTATTATCGTCACCTTTTGCTCGAAAAATTCTTTTGCGAACAGCACCGCTTGGCTGTACGCCCAACTTGCACTACTTTTGCACCCAACATTATATATATGTATAGAGAGTCATGCGCATAGACATCATCACCATATACCCCGAGATGATAGAGGGGTTCTTCAACACATCAATACTGAAACGCGCACAGACGAAAGGTCTGGTGGAGATACACCTACACAATCTGCGCGACTACACGCAGGATCGCTACCGCCGTGTCGACGACTATCCCTTCGGTGGCTTTGCAGGCATGGTGATGAAGATCGAGCCGGTGGAGCGGTGCATCAAGGCTCTGAAGGCCGAGCGCGACTACGACGAAGTCATCTTCACCACGCCCGACGGTGAGCAGTTCTCACAGCCCATGGCCAACACCCTGTCCTTGGCGGAGAACATGATAATATTGTGCGGCCACTTCAAGGGCATCGACTACCGCATACGCGAACACCTCATAACGAAAGAGATAAGCATTGGCGACTTCGTGCTGACCGGCGGGGAGATTGCCGCCGCAGCAATGGCGGATGCCATCGTGCGACTGATACCTGGAGCCATCAGCGACGAGCAGTCGGCACTGTCGGATTCGTTTCAGGACGGACTGCTGTCGGCTCCCGTCTACACGAGGCCGTCGGACTACAACGGCTGGCGTGTGCCCGACATACTGCTATCGGGCAACGAGGCCAAAATCAAGGAATGGGAAATGGAGCAGAGCGTGGAACGCACTAAGCGACTGCGTCCCGACCTGTGGAAGAAGTACACGGGAGACGGGGTCTGACCCCACCCCTGCGCACAGACACGTCGGGAGAGGAAGCCGCTAAACCTCAAGCGCACCCACGATGTCGTTGACCGACTTGAACCCGTGGCGGTCGAGATAGCTGTCCAGCCCGTTGATGATGTCCTGCGTGGCTGCCGGATTGACGAAGTTGGCCGTGCCGACCTCCACCGCCGTTGCCCCTGCCAGCAGGAACTCCACTGCATCGGCGGCATTCATGATGCCACCCAGTCCCACGACCGGAATCTTCACAGCCTGCGCCACCTGCCACACCATGCGCAGAGCCACGGGCTTGACGCAAGGGCCCGACAGTCCGCCCGTCACCGTCGACAGCATCGGACGGCGGCGTTCGGCATCGATGGCCATGCCCATGAGCGTGTTTATCAACGACACGCTGTCGGCTCCGGCATCCTCCACCGCCCGCGCTATCTCCGTGATGTCCGTCACGTTTGGCGTCAGCTTCACAATCAGTACTTTGCCATATACCTTCCTGACCGCCGCCACCACCTCTGCCGCCGCTTTCGGGTCTACGCCGAACGTCATGCCGCCCTGCCTGACATTGGGACACGAGATGTTCAGCTCTATGGCAGGTATGCGATCCAGTTCGTTGATGACTGCCGCAGTCTCGGCATAGGTCTCCGGCGACGAACCGGCCACGTTGACGATGACGTTGGTGTCCAGCCCTGCGAGCTGCGGATATATGTGCTCTGCAAAGTGATGCACACCCTTGTTCTGCAAGCCCACGGCATTGAGCATGCCCGCCGGTGTCTCCGCCATCCGCGGATAGGGATTGCCCTGACGCGGCTGCAGCGTCGTGCCCTTCACGATGAAACCGCCGAGCCGTTCAAGCTCCACAAAGTCGGCGAACTCCACTCCGTAGCCAAAGGTTCCCGATGCCGTCAGCACGGGGTTCTTCAACTTCAGCCCTGCTATGTTGGTTCTTAAATCTGCCATAACAAATCGTTTATGTTAAACACCGGCCCGTCGGTACACACGCAGCGATGTCCTCCGACGGTGTTCTCGACGCAGCACAGGCACGCTCCAAGCCCGCACGCCATCCTGTTCTCGAGCGACACCTCACACTCGATGCCCGCAGTACGCGCATAGCGTGCCACGGCCATCATCATGGGCTTGGGGCCGCAGCAGAACACGTGCGTGAAGCCGCCGTCGCGAAGCACAGGATGCTGGGTGACGTAGCCGCGCTCGCCCAGCGTGCCGTCTTCTGTTGTCACGTTCACGTTGCCCAGTTCCCCGAACTCGTCCATCTCCGTCAGGGCATCCTGCGTCCGTGCGCCGAGGATGAATGTCGGCTGTATGCCGCTGTCCTTCAACGTCTTCCCCAGGAAAAGCATCGGTGCTGTTCCGGCTCCGCCACCCACGAGCAGCGGCCGCGCTCCGGCGGGCAGGGCGTGGGTGAAGCCGTTGCCCAGCGGCAGGACTGCGTTCAGCCTGTCGCCCGCCTTCAGGGAAGCCAGACGGCGCGTGCCGTCGCCCACCTTCTGTATGAGGAACCACACCTGACGCTTCTCCGCATCAACCATATTTATAGAGATGGGGCGGCGCAGGAATGTCGTCGGCGAACCGTCGACACGCAGCTCCGCAAACTGCCCAGGGCGCACGGGCGGCAGGGCGGCAGCGGCTTGTAGCTTCATCAGCGTGAAGCTCTGCCCGCACGGCGTATTGGAGACCACAGTCAGGTCTGTGAGGATTTTCTTCATCTGTTCAGAGTGTTTTCATTCTTTCATCCGCCGACAAAGATAGTGCAAGCCCGAGACAGAGCAAAGCGAACCCGCCCGATTTTGCCCCGTCGGGACGGCGACGACCTGCCACAAAGACCGGCACGAAGCACGTGCCGCAGACAAAACGTGGCGGCCGACAAAAAAAACCTGTCATGCCGAGGACACCGTATCAGGTAACACAGTACCTTTGCGCCGGTTTTTAGGAAACGTATTATTAGTTTAAAGGTAAAGCAAATGAAAAAGTTAGTATTCGTGGCAGTGGCTTTCGCAGCCCTGTCATTCGCATCATGCGGTGGCAATGCCACAGGTGAGACACAGTCAACAGCCGATTCAACAGCAGTCAGCACGGCTTCCGAGGACAACATCGACGCACAGAAAGCTGCCGAAGCAGCGGCGCAGGCAGCCGAGGCAGCAGCCACAGCTGCCAGTGACACCCTGCAGAAGGCCGCTGACGCTCCTGAGAAATAAGACTGCTGCGCGAACGCCAGCAGAGACTGACAGAACAGGTCGGGAAACTCCATGTTTTCCGGCCTGTTTTCGTTTATTCCACAGCCCAGTCCCGCAGTGTCAAATCCGGTGCATCTGTGGACGTTCAACCTCTAAGTTTGCCGAGGATTGCGGCGGAGCCGCATAATAAGCAAAGGACTT
>CAVHVD010000106.1:0-13896 GCA_963639425.1 Faecalibacterium prausnitzii
CCTGAATATAGAATCCCTGCATGATACAAAAATAATGGTCAAAATAGTTGGATGGAAACATAGAAAGCACAGCTCTGTGGACGTACAACCACAGCTCCGTGGACGTACAACCACAGCTCTGTGGACGTACAACCATAACTCTGTGGACGTACAACCATAACTCTGTGGACGTTCAACTACAAATCTGTGGACGTACAGCCACAGATACGCGGATGAAACGCCGCCGCCACGCACCTCTCCGCGTCGCCATCGGCGGCCGTCCATCCGCTCCTGCCTGCGCCACGCTCAACATTTTGCCCGTCCGTGGTGGCGATAAAGAAAAAACTCGTATTTTTGCACCTCTAAAAGACGCACGGAGACAATAGAAAGATGGAACTTGACGTTTTCAACGCGATATCGCCGATTGATGGTCGTTACCGCAGCAAGACAGAGCCGCTGGCCGCTTATTTCTCGGAATTTGCCCTGATACGCTACCGTGTCAGGATTGAGGTGGAGTACTTCATCGCCCTCTGCGAGATCCCCCTGCCGCAGCTCGCTGCCGTCGACCGCTCGGTGTTCGAGACGCTGAGAGGCATATACCGCAACTTCTCCGAGGCCGATGCCGCACGTGTTAAGGACATAGAGAGCGTGACAAATCACGACGTGAAAGCGGTGGAGTACTTCCTCAAGGAGCAATTTGACCGCATCGGCGGTCTTGAGCCGTATAAGGAATTCATACACTTCGGCCTGACGTCGCAGGACATTAACAATACGTCCGTGCCGCTGTCGGTCAAGGAGGCACTCGACGACGTGTTCTATCCTCTCATTGACGAGCTGGAGGAGCAGCTCACCGCTTATGCCGAGGAGTGGAAGGACATCCCCATGCTGGCCAAGACACACGGACAGCCGGCGTCGCCCACACGCCTGGGCAAGGAGGTGATGGTCTACGTCTACCGCCTGCAACGCCAGAAGGCTCTGCTGAAGGCCGTTCCCATAACAGCCAAGTTTGGCGGCGCAACGGGCAACTTCAACGCTCATCATGTGGCATATCCCGACCGTGACTGGCGCGAGTTCGGCAACAGGTTCGTCAGCGAGAAGCTCGGGCTGGAGCGCGAGCTTTATACCACGCAGATCTCCAACTACGACAACATGGCCGCCGTGTTCGACGGGCTGCGGCGCATCAACACCATAATCATGGACATGGATCGCGACTTCTGGATGTACATATCTATGGGCTACTTCCACCAGAAGATAAAGGCAGGCGAGGTCGGCTCAAGTGCCATGCCGCACAAGGTCAACCCGATAGACTTCGAGAATTCAGAGGGCAATGTCGGCATGGCAAATGCCATCTACCAGCACTTGGCGGCCAAGCTGCCGGTGTCACGACTTCAGCGCGACCTGACAGACTCGACCGTGCTGCGCAACATCGGGGTGCCCCTGGGTCACACTGTGATTGCCGTCAAGAGCACGCTCAAGGGCTTGCGCAAGCTGCTCCTGAACAAGGAAGCCATATACAGCGACCTTGACAACTGCTGGAGCGTGGTGGCGGAAGCCATACAGACCATACTGCGGCGCGAGGGCTATCCGCATCCGTATGAGGCTCTGAAAGCCTTGACACGCACGAACGACGAGGTCACGGAGCTGTCCATTCATCGGTTTGTCGACGGCCTGGACGTCAGCGACGAGGTGAAGAAGGAGCTGAAGGCCATAACACCACATAACTACACAGGACTGTAAGGCTCTGCGCCGCTGCACGTGTGGGCACGCCGAGTGCCGCCACGCCGCACGCAGGACGCAGGGACATGATCAAAGACAATAGGAAAGAGGCCGTGAGGCTGAGTTACACATATTTTTCACAAAGCAACATTATGAGTACAGACAACGAGAAATGGGAAGATGCCACCGGCGGCAGCAGCGATGATGCCGGCAAGACGAGCGGAAGCAACTATGAGAGAGTGTCATACGGCAGGGATGCCAACGACGGCGACAGCCGTCCGCACCGGACTTATGAGGGTGGCGACCGGCAACACGGCTATCGTCCGCGCTTCAACCCCAATGGCGGCGGTCGCGTATGGCGCGACTACAACTCGCGCGACGAGCGTCCTTACCGCCCGCGCTTCAACAGTCAGAACGGCGAAGGCGCAGAGGGTCGTCCGCAGCGTTACAACAACTATAACAACTACAACGGCGGCGACGGCCAGCAGCAGCGTCCCTACCGTCCGCGCTTCAACAGTCAGAACGGTGAGGGGGCAGAAGGCCGTCCGCAACGCTACAACAACTATAGCAACTACAACGGCGGTGACGGTCAGCAACAGCGTCCCTACCGCCCACGCTATAACAGCTACAACGGCCATAACAGCTACAATGGCGGCGACAGCCAGCAGCAGCGTCCCTACCGTCCGCGCTTCAACAGTCAGAACGGTGAGGGGGCAGAAGGCCGTCCGCAGCGTCCTTACGGTGGGGGCTACGGCTACAACAATGGCGGCTATGGCGACAATGGCTATGGCCGTCCGCAATATCGCAATGGGGGCTACGGACAGAACAACGCCCGTGGCGGACGCTTCGGCGGCGGCAACGGTTACGGCCGTCCGCAACGCCAGCACAGCGCAGACTACGACCCGAATGCGAAGTACTCGAAGCGTAAGCAGATAGAATATAAGGAGCAGAACGCCGACCCCGACGCACCGATACGCCTGAACCGCTACCTCGCAAACGCGGGAATATGCTCGCGCCGCGAGGCCGATGAGTTCATTCAGGCAGGCGTGGTGTCGGTCAACGACACCGTGGTGACAGAACTCGGAACGAAGGTCAAGCGCAGTGATGTGGTGAAGTTCCACGACCAGACAGTCAACATTGAGCGTAAGGTCTATGTCCTGCTGAACAAGCCGAAGGACACCGTCACCACCACTGACGACCCGCAGGAGCGCAAGACGGTGATGGACCTCGTCAACGGTGCATGCCTGGAGCGCATATATCCGGTGGGACGGCTCGACCGCAACACAACGGGCGTGCTGCTGCTGACCAACGACGGCGACCTGGCATCTAAGCTGACGCACCCGAAGTTCGTGAAGAAGAAGATCTATCAGGTACGTCTTGACAAGGACCTGACGCAGGAGGACTTCGACAAGATCCTCTCCGGCGTGGAGCTGGACGACGGTGAGATACATGCCGACGCCTTGAACTTCGTCGACGAGGCCAAGAAGAACGAGGTCGGAATTGAGATACACTCGGGCAAGAACCGCATCGTGCGCCGCCTGTTTGAATCACTGGGCTACCGCGTGACCAAGCTCGACCGCGTGCTGTTTGCCGGCCTGACAAAGAAGGGTCTGCGTCGTGGCGAGTGGCGTTTCCTGACGCAGACGGAGGTCAACCGCCTGTATATGGGTTCGTTTGAATGAGAGAGACATATATATAATAGGTATAAGGAACAGAATTGTTATGGATAAGATTCGCAGGACTAAAATATCAGAGCTGCTGAAACGAACGGATTTCGGCACGGTGGTGAACGTCAAGGGGTGGGTGCGCACGCGCCGTGGCAGCAAGAAGGTCAGCTTCATTGCACTGAACGACGGCTCCACCATCAACAACGTTCAGATCGTGGTCGACATTGAGAAGTTCGGCGACGCTCTGCTCAAGGACATCACCACAGGAGCATGCCTCAGCGTCAACGGTACGCTGACGGAATCGGTAGGGTCGGGGCAGACCGTGGAGCTGCAGGCTGTCGACATTGAGGTGCTCGGCGTTTGTGACAGCACATACCCGTTGCAGAAGAAAGGACACTCGATGGAGTTCATGCGTGAGGTGGCACACCTGCGCATGCGCACGAACACCTTCGGTGCCGTGTTCCGCATCAGGCACAACATGGCCATAGCCATACATAAGTATTTCCACGAGCACGGCTTCTACTACTTCAACTCGCCCATAATCACGGCGAGCGACTGTGAGGGTGCCGGTGAGATGTTTCAGGTCACGACCAAGAACCTCTATGACCTGAAGAAAGATGCAGACGGCCGGATAATCTATGACGACGACTTCTTCGGCAAGATGACATCGCTCACCGTCAGCGGACAGCTCGAGGGTGAGACGGCAGCCACAGCCTTGGGAGCCATCTATACCTTCGGCCCGACATTCCGTGCCGAGAACTCCAACACACCGCGCCATCTGGCTGAGTTTTGGATGGTGGAGCCGGAGGTGGCGTTCATCGACCTCAACGACCTTATGGATCTGGAGGAAGACTTTATAAAGCACTGCGTCAAGTGGGCACTCGACAACTGCATGGATGACCTGCAGTTCCTCAACAAGATGATAGACCCGACATTGATAGAACGCCTGCAGGGAGTGCTGAAGGAGGACTTCGTGCGCCTGCCGTACACCGAGGGCGTGAAGATACTCGAAGAGGCTGTCCACGGAGGACATCAGTTCGAGTTCCCCGTATCGTGGGGCATGGATCTTGCAGCCGAACACGAACGCTATCTCGTGGAGCAGCACTTCAAGCGTCCGGTCATCATGACAGACTATCCGAAAGAAATCAAAGCCTTCTACATGAAGATAAACCAGGACGGCAAGACCGTACAGGGCACCGATGTGCTCTTTCCACACATCGGTGAGATCATCGGCGGCAGCGTGCGCGAGGAAGACTATGGCAAGCTGAAAGCCGAGATAGAGAGCCGCAACATACCGATGAAGGACATGTGGTGGTACCTTGACACCCGTAAGTACGGCTCGTGTCCGCATGGAGGTTTCGGACTTGGCTTTGAGCGGTTGATACTGTTCGTCACCGGAATGTCGAATATCCGTGATGTCATACCTTATCCGCGCACGCCGAAGAACGCAGAGTTCTGACGGACAGTAAAAAACAGTACGTTTTTATTGCCGGAAACGATAAAAAACGTACCTTTGCAAGCCGATTATTATCTGTGAATAGATAAGCCGATGATTCTTAGCGTGTTGGAGATCCTTTTGGCCGAGGAACCGACACGGGGGAGTCGTGTATTAGTAGTAACAATTAAAATTTATTAGAGTGGATACTTTAAGTTACAAGACCATTTCTGCAAACAAGGCTACAGTCAACAAAGAATGGGTTGTAGTCGATGCCACAGGTCAGGTGTTAGGCCGCCTGGGCTCAAAGGTTGCGAAATTGTTAAGGGGCAAGTACAAACCTAACTTCACCCCTCACGTAGATTGCGGCGACAATGTCATCATCATTAACGCCGATAAGGTCGTTATGACCGGAAACAAATGGAACGGCAAGACCTATATCTCCTACACAGGCTACCCCGGTGGACAGAGAGAGATTACACCGGCGAAGTTGCTGGCTAAGCCCAACGGTGCCGACCGTCTGCTGAGGCGTGTCGTGAAGGGCATGCTGCCGAAGAACAGACTCGGTGCACAGCTCCTCGACAATCTCTACATCTATGCTGGTAGCGAGCACAAACACCAGGCTCAGGAGCCTAAAATGATAGACATTAACGCATTCAAATAATATTGTAGGAAGATATGGAAGTTATAAATGCATTAGGCAGACGTAAGTGTGCTATCGCACGTATCTTCGTGAAGGAAGGTACAGGCAAAATCACCATAAACAACAAGGACTTGGCTGTGTATTTCCCGTCCGGAATACTGCAGTACGTTGTCAAGCAGCCCCTCAACAAGCTGGATGTTGCTGAGAAGTATGACATCCGTGCGAACCTGACAGGTGGCGGCTTCACCGGCCAGTCGCAGGCTCTGCGCTTGGCTATCGCACGCGCTTTGGTCAAGATCAATCCCGAGGACAAGGCAGCCCTGCGTGCTGAAGGCTTCATGACCCGCGACCCGCGTGCCGTTGAGCGTAAGAAGCCAGGACGTCCAAAGGCACGCCGCAGATTCCAGTTCAGCAAGCGTTGATGTCAAGTCTTGCAGTTTTGGAAACTCGGAGAACAGAGAATACGTTTAGTATCTAAACTGTCGGGACTCGTAGGTTTAGGCTACCCGATGGTTGGTTATCAAAACAAAAAAGAAAGTAAACGATTAAACAAGAAAAGACAATGTCAAGAACAAATTTCGACACATTACTTGAGGCAGGTTGCCATTTCGGTCATCTTAAGAGAAAATGGAATCCTGCAATGGCTCCTTACATCTTCATGGAGCGCAACGGCATACACATCATTGACCTTAACAAGACTGTTGCTAAAGTAGACGAAGCTGCTGAAGCTTTGAAGCAAATCGTTAAGTCTGGAAAGAAGGTTCTCTTTGTTGCTACTAAGAAACAGGCCAAGGAAGTTGTAGCTGAGAAGGCTCAGGCGGTCGGCATGCCTTACGTCACAGAGCGTTGGCCGGGCGGTATGCTCACAAACTTCCCGACAATACGCAAGGCTGTCAAGAAGATGGCCAACATCGACAAGCTGACAAACGACGGCACATTTGCAAACCTCTCGAAGCGCGAGATTCTGCAGATCTCACGCCAGCGTGCTAAGCTGGAGAAGAACTTAGGCTCAATCGCAGACCTTACGCGTCTGCCTTCAGCACTGTTCGTTGTCGATGTGATGAAGGAGAAGATAGCCGTACACGAGGCTAACCGTTTGGGCATTCCGGTGTTTGGTATCGTTGATACGAACTCCAATCCTAACAATATCGATTTCGTGATACCTGCTAACGACGATGCAACACAGTCCATCGAGGCTATTCTCGACGCTTGCTGTGCAGCAATGCAGGAAGGTGTTGAGGAGCGCAAGGCAGAGAAGGTTGATATGGAAGCTGCCGGTGAGGGTGCTGCAACAGAGAAGGCTCCACGCATGCGCAGGAGAAGACCTGCACGTGCCGACAAGCAGGAAGACGGCGATGCTGTTGAGGCTGCACCGGCACAGAGCACAGAAGAGGAGGCTTGATAGCCCCGCTTTGGCTCAAGTGCCCTAACAATTTTCTATAACCCCGAATAAAGAAAGGATAATACAAAATGGGTGTAACAATAGCTGATATTACCAAACTCCGCAAAATGACCGGAGCAGGCATGATGGATTGCAAGAATGCTTTGGCTCAGGCAAACAACGACTTCGACGAGGCCATCAAGATAATCCGCGAGAAGGGCAAGGCTGTGGCAGCCAAGCGTTCGGACCGCGAGGCTTCTGAGGGCTGCGTGCTTGTCAAGGTAGACGGCAACTTCGGTGCAATGATTGCCTTGAAGTGCGAGACCGACTTCGTTGCCAACAATGCCGACTTCGTAGCACTGACACAGAGCATCCTCGATGCCGCTGTTGCCAACCGTTGCAAGACACTCGATGATGTCAAGGCTCTTACCATTGGCGGAAGCACTGTTGCGGACTTGGTCACAGACCGTAGCGGCATCACCGGTGAGAAGATGGAACTCGACGGCTACCTGACTGTTGAGGGTACCGCTGTCTATGCGTACAACCACCAAAATAAGAACTTCCTCTGCACATTGGCAGTCCTGAACAAGCCGGGCTTCGATGAGGCAGGACACGAGGTGACGCTCCAGATTGCAGCAATGAACCCGATAGCTGTTGACGAGGCTCATGTCGCACAGAGCGTTAAGGACAATGAGATGGCTGTAGCCATTGAGAAGACCAAGGAGGAGCAGGTCAGCAAGGCTGTAGAGAACGCTTTGAAGAAGGCCGGTTTCAACCTCTACATCTCCGAGAATGAGGATCATCTTGCCGAGGGTATTGCCAAAGGCATGATCACCGAGGCTCAAGCGGTGGAGATTCGTCGCATCAAGGATGAGACGGCACAGCAGAAAGCTGCCAATATGCCGGAGCAGATGGTTCAGAACATCGCCCGCGGACGTATGGCAAAGTTCTTCAAGGATGTCTGCCTGCTGTTGCAGGAGTACAACAAGGACGCTAAGCTGACTGTTGCTGAATATCTGCATAAGTTTGACAAGGATCTCACAGTGACAGACTTCAAGCGTTTCACTCTGCGTGCAGAGTAATTCGTGGTTGTCTGAACGACACTGTAGAGATGAAAATACGATGAACAATTATAAGGCGACCGACTGGAGACAGTTTGGTCGCCTTGTGTTTTTAGTAATATCCAACAGCGTAACCTGAAAGGAGCATGAAGATTATAGCCGTGGCAAGCAACTATGCCAACAGTGGGATGTCTGTGGAAGAAAAGGACTGCAGGCACGCCAAGCCCATCGTGTTCCTCAAGCCGGACTCGGCATTGCTGAAAGACGGTCGCCCGTTCTTCGTGCCTGATTTCTCTGCTGACGTGCGCTATGAGGCTGAGCTTGTGGTTCGCATATCGCGCCTCGGAAAATGTGTGGACAGGCAGTTCGCTCATAGATATTACGATGCCGTAACCGTCGGCATTGACTTCACTGCCGATGACTTGCAGAGACAGTACATATCGAAAGGTCTTCCGTGGGAACTCAGCAAGGGCTTCGATGAATCGGCGGCCATAGGCACGTTCATGCCGCTTGCACAGATAGAACACAGCATCCAGAACATTGGCTTCAGTCTTGATGTTGACGGCACAGAGGCACAAGCGGGAAACACAGCCGATATGCTGTGCTCGGTAGATGGCATACTGGCCTATGTGAGCCGGTTCATGACACTGAAGATAGGCGATCTTCTGTTCACTGGAGCACCCGTTGGCTCTGCCCCCGTGAGGGTAGGGCAACATCTTGACGGATACATAGAAGGCACAAAGGTGTTGGACTTTAACATAAGGTAAGAGGGGGAGGCACATAAACGATGAAAATCAGAGTGGGGTTTGGTTATGATGTCCATCGTCTGGCCGAGGGACGTGAGTTGTGGATAGGAGGTGTCAAGCTGGAGCATGACCGAGGACTGTTAGGACATTCCGATGCCGACGTGCTGATACATGCCATCTGCGATGCCATACTCGGAGCGGCCAATCTGCGCGACATAGGTTTTCAGTTCCCCGACACGGCTGACCGGTATAAAAACATCGATAGCAAGCTGCTGCTGCGTGAGACCGTCGGTCTCATTGCTGCGAAAGGCTATCATGTGGGTAATGTTGATGCCACGGTATGTGCCGAACATCCTAAAATCAACCCACACATCCCTCGTATGAAGGCTGTGTTGGCAGAAATCCTTCAGGTCACGGAAGACGAGGTGTCAATCAAAGCCACTACCACTGAGAGGCTCGGCTTTGTGGGACATGAGGAGGGCATGGCAGCCTATGCCGTAGTGCTTATAGAAGGATGATACACACAACAGAAACAAATACAACAATGAGAAGATACCTTTCCATACTGGCATTTCTGACCACACTCATAACGGCATACGCCAATCCCCATTCCGGTGCACAACAAGAGGAGGGCGACACGCTGAAGTACCGTGTCGTATTGACCGATAAACGTGCCACAGCATATTCGTTGGAACATCCCGAGCAGTTCCTCTCGGCGAAGTCAATCGAACGGCGGCGACGACAGCACCTTGCTGTTGACTCGACCGACCTGCCCGTATGCCCCGAATACGTTAACGCGATAAAAGCCGCAGGCGCAAAGGTGGTGGCACAGAGCAAGTGGCATAACTTCGTCACCGTGGCATGCTCGGATCCCATGTCTGTCAGCCGCATATCCGCACTCCCGTTTGTCAAGAGTGTGGAGAAGGTGTGGACAGTGCCTGCCCATATTCGCCGTCCGGCATCGGCGCAACGCAATGAGGTGGTCGGACATCTGCCTCACTACAAAGACACGCTTTATGGTGCCGCCTACAGGCAGATACATAT
The DNA here is from genome assembly GCA_963639425.1 of Faecalibacterium prausnitzii. Taxonomy (GTDB): domain Bacteria; phylum Bacteroidota; class Bacteroidia; order Bacteroidales; family Bacteroidaceae; genus Bacteroides. The sequence continues at coordinate 9,673 of CAVHVD010000106.1, forward strand.
CAGCGGTGGTGACCGTCTGCACCACAAGGGCTTCCGTGGACAGGGTATGACCATTGCCGTCATTGATGGTGGATTCCATAATCTCGACAAGATACCAGCCCTTAAGCATGTGGACATTGTGGGACATAAAGACTTCGTCAATCCCGACGATGACATGTTCGCAGAGACAAGTCACGGGTTGAGTGTGCTCTCGTGTATGGCGGCCAATACGCCTTATAGCATGGTCGGCACAGCACCCGAAGCCTCATTCTGGGTGTTGCGTAGTGAAGATACCTACTCTGAAAATCCCATTGAGCAGGATTTCTGGACAGCGGCAGTGGAGTTTGCCGACAGCGTTGGTGTCGACATCGTCAACTCCTCGCTTGGATATAATGAGTTCGATGACCCATCAATGAACTTCCGTCTCCGCGATCTTGACGGGCGGTCTGCGATCATCTCCCGCACTGCCAGCCTCATGGCAGGCAAGGGTATGCTCCTTGTCTGCAGTGCAGGCAATGACGGCACTACGTCGTGGAAGAAGATAACGCCTCCCGCCGATGCGTTCGATGTCCTCTCTGTCGGTGCCATTAAGGACGATGGCGAGTTGGCTCGTTTCTCGTCGGTAGGCACCACTGCCGACGGGCGCATCAAGCCCGATGTGCTTGCCGTGGGGGTGGAGACGAGCATCATCACGGCACAAGGCAGTGTGGGGCATAGTAATGGTACATCGTTTGCCGCTCCCATTGTCTGTGGCATGATGGCTTGCCTGTGGCAGGCCTGTCACGAGCTGACGGTCAAGGAGCTGATACGTCTTGTCCATAAGTCGGGCGACAGAGCAGACTATCCTGATAATGTCTATGGCTATGGCATTCCCGATATGTGGAAGGCCTATCAGCTGTATCTTCAATCACGAGAAAACTAAGGGTATACTGTACGCGTATGGATGAATCGGCACCTCTCTCACTGCTGCAACTCAATGCTCTGATACGTCAGGCGGTAGAGGCCGGTCTTCCCGATGCCTATTGGGTGCAGGCCGAGATCAGTGAACTCCATGTCAATAACGTCCACTGCTACCTTGAACTGGTGCAGAAAGAGCCACGTCGCGATGCCATTGTTGCCAAAGCTCGTGGCACAATCTGGAGCAAGACTTTCGGCATGCTGAAGCCGTACTTCGAGCAAGCCACAGGGCAGGCTCTTACTGCCGGCATAAAGGTGCAGGTCTGTGTGCAGGTGGCTTTTCACGAAGTCTACGGACTATCACTTACGGTTGTTGACATCGACCCGAGCTTCACACTTGGCGATTTGTCCATGCGTCGAAAGGAGATATTGGCACGTCTTGAGGAAGACGGGACCATCGGCATGAATAAGGAACTACCATTTCCTCTGTTGCCGCAGCGCATAGCGGTCATCGGCTCGGCCACATCGGCAGGATACGGTGACTTCTGTGACCAGCTGGCATCAAATCCCAACCACTATCGTTTCACGGTGACACTGTTCCCCGCGGTGATGCAAGGCCTTGAGCTGGAACAGTCGGTGCTTGCTGCGTTCGATGCCATAAATGCCGTCGCCGACAAGTATGATGTAGTGGTTATCATTCGTGGTGGTGGAGCCACATCCGACTTGCGGGGTTTTGACACCTACCGGCTTGCTTCGGCGTGTGCACAGTTCCCCTTGCCTATAATCACAGGTATCGGCCATCAGCGCGACGACACCGTGCTCGACACCGTGGCGTTCTGTCGTGTCAAGACGCCAACGGCTGCTGCCGAATACCTCATAGCTGCCATGGACGATGCTGCCGCCATGCTCAATGACCTTACATCCCGACTGTGGCAGGGCGCATCGGCTATGCTCTCGCGTGGCAACGAGCAGCTGTTGCGCTTGCAGTCGCGTATAGGCATAGGCGTAAACGAAAGGCTCAGACGTGAAGCCTTGCGCCTACAGAATCTGCAACACCGCTTTATGCAAAGTACGCAGTTGCTGCTCAAGGGTGAACAGCATAGCTTGCAGTTGCTGCAACAACGTATCGCCGACGCTTCGCCCTCGCGACTGCTGGCACGTGGCTACAGCATCACAGTCTGCAACGGCAGGATTGTCCGCCGTGCGTCCGATGTGCATTGCGGCGACAAGCTAATCACTATATTGGACAAGGGAAGACTGACATCGGTCATAGAGGATATAAAGACCCGTAAAAACAAAAGGTTTAACCAATGAAAGACGAAACAGAAATGACCTACGGCGAAGCTATGACACGCCTACAGGATATTGCCGACAAGATAGACCGCGGCGAACTCGAGATCGACCTGCTGGCCGATAAGATTCGCGAAGCCAATGAACTCATCGCGTTCTGTCGTAACAAACTCGTTGCGGCAGAGACAGAAGTGAAAAATTTGTCATTTGAGGGCGATGCGGGTGAATAAAAAGGCTTAAATTTGCGAGACAAGTTACTAATTGGAAGCATTAAACAGCTATAATGATATGGAAGAATTGGATTGGAAACATCTGCCTTTCGGATATATAAGGACAGATTACAATGTGAGAATCTATTATCGTAACAACCAGTGGGGTGAGTTGGAAGTCCATAGTGAGGAGACCATTCCAATGCACATGGCTGCTACTTGTTTGCATTATGGTCAGGAGGCCTTTGAGGGGCTAAAGGCATATCGTGGCAAGGACGGACGCATCCGTCTGTTCCGTGTTGACGAGAACGCCGCACGTCTACAGTCCACATGCCGTGGCATCCTGATGCCTGAACTCTCAACCGAACGTTTTGTTGAAGCTGTGAAGAAGGCAGTGAAGCTCAATGAGCGTTTCATCCCTCCATACGAGTCGGGAGCGACGCTCTATATCCGCCCGTTGCTCATCGGCATGAGTGCACAGGTGGGTGTGCATCCCGCTTCCGAATATCTCTTCGTCATCTTTGTCACTCCGGTAGGCCCGTACTTCAAGGGCGGCTTTGCCACAAATCCCTACGTCATCATCCGCGAGTACGACCGCTCGGCACCTCTTGGCACAGGTATATATAAGGTTGGCGGAAACTATGCCGCCAGCCTCAAGGCCAACAAGATTGCTCACGACAAAGGCTATAGCTGTGAGTTCTATCTTGATGCCAAGGAGAAGAAATATATGGACGAGTGCGGTGCCGCCAATTTCTTCGGCATCAAGGACAACACCTACGTCACGCCGAAGTCCACATCTATTCTGCCATCCATCACCAACAAGAGCCTGATGCAGTTGGCAGAAGACATGGGCATGAAGGTGGAACGTCGGCAGATCCCGGAAGAAGAACTTGCCACGTTCGAAGAGGCCGGTGCCTGCGGCACAGCTGCCGTCATCAGCCCGATCTCAAAGATTGACGACCTGGAAGAGCAGAAGAGCTATGTCATCAGTAAGGACGGCAAGCCGGGTCCCATATCCACAGCTTTGTACAATAAGCTGCGTGGCATCCAGTATGGTGACGAGCCGGATGTTCACGGATGGATCACATTCGTAGACTGACGCACATACGTTATGGGAAAGAACAAGCTGTCGAAGTTTGCCGACATGGAGCGGTATCCCCATGTCTTCCAGTTTCCGTACTCGGAAATTAGAGATGGCAAGTGTCCCATGCGTGGACATTGGCACGACAGCTTCTTTGGCAATACCAATCCCATAGTGCTTGAGTTGGGATGCGGTCGTGCTGAATACTCGGTAGACTTGGCACGTCAGAACCCGTCACGGAACTACGTTGCCGTTGACATCAAAGGTTCGCGCATGTGGACAGGTGCCACGGCATCGCTCCGTGAGGGACTGAAGAACATCGCTTTCCTGCGTACTAACATCGAGATTATAGACCACTTCTTTGCTCCGGCAGAGGTCAGTGAGATATGGATTACATTCCCTGACCCGCAGATGAAGAAGCCTGGCAAGCGGCTCACGTCTACTGGCTTTCTTGAGCGTTACTGCCGCATACTTGCGCCGGACGGGATAGTGCACCTCAAGACCGACAGCAACTTCATGTTTACCTACACACGACTCATGACCGAGGTGAACAGCTTACCTGTCGTCGCCATGACCGATGACCTGTATGCTTCGCCACTTGCCATAGACCCCGTGCTGTCCATCAAGACGTACTACGAACAGCAGTGGCTCGACAGGGGCATCAGCATAAAGTACATCGCATTCCGCTTGCCGCAGCAGACATCGTTTGTCGAACCTGATGCGGAGATTGAATTTGACGAGTACCGCAGCTACAACCGCAATAAGCGC
>CAVHVD010000107.1:0-13128 GCA_963639425.1 Faecalibacterium prausnitzii
TCGAGCGTTACAGCCTGCGTGCCAACACCACGTTCAACCCCACGAAGCACTTCACCCTCGGTCAGAACACCAACGCATCGGTGATGACAATAACCGGTGAGCGCGGTCGTCAGGGTGATGACAATGCTTTTGGTAAGACATATACCATGAACTCTTGGGTTCCTGCTTACAACGCAGGCGGTGACTTCGCCGGTTCACAGGGTAACGGTGGACGTAACACGTCTGCTCTCTCTTCCGTCATCAATGCTAAGAACGACAACAACCGTATGTTCCGCATGCAGTCGGCTATATTCGCTGAGCTGAAAGACCCGTGGATCAAGGGCCTGACGCTGCGCACGCAGTTCTCTGTCAACCTTATGGGCGGCTGGAGCACCACGATGAACGAGAAGACCATCGCTTACGATAAGGAAGGTCGTTCCCGTAACTACCTGTCGGAATCTGCAAACTGGAACCTCGGCTGGCAGTGGACAAACACAGCCAACTATAAGTTCACGGTTGCCGACAACCATGACATCACAGTGATGGTAGGTACAGAAGCCTTGAAGTCCGGCATCGGTAAGGGTATGAGTGGTACAGACTACGACTACATCTTCGAGCGTGATCCGAACACATGGACACTGAGCAACGGTGGCGGTGCCAACCAGTCTGTCAGCGGTTACTACCCGAGCAAGTTCACCATGTTCGGCTACTTCGGCCGTGCGGACTACTCCTACAAGGGCAAGTACCTCGCCACGCTGACCATGCGTCGCGATGCTGCTTCCAAGTTCGCAAGCAAGAACCGTTGGGGTACGTTCCCGTCGATCTCCCTCGGCTGGCGTATCTCTGACGAGAAGTTCCTCGAGAAGGCACGTTCCACATGGATGGACGACCTTAAGATCCGTGCCGGCTACGGTACTACCGGTAACTCCAATATCGGTGCTTACAACTACGCATTCCAGTACAGCAACGAAACCAAATACCTCTATGCAATCTCCGGTGAGAACTCAGGAGCCAGCACAGGTTACGGTATCTCAGTGCTCGGCGACCAGAACGCCAAGTGGGAGACAGTGAAGATGCTCAATGCCGGTATCGACCTGACAGCATTCAGCAGCAAGCTGACCGCAAGCTTCGACTTCTATGTGAAGAAGACCTCTGATATGCTTGTCCCTGCAAACTGGACAACACTGGCCGGTGCGAGTACGAAGCCTAACGTCAACATCGGTGACCTGAAGAACACCGGTATCGACTTCCAGATTGGGTGGCGCGACAAGATTGGTCAGGTAAGCTATAACATCAATGCCAACGCTTCCTGGTACAAGAACGAAGTTACAAAGCTCGGTTCTTCTAACCTCTACACCTCTACACGTATCAACCAGATGACCATCACTACCGTCGGTCAGCCTGTGTCCATGTTCTACGGATATGTTGACGACGGTATCTACAAGTCGGTTGAGGATGTCCTGAACTACAAGAACGCTGCCGGTCAGACAGTCCTGCCTAACGGTGTCGCTTCTTATGAGGATCTGCAGGCTACGGCTGCTTCATGGGTAGGCCACTACAAGTGGAAAGATGTCAACGGTGACGGACAAATCACAGCCGACGACCGTACCATCATCGGTAATCCTCATCCGGATCTCACAGGTGGTGTCAACATCGGCCTGACATGGAAAGATTGGGATCTGAGCACATATCTGTACTACTCCCTCGGCAACGACCTCTACAAGCACTATGAGTACTACACATTGTGGGGTAACCTCGGTAACGCTTACTCTTACGAGCGTATCAACCAGGCATGGGATCCGCAGACCAATCCTAACGGCACACTGCCTCTCTGGGTATATGGTGACACCAACGATGAGAACACACAGTCTCACTCGCAGTATGTACAGGATGGTTCTTACCTCCGTATGCAGACCCTCACCCTCGGCTACTCACTGCCTAAGAAGATTGTCAGCAAGACAGGTTTCAGCCGCATCCGTCTCTACGCTCAGCTGAGCAACGTCTTCACCATTACCGGCTACGACGGTCTTGATCCTGAAGTTCGCTCGAACAACGGTGACAGCTCCAACGACTTGATGAAGGGTGTCGACTACGGTTCCTACGGTATGCCGCGTCAGTATCTGTTCGGTGTGAACATCGACTTCTAAGAAGTGAATTTGAGTATTATATAGACAAGTGGAGGCTGGTGAAACAGCCGGCCTCCCTTTCAGAATAAGCTCAAGACGATTAACTAACAACATAATACTAAGAAACAATTATGAAAAAAGCAATATTATATTCAGCATTGGCTCTTGGCTCACTGTCGATGACGAGTTGCGGTGACAGCTTCCTGGAGCTTAATCCTGTAGGTGCAGTGAGTGAGGGCACTCTGGCTACTACAGAGGGTATCGACTACCTGCTGACAGCTGCATATTCCACCTTCAACAACATGAACCAGGCACACTGGATGGGTGCAGCGTCGTTGAGTAACTATGCTTTCGGTGACATCGCCGGTGCAGATGCCAACAAGGGTTCGCAGTCGTCAGACCAGTCTGACTTGACACAGTTTGAAATCTATTCGCTCAATACATCCAACTCCTACGTCAGCGGTAAGTGGACAGCTGTCTACGAGTCGGTGAAGCGTTGCAACAACGTGCTCGATATGGCGCAGAGGTTAGGCTCTGCCGGAACGATCACTGCCGAACAGCAGGCTCTGATTGAGGCACAGGCAAAGTTCATCAAGGGCGTTTGGCTGTTTGAGGGCATCCGCGTCTTCGGTGCTGCCATTCCCGATGTAACTCTTGAGGACTATCAGGCAGCTACAGACCCGCAGGTAAGCAATGTTGACGAGAGCGGCAACTATGTTTACATCTGGAGCAAGGTAGAGCAGTACTTCAAGGATGCCATCGCTGGACTTCCCGAGACATGGGCAACGGCTGAGAGCGGACGTGCTACATCGTGGATGGCCAAGGCAGAGCTTGCAAAGCTCTATCTGTACTGGTCTTCTCCGTATGACGGCAAGAACGCAACAGCAGACCATTGGAATGACTGCAAGAATCTCCTTGATGAGATCATCGCCAACGGCAAGAACGCACGTGGCACGAAGTTCAAACTCACGGAGAACTATGCAGACCTGTGGGATGCCGCCACATCGGACTGGACGGGTGAGGACGTGTTTGATGTTCAGCTGACCATCAGCGGTACGCAGACCGACACCAACGCCATCAGCTACACTCCGGCTATCGGACAGCCCGGTGCATCCGGCCTCGGCGGTTGGGGCTTCTATCAGCCTACATACGAGTTCGTCAACAGCTACATCGTTGATGCTAACGGTCTGCCGGCTGCCGACTACCAGAGCAAGGAGGCTTTGACACAGATGGTTGGTGGTAAGGTCGTTTCAGACTTGGCAACCTATACAGACCCGCGTCTTGATGTTGCAGCTGGCCGCTTCGGCGTTCCGTTCCTGGACTATGGCGTGCCTGTGGCAACCAACGGTTGGGTACGTGACTACACCAACGGTGGTCTGTATATGAACAAGAAGAACCTGCCGAAGATTTCAGACCGTGGCTCTACGTCAGTGGCTACAGCTGTGGCTTCTTCTGCAAAGAACTTCCACGTCATCCGCTTCGCCGACATCCTGTTGTGGCGTGCTGAGGTGGCTATCCACGAGAACGACCTCGCAACAGCACTGAAGTATATCAATCAGGTTCGTGAGCGTGCTGCCAACAGCGTCTACACCACTGCCGGTAACGAGAGCTACTACACTGCTGCTGACTTGGATGTTCCGACAGGCTACACATTCGACGATAAGGTCAATGGCAAGACAGTCACCAATACTGTCGCCAACTACCGCTTGGGTCTGTACAAGTCGTTTGCAAATACGACCGAGGCTACCACGGCTCTGAAGCGTGAGTATCGTGCAGAGTTCGGTATGGATGGTCACCGTTGGTTTGACCTGTCTCGTTGGGGTGAGATCGTAGACGTGATGAACGCTTACTTCACCTATGAGAAGACTTATCTTCCCAAGTTCTCTAACGTGGCTAACGTCCGTTACACATACTTCCCGATTCCTCTGACTGACATCCAGACAGCAGAAGGCCGTCTCGTTCAGAACGAAGCATGGAAGTAATCCAGCAATAACCCCGACTTGTCAAAGTCGGTACAATCAGAGGCACGCCGCGAATTCGGCGTGCCTCTGTTGCGTTAATGCCGTTGCCACAGTTTTATTGTTGTCGTCCTGGAGCGGTAACGCTTTTTTTCGTAAGTTTGCACGATTGATAAGCGAGAGACACAACAATCAAATACGGATAGACGGTCAGACTGCGGAAAATGTCAAGGATACACAAGATACTTGTTCCAACCATAACAATCGTTTTCATTGTCCTGCTCTTCCTGCATCTACAGACGACGCAGGAGTTCTCGTATTATTATCGTGAACAGCAGCAGATATTCCAGCAGGACTGGAGTTTCGTGGCGGCACACATGAGGGCGTTCGGCGGACTGGCAACAGTGGTGTCGATGTTCCTGACGCAGTTCTTTGCGGAGCCATACATGGGAGCATTGATAACGGCAGTGGCCTGCGGCCTGACGACATTCTTCCTTTGGCTGTTCTTCTCCGGAATATCCAACGCCAAGTATCTGCTGCCGTTGGCTTTCGTCCCCGTCATCATAGAGAACGTGTACTTACAAAGAACCGATGCGTACTACGACGGTTTGGTGGCTATGTTAGCTGCGGCAGTCTGTCTGTGGCTGTATTCCGTTGCTGCCAAGCGGCACTACTTGGTAAGGTGTATCGCAGGGCTTGCAGCAACAACGTCGCTATATCCTCTGTTCGGCTCTGTCGCCATGCTCTTCGCCGTCTGCGCTCTGCTCTTCGATATTCTGACAAGAAAGCAGAGAGCCTATATGGGCTTGCTGTATGTCCTCGTCGTGCTTGTCGTCGGCTTCGTGGGTGTGTCCAACGGTTGGATAACAGACTACGGCTCTGCTTTCTACGTAGGTCTCTACAATGAGTACTACATAGAGCCGACACCGGCTCTCGGACTGGCATGGCTGTCGGTTCCTGTCACTATGCTTGTCTTTTGGGCTTGCCGCTTTGTGCATTATAGAAGCTCGATTGCCGGTTGTGCCGTCTTCCTTGTGCTTGCGGTAAGTGTGGCATCCGCGTATGTCGTGAAGTCCGAAGCCGTGAAGAACAAGGACTTCTATACGTTGCAGGAGTTGTATCACTACATCAGTACAGAACAGTGGGACAAGGTAACGTCATGCCGGAACATCAATCCCAATGTGGATTTGCACATGAACTGCCTGAATCTTGCGCTGTCCCATGAGGGCAGGTTAGTGGACGACCTGTTCAAATATCCGCAACGGGATGTGCGGTCGCTGATAACCAGCCTCGGTGCATTTACGGAGGAGAACATATTGTTCACACAGATGTACTACCGTATGGGCGTGGCATCGCAGGCTCTGAAGCTGGGCTTCGGTACGGAGGTCGGCATAAAGGAAGGAAATCCCACGGTGATGAAGACGCTCATCAAGACACGTCTGATATATGGCGAGTATGCCGTGGCAGACAAATATCTGTGTCTGCTGGAGAGGACACGCACATACAGAGACTGGGCGAAGCTGTACCGCCGGTTTCTCTATGACGACAAAGCCGTCGAGGCCGATGCCGAGCTTGGGATGATGCGCCGCAGCCTGCCGCAAGACGGCACCGAGTTCGTGTCGATGCGTGGTGTCCTGTATGACCTGCTGAAAGTCCTTGAAGCCAACCCGCAGAATGAGAATGCGCGTGACTATCTCATAGCTTTCATGTTGCTTCAGAAGGACTTCAATCAGATAAAGGCATTCGTGGATACCTATTATGGTACGCCTGTCCTTCCCGAACTGCCGATGCGTCTTCAGGAGGCTGTCGTCAGCTATGCGGAGCGGGATGCGGACTACTGCCTCGGCCACGGCGTGACGCAGCAGACGCTTGACCGTTTTGCTGACTTCCGGCAGAAGACCTTGGGCGCACGTCGCAATGGAGGCAATGTGAAAGCAGCCCTGCGCGGCTATTCAGGCACATTCTGGTATGACATCGTTAAATGAGCGCAAGGAGATGTACAGACTACTACATATCATGACAATGGCCGTTGCAGTGTTGCTGACAGCATGCAGAGGCGGTGACATACAGATAGCACGGCAGACCGATGCGGAAGCACCGATTTATCCGGACTACCGTGATGTGACCATACCCTGCAACATCGCTCCGATGAACTTCAATGTCAACAGCGACAATGAGGCACGCATCATTGTGCGTGGCAACGACGGTACCACATTCCAGCTCCCTGTCAAAGGCAATGATGGAGAGGTGGACATCCCGATGAAACGCTGGAAGCAACTGCTTGCGGACAACAAAGGCGGGAGTATAGAGTTCACGGTGGCAGAACTGAAAGACGGGCAATGGACGGGCTACAAGCCTTTCAGCATGTATGTGGCAGGAGACAGCATTGACCCCTACGTGGCATACCGTCTGCTGCCGCCATACGAGCAGTGGCTCGTGATGGGCATCTACCAGCGCAACCTTGAGACATTCGACGAGACAGCGATATACGAGAACCGCCTGACGGACTATAACTGCGTGAACTGTCATAGCTTCCCCGCACAGAACCCTGACAAGATGATGTTTCACATGCGTGCCAAGGATGCTTACGGTACGGTGCTTGTCAGGAAAGGACAGGTGCAGAAGGTGAACACCAAGACGGGCGACATGATTGCCAACCTTGTGTATCCGAGTTGGAGCCGTGATGGCAGGTATGTGGCTGCCTCGACCAACATCTTCTATCAGAGCTATTTCTATAACAACAGGAACCAGCATGTGGATGTGTACGACGTGGACTCGGATGTCTACGTATATGACACGGACAAGGATGAACTGCTGACGTGTGATGCCCTAAGCTCGAAGACGGCGTTTGAGACCTTCCCCGCCTTCTCACCCGATGGCAAGACACTGTATTTCTGTACCACACAGGCCGTTGACAGTGTGGCGGAAAACATAGACAAGATACGTTACAGCCTGTGCAGCATCAGCTTCGACCCTGGTACAAGAACATTCGGCACGCAGGTCGACACGCTGTTCGATGCCGACAAGGACGGACGCAGCATAAACTTCCCACGGTTGTCGCCCGACGGCAGGCAGATGGTGGCGACGCTGATGGACTTCGGCAACTTCTCAATCAACAAGAAGGAGGCAGACCTCTACCGGCTTGACCTCACGACAGGCGATGTCAGTCCCATTGATGCCATAAACAGTCCCGAGGCGGAGAGCTATCACTCATGGAGCAGCAACAGCCGATGGATGGTGTTCAGCAGCCGTAGGCAGGACGGCCTGTACACAAGACCTTACTTCACGTATGTGGATGAGGACGGCACATTCCACAAGCCGTTCCTCATGCCGCAGAGGAATCCTGCCAAGTACTACCGTGAGCAGATGAATGCCTACAACATACCCGAGATGATACGCGGCAAGGTAAACGCCAATGGGCATGACATTGCCACGACACTGCGGGACGGCGCGGGCACTAACCTCACGATAAGGAAACAACAGTAAGCATACGGAGATGAAGATATTTGCGACAAAGGACATAAGGGACATTGATGCGGCTACGGTGGAGCAGGAGGGCATATCATCCTACGACCTGATGGAGCGTGCATCCCGTGCCCTGACGAAAGAGATAGAAGGACGATGGACTGACAAGGCCACGCACTTCGTTGTCTTTGCCGGTTCGGGCAATAACGGTGGCGATGCGCTGGCGGTAGCGCGGATGCTGCTTGACGATGGGCGGCGTGTGGAGGCCTATCTGTTCAATATAGGTGACAGCCTCAGTCCGGACTGTGAGATGAACCGTGACCTGTTGCAGGAGTCGTATCCTGACAGGCTGACCGAGGTGACCAAACAGTTCAATCCGCCAGCATTGGCAGCCGAAGACGTGGTCATCGACGGACTGTTTGGCAGCGGACTGAACCGTCCGCTTGAGGGCGGCTTTGCCTCGGTGGTGAGATATATCAATGGCAGCAGGGCACAGGTGGTGTCGATTGACATACCGTCGGGATTGATGGGAGAGGACAATACACGCAATAACCCCGACAATATCGTGCGTGCCGACGTGACACTGAGTCTACAGCTGCCGAAGCTCGCTTTCCTGTTCCCCGAGAATGAGCAGTTTTTCGGTTCATGGACGTTGGTGGACATCGGATTGAGCCATGATGCCATTGACGGCAAGCCATCGTGTTTTGAGATGGTCGACGAGGAAGATATGCCCTGGCTGTTGAAGGTACGTGGCAGGTTCGACCATAAGGGCGTGTTCGGCAGAGCGTTGCTCATTGCCGGACAGCGAGGTATGGCCGGTGCTTCAGTATTGGCGGCACGGGCGTGCATGAAGTCCGGCGTGGGTTTGCTGACGGTGCATGTACCCGGGTGCAACAACGTGATTGTGCAGTCTTCCGTGCCGGAGGCTATGACGGACATAGACTCTGACGAGACATGCTTTGCGCATGTCCCGCAGGACCTGACGGAATATAACGCCATCGGCGTTGGCCCTGGGATAGGACAGGGCATGGACACGCGTGCAGCCTTATATGAGCTGATCAATGCGGTCAAGGTGCCTATGGTGCTCGATGCCGATGCGCTGAACCTGATAGGGCAGAACCACTCATACTTGCAGCGATTGCCGCACGGTAGCATCATAACGCCTCATCCCGGGGAGATGGACAGACTTGTCGGCCGTTGCCGCAATTCCTATGAGCGGTTGACGAAGGCTCGTGAGCTGGCGCAGAGATGCGACGTGTATGTTGTGCTCAAGGGGGCTTATACGGCAGTTATCTCACCCGATGGCACGTGCTGGTTCAACAGTACAGGCAATCCGGGCATGGCCACAGGCGGTAGCGGTGACGTGTTGACAGGCGTAGTGTTGGCACTGCTGGCGCAGGGCTATGATGCCGAGACCGCTGCAAGACTTGCCGTATATGCTCATGGCCTGGCAGGAGACATGGCTGCTCATGTCAATGGCGAGACGGGAATGACAGCAGGAGACATCGTCAGTTGCCTGCCGACAGTGTGGAAGACGCTTGAAAAGGCGTGACGGAGTGTGGCGCGTTACTTCTCACGGGTGGTTATGTGGAAGCAGCCTTGCTTGCGCTCATACTTGATGTAGCAACGTTCGGCCTTGCGCACGTCGCGTAGCACTTCGGCAAGCACCAGCTTGAGAGTATCGGAACTGACATCCTGAAGCGGACGGCCGTCGGGGTCTTCCACTTTCTGGAAACGACGCCAACTGAGGTCGAACGTAGTGCCGTAGTAATGAGCGGAGTTCTCTGTGGAGTTGCCGTTGCGGCGACGTAGTTGCTTCACGTGTTCAACGGTGCGTGTGACAGATGTCACTATTATGCGGTATGGGTTTAATCCTTTGTTCTCGAGAGAGTCAAGGAAGTTTGACCCTATGTCGTCAATCAGTTTGGCAGCTCCTGGGATGAGGTAGGGTATGGAATGCGTCAGCTCATCGACGGCGTAGTTGTCGCAATCGCTGATGAGAACCAAACGTCCGTCGAGGTTCTTTGCCTCTTCGGCATCGGCAATGGGTGTGATGCCAATGGCTTGGGCAATCCCGACCTGTACGGGGTTAAGGTCGCCGAAAGTCCGGTTGTAGCTTGTTACGCCGTGGATGTTGTGCGGATTGTTCATTTTCATCGTCATGTCCTTCTTGCATGATGTGAAGGCTATGGCAACCGATGAGGATATGATTGCCGCGATGATCAGTGGTCGTGACTTCATGTGTGTGTGTTACGTGCTCCTTGAAACTCGTCGCAAAGATAAGTTTTTACGGACACAGAGAGACGGTTTTATTATAGAATATGCTGAATGATGCAACGTTATTTCATTTACATGGCCTATGACGGCACAGCCTATCATGGCTGGCAGATACAGCCCAACGGTGCAAGTGTGCAGGAAACATTGGAGAAAGCTCTGTCGATGATATTGCGCTCCGAGATTTCTGTCACAGGCGCAGGACGCACGGACACGGGTGTGCACGCCAAGTTGATGGTGGCACACTTCGATTCCGACAATGTTCTTGATACAGATCTGCTTGCCGACAAGCTGAACAGGCTGTTGCCTCCCGACATCTCCATACACAAGGTGGAACCTGTCGACAGCGATATGCACGCCCGCTTCTCTGCCGTGAGCCGACGTTATGAATACTATGTCACCACGGCCAAGACACCGTTCATGCGTCAGTATAGGTGCCGTCTGCACAGACTGCCCGACTTCGGCCTGATGAATGAGGCCGCCGGCCTGCTGTTGCTGCAGACCGACTTCACCAGCTTCAGCAAGCTGCACACCGACGTGAAGACGAACAACTGCCGTGTGATGCGTGCCGAATGGAGCAGGGTGGATGAGGTGACGTGGGTTTTCAATATTGAGGCAGACCGTTTCCTTAGGAATATGGTGCGTGCCATCGTGGGCACACTGCTCGACGTGGGCTTTGGCAAGCTGACGGTCGATGGCTTCAGGGAGGTTATGCAGAAGCGTGACCGTTGCTGTGCCGGTATGTCTGTCCCTGCACAGGGGCTTTTTCTCGCGGATATACAGTATAAATGTGGATAAATGTTTATCTTTGCGCCATCGAAAAGGCCTGGTAGCTTAGCTGAATAGAGCGTCAGATTCCGGTTCTGAAGGTCGTGGGTTTGAATCCCACCCGGGTCACTCCATCGTTTTGTCCCTCCATCGTTGCTTCTTTGGCAGTTGCCTTCCACTCACACCTTGTCAGAAGATGTACTCGAAAAAGTCAGTATATCTTACTTGGTCAAGTAAGATATACTTCAATGACAAAGTAAGATATACTTCGAGAGCCAAGTAAGTATATCTTCTCCAATATGTAAGGCATTTGTAAAAGAAAAAGCTAAGCACTGAATGATCAACTGCTTAGCTTTCTTGTTCTGTACCCAGACCCGGGATCGAACCGGGATGGATTGCTCCACTGGTGTTTGAGACCAGCGCGTCTACCTATTCCGCCATCTGGGCAAAATCGTGTTCTACGACTCGCGGCTGCAAATGTAGAGGTTTTTTTCGGTAACGGCAACAAGTGCGTGGAAAAAATGGAATGAAGATTTATTTGGGCGGAAACCGTTGACTGATGTGTAGGAAAAGATGTACATTAGCACAGAGATTAAAGTCCTACTTTGGGCCAACCAACAGATTAAAAACTTTTTTGAGAGGAAACATGACAAAAGGAACTAACAACTATTGCGTGATAATGAGCGGCGGCGTCGGGAGCCGATTTTGGCCTTTCAGCCGCAAGGATATGCCGAAGCAGTTCCTGGATTTCTTCGGAACAGGACGTTCGCTGCTACAGCAGACGTTCGATCGCTTTGCGCAAATCATTCCGACAGAGAACATACTGATTGTGACAAACGAGGCTTATGCCAATATGGTGCAGCAACAGCTGCCGCAGATAAGTCCATCGCAGATACTGCTGGAGCCTGCACGGCGCAATACAGCACCGTGCATAGCGTGGGCATCATACCATATCCGGTCGATGAATCCAAAGGCGAACATCGTCGTTTCACCATCGGATCATCTGATTCTTAAGGAACAGGAGTTTCTGAATGCCGTGTCGGCGGGATTGGACTTCGTGTCTCGCTCGACCAATCTGCTGACTCTCGGCATCAAGCCGAGCCGTCCGGAGACGGGATACGGCTACATACAGATAGACGAGAAAGTCGAACCGAACTGCTACAAGGTGAAGACATTCACCGAGAAGCCGGAGTTGGAGCTCGCCAAGGTCTTCGTGGACAGCGGAGAGTTCTACTGGAACTCGGGTCTGTTCATGTGGAATGTCGGCACAATCATTGACGTGATGGAGGCTCTGCTGCCGGAAGTGTGCAGCAACTTGAAGTCGGATGTCTACGGCACCGGCGAGGAGCAGAACTTCATCAACGAACACTTCCCTGCCTGCCCTAATGTTTCGATAGACTACGGCGTGATGGAGAAGGCGCATAACGTCTATGTCTCACTTGGCGACTTCGGGTGGTCGGACTTGGGGACATGGAGTTCGCTATACGACCTGTCGGAGAAAGACACCAACGGCAATGTGTCGCTGAAAGGCTACACCGAGCTTTACGACTGCAAAGACAATATTGTGGTGATGCCGAAAGGCAAGCTGGCTGTCATCAAGGGACTGAAAGGGTACCTCGTGGCCGAAGCTGGTAACGTGCTACTCATCTGCAAGAAAGACGACGAACATACGATAAGGAACATCGTGAACGACACTCAAATGAAGTTCGGCGACGATTTCATCTGACGAAACCAACGTCTTATTATAACCAAAAGCGAGACGCACTGTGGGAACAGTGCGCCTCGCTTCGTTTATCTCAGTGCTTGTCCCTCAGAGCTGTGCACGGATTGCCTGTGCAATCTGTTCGAGTTCATCGTCGGAGAGATGCAGCTTGGGGTTGGAGAAGTTCAGGTCTTTCTCGCTCTGCATGGGCACCAGATGTATGTGCGCATGACGCACTTCAAGCCCGAGCACGCCCACGCCGACCTTGACGCACGGGAATGCTTTCTTTATGGCGACGGCCACGTGCTTGGCGAAGACAGCCATCTCGCCCAAATCTTCATCGCTGATGTCGAAGATATAGTCGATTTCCTTCTTGGAAATGACGAGCGTGTGTCCTTTTACCATTGGGTTTACGTCGAGGAAAGCGAGGAACTTGTCCGTTTCCGCCACTTTGTGGCTTGGAATCTCGCCTGCCACAATCTTGCTGAATATCGATGCCATGATGTGAATGTCTCCTTGTTTAGATTGATATGTCCATAACTTCGAACTGCATCGTTCCGCGCGGCACCTTGATTTCCGCCACGTCGCCGACTTTCTTCCCCAGCAGGCCTTGTGCTATCGGAGTGTTGACGGAGATTTTGCCTTCCTTGAGGTTTGCCTCCGTGTCCGACACGATTGTATAGGCCATCTTCTGCCCTGTCTTCACGTTTTTCAGCACCACCTTGGTCAGCATCTGCACGCTGTCGGTAGTTAGCTTCGAGGGATCGATGATCTTGGCATCGGCAATGGTTTGCTTCAGCTTGTTGATTTTCATCTCGAGTATGCTCTGCGCCTCCTTGGCTGCGTCGTACTCGGC
>CAVHVD010000107.1:13138-22577 GCA_963639425.1 Faecalibacterium prausnitzii
CGCGTGCCTCGGAAATTGCGGCTATGACGGCCGGACGTTCCACGGCCTCCATGTGCCTTAGCTGCGCTACAAGATTGTTGTAGCCTTCTTCTGAAATGTAAGCCATAGCTATCTGTTCTTTATGTTTCGTGTTCGCTATAAGTCGGGTATAACAAAAAAGAATTCCAGCATATGGAATGCACACACTGGAACCCCTTTCGGTTAATTGTCTTGACAAAGGTATGGATTAAATCCCTCTTGCCAAAGAAATGTCAGAGAAAATGCTCTTTTTAACTAAAATCTAAGGAGTTCAAGCCGTTACAATACGGCCTTTATTGCATTCTCCACGGCATCGACACTCTCGGGGCGTGCACTGAGTTCGCTCTGCCTGCTGATGACAAACACCGAGGGCAGTGCCGTGACATTATAGAGTGTGAGGATGTCGGAATACGTTCCTCTGCTGTCGCGGACGCAGATCCACGGTAGGTTGTCAGCGGTTGTCTTCCAAAAATGCTCGTTCGAGTCGAGTGAAACCTGATAGATTTCAAGCCCGCGTGCGGCATATTTGTCGTAGAGTTCGCGCAGCATGTAGTTGTGCGATGCCGACACCTCTGTCGCGTAGGCTGTGAAGTCGAGTAGCACCACCTTGCCTTTCAGTTCGCTGAGCTTGCGTTCGCGACCGTCAATGTCGCGCAATGCGATGTCGATGATGCCCGACTCGTTTATCTGACTACCCTCGGGCAGCTCTACAACCTGCTGCGCTCCGCTGCGCGTATTGCGCATTCCCTTCATGGCAATGTTGTACAGATTTCTGGCACGCTCGGAGTGCGGATACGCATTGTTGAAGCTCGTTGCCACGGCAGCAAAGCATCGCACGTCGTCACGGCTGGTCAGTGGGTCGAAGAGCAGGTATCCGTTGAGCCGCTGGAACAGCGCGAAGTAGGCATAGTCGGTGTTTGGCGCAGTGAGGATGTAGTTCATCTTCACGTCATTCTTGTAGTTGCTGACCATGCGGTCGATGCTGTCGTTGTAGATTCCCGGCAGCAGGCTACCGCTCTGATATTCTGCCGTCAGACGGTCAATGCGGCCTTGCAGGTCGGCGAGCTTCAGGCTGAGTTCCTTAATCTTGTGGTTGCTCTCCGAACCCTCAATGGTATAGTCAAGTCCGAACTTATCGGCAGTGCCGCTTATGCCCACGGTCTCGGTGGAGTCGATGACGAAATTCACAATCTTATCGTCCAGCCGCAGACGGTAGAAGTCAGGAGCTTCGGGACGCTGATAGCTGAAAGAGTAGTCTCCATCGGCTTTCAGCTTGACGGAATCGAGCACGTGTATGCCGTCGAGAGCGGCAGCATCGAGGTAGAGCATCTTCCCTTCAGCTCCGCTGATCTGTCCGTCGACGCGGAAGCTCGGCTTGTTCTCGCCGCATGCTGTCAGCAGTAGCGGCACTAAGACTGCGAGATATAGTTTCTTCATATCGGTAACTTTTTGAGTGTGATGCGCTGCTTTGCTGCTTGTAATCCTGTGGTTTACGGTGCGTAATCCTGCGGTTTATGATGCAGAAACCAGCGGTTTATGGGGTGCAAAGATAAGGTTTTCGGTCTGAAATCCGGCGGATTGCAGCTTGCCGGACGAAAAAAAGCTTAAAAACGGAGATTGCATTAACATTTTAATACCTCGCTGCCGGACGGACGAAATATTTAGGTAACTTTGCGCGATTTTATATAAAAGACAACTTTAAGATTTTATGATTAACCCAATTGTTAAGACAATCGAGCTTGAAGATGGAAGGACCATCACGCTCGAAACGGGAAAGCTGGCAAAACAGGCAGATGGTGCTGTGATGCTACGAATGGGTAACACTATGTTGTTAGCGACTGTTTGTGCAGCAAAAGATGCAGTTCCCGGAACAGATTTCATGCCTTTGCAGGTAGAGTACAAAGAGAAGTATGCAGCTTTCGGACGTTTTCCGGGCGGCTTTACCAAACGTGAGGGCAAGGCTTCTGACTACGAAATCCTGACATGCCGGTTGGTAGACCGCGCTCTGCGCCCGCTCTTCCCCGACAATTTCCACGCTGAAGTTTACGTAAACATCATCCTCTTCTCTGCCGATGGCACGGATATGCCCGATGCTTTGGCAGGGTTGGCAGCTTCGGCAGCACTGGCTGTCTCGGACATTCCGTTCAACGGCCCCATATCGGAAGTGCGCGTGGCAAGAATAGACGGCAAGTATGTCATCGACCCGACGTTCGAACAGCTGAAGAAAGCCGACATGGACATCATGGTAGGTGCTACTTATGACAACATAATGATGGTGGAAGGCGAGATGAGCGAGGTGTCCGAGCAGGATCTTCTCGGTGCTCTGAAGGCCGGACACGAAGCCATCAAGGGAATGTGCAAGGCTCAGATGGAGCTGGCAGAGATGGTTGGCTCGACCGTAAAGCGCGAGTATAACCACGAAGAGAACGACGAAGACCTCCGCAAGGCCGTGCATGACTTCAGCTACCAGCGTCTTTACGACCTGGCAAAGGAAGGCTGCGCCGACAAGCACAAGCGCGAGGACAACGCCACAGCCATCTGCGACGAGTTCAAAGCACAGTTCAGCGAGGAGGAACTTGAGGAGAAAGCTCCGATGATCGACCGCTATTTCTCGGCAGTGACACGTGAGGCAATGCGCCGCTGTGTGCTTGACGAGGGCACACGCCTTGACGGACGTAAGCCAACCGAGATCCGCCCAATCTGGTGCGAGACAAGTCCACTGCCTGGACCGCACGGATCGGCCATCTTCACACGCGGTGAGACACAGTCTCTCGCCACTTGTACTCTCGGAACCAAGCTCGACGAGAAGATAATCGACGACGTTCTGAATCAGGGACGCCAGCGTTTCCTCTTGCACTACAACTTCCCGCCATTCTCAACCGGCGAGGCAAAAGCACAGCGCGGCGTCGGCCGTCGCGAGATAGGCCACGGACACTTGGCTTGGCGTGCGCTTAAGGGACAGATTCCGGCAGACTATCCTTATGTGGTCCGCATCGTTTCGGACATTCTGGAGTCCAACGGCTCGTCGTCAATGGCTACCGTTTGTGCCGGTACGCTGGCTCTGATGGATGCCGGTGTCAAGATAAACAAGCCGGTATCCGGCATCGCAATGGGACTTATCAAGGATTCTGACAGCGACAAATACACGGTTCTCTCGGATATTCTCGGCGACGAGGATCACCTCGGCGACATGGACTTCAAGGTGACAGGAACGCGCGATGGCATCACTGCGACGCAGATGGACATCAAGGTCGATGGTCTGTCGTATGAGATCCTGGAGAAAGCCCTTCTTCAGGCAAAGCAGGGACGCGAGTATATCCTTGGCAAACTGACCGATTGCATTGCCGAGCCGCGTGAAGACCTCAAGCCCCATGCTCCGCGCATCGTGACAATGGTCATCCCGAAAGAGTTTATCGGTGCTGTCATTGGCCCGGGCGGAAAGATTATTCAGGGCATGCAGGAGAAGACCGGCGCAACGATCACCATCGAAGAGCAGGAAGACGGCGGACACGTGGAGGTTTCTGCTTCCAACAAGCAGAGCATCGACGAAGCTGTAGCAATGATTAAGGCCATCGTAGCCATACCGGAAGTGGGCGAAATCTACCACGGCAAGGTGCGCTCGATAATGCCTTACGGTTGCTTCGTAGAGTTCCTGCCTGGTAAGGACGGCCTTCTGCACATCTCGGAGATAGACTGGAAGCGTCTTGAGACCGTTGAGGAAGCCGGTATCAAGGAAGGTGACGAGATCGACGTGAAGCTGCTCGACATCGACCCGAAGACTGGCAAGTTCAAGCTCTCTCACAAGGTTCTGCTCCCGAAACCGGAAGGCTATCAGGAGCGTCCCGAGCGTCGTCAGCATGGAGGTGACCGTCGCGATCGTGGCGAGAGAAGAGACCAAGGCAGAAGACCTCAGTATCACAACCGCGACAACAACGAGCCGCAGGCCGACAACGAGCAGCCGGAAGCTCAGGAGTAAAGGCTCCTATATATAATAAGGTGTAACGGGAGTGTCGGCATTTCGTGTGTCAGCACTCCTGTTCTTTTTCGATTCTATTGATATTTACAATCAGCAAACGACAGTTGTCCCTATGAACAGACGGCATTTCATGAGCCTTGCGGGATGCGGGCTGTTGAGCCTCGAGCAGATCAGGGCTACTTTCGCCGTCGGCTGTGATACGGGACATTGCGCAAAACCGCTATATTTGCACGAACCAAGTGAAGTGACAATGAACGACAGCTTTGTATTTCCACAGTTCCTGAAGCGCGGCGACCGTGCTGTCATAGTCTCCCCGTCGGGCAAGGTGGAACGTTACATCGTGAATGAAGGCAAGAAACGCCTGGAGGCGTGGGGGCTGGACGTGACGGTCTCTGCCCATGCGTGCGGGGAATATGCCACGTTCTCAGGGACACAAGAACAGAGACTTGACGACTTGCAGCAGGCGTTGGATGCCGACGACGTGCGTCTGATATTCTGTAGCCGTGGTGGCTACGGGGCGCAACATCTTGTTGGGCGGCTGGACTTCACACGTTTCCACGAAAATCCGAAATGGATTGTGGGATTCAGCGACATCACTGCCCTGCACCAATGCCTGCAACACGACGGCTTCGCCTCGCTGCATGCTCCGATGTTGAAGCATCTTGTGGAGGAGCCTGTCGGCGACGAGTGCAGCAAAGCACTTCATGACATCCTGTTTGGCACGGCGTTCGACGGCAATGGGCAGTTCTCGTACACCTGCGAAGCAAACAGTCTGAATCGGACAGGCACGGCGCAAGGCACGCTGCGCGGTGGCAACTTGGCTGTGTTCTATGGTCTGCGCGGAACGGAATACGACATTGTGCCTGCCGACGGCACGGTATTGTTCGTTGAAGACGTTGGTGAAAAGCCACATGCCGTTGAGCGTATGATCTACAATCTCCGCATTGGCGGTGTCCTGGAACGACTTTCGGGACTTATCATTGGTCAATTCACGGAATACGGAGAACGGCACCAGTTGGGCAAAGAACTCTATGGAGCCTTGGCGGATGCCGTTAGCTGCTGCAAGTGTCCTGTATGTTTCGATTTCCCCGTGGGACATGTCACGCGGAATCTGCCCATGATTGAGGGCGCAAAAGTGGAACTGTCTGTCGCAAACGACGGAGTAAAACTAACATTCTTCGGAAGATGAGAGCAAGATACACCCTGTTGACGGCGGCATCATTTGTGGCATTGGCCGTCTTCTCCTGCGGAAGCAAGACGACGCAGGGGGGCGTGGCCTCGGCAGACGAGGTGCAGGCAAAAGTCGTGAACGTGCCTTACTTTGATGCCGACAGTGCATACGGCTACGTGAAAGCGCAAGTGGACTTCGGTCCCCGCACGATGAATTCAGCTGCACACGATGCTTGCGGTGACTGGTTGGCTGCCAAGCTGGAGCAGTTTGGCGCGAAGGTTTATGACCAACGTGCCGATTTGACCACCTACGATGGCAAGATTGTGAAGGCACGCAACATCATCGGTTCTTTCAAGCCCGAGGCGAGGAAGCGCATTGCCTTGTTCTCACATTGGGACAGCCGCCAGTGGGCAGACAATGATCCGGACAGCAGCAAGCACTACACGCCTATCCTCGGAGCCAACGATGGTGCCAGCGGTGTGGGCGTGCTGCTCGAAATAGCGCGGCATCTACAGACTGCGCCGCCGGAACTCGGCATAGACATAATCCTGCTCGATGCAGAGGATCAGGGCAACCATAAAGACTATGACGGTGAACACACCGACGAGTCGTGGTGTCTCGGCTCGCAATATTGGGCTCGCGTGCCGCATGCCGATGGCTACAACGCACGTTTCGGCATCCTGCTCGACATGGTAGGCGGCACCGGAGCACGTTTTCAGTATGAATACTACTCAGAGCAGTATGCCAAAGACATCAACCGCAAGGTGTGGGGCACAGCCAAATCGTTGGGCTACGATAGCTACTTCATTCCGCAGACCGGTGTCGGAGCCACCGATGACCACAAGTTCATAAATGAGATTGCGCACATCCCGACCGTAGACATAATCCCGACAAGCCAGCAGCATACGTTCTTTGAATATTGGCACACCGTGAAAGACGACATGGATGCCATCAACGCAAGCACGCTGAAGGCCGTGGGACAGACTGTCATGCAGGTGATATACAACGAACATTAGGGCATTTTTTAGAGAAGAGAGCAAAGCGATGACAATAAATGAGATTCAAGATGAGATCATAGACGAGTTCAATGACTGCACCGACTGGATGGACAAATACCAGTTGCTCATTGACCTTGGCAACGAGCAGGAGCCGATAGATGAGAAGTACAAGACCGAGTCGAACCTGATAGAAGGCTGCCAAAGTCGCGTGTGGTTACAGGCTGACTTCGTCGACGGCAAGATTCACTTCCAGGCAGAGAGCGATGCCTTGATTGTCAAGGGCATAATAGCATTGCTCATCCGTGTGCTGAACGACCGCACGCCGCAGGAGATCCTTGATGCCGACCTCTATTTTATCGACCGCATAGGCCTGCGCGAGCACCTGTCGCCGACGCGCAGCAACGGACTGTTGGCCATGGTGAAGCAGTTGCGCATGTATGCTTTAGCATTCGCGGCGCACGTATCCGGCAATGATGGCCACCGCCAATAGGGCTGCCATGACATACAGCGGCCATCCCAAAATGTCGGACAGGGAATCTGCATCAGGAAACATCCTTGACAGCACGACGCTGAGACCGTTGTTCAGAATGTGTACTGTGATGCAGGGTACCAGGCTACCGGTCTTGTAGTACAGCCACCCCAGCAGCAGCCCGACGAAGCTCGCCGGAACGATTTGTGCAGGGTTGAGGTGGAAGATTCCGAATATTAGGGCAGAGTACAGGATGGCTTTGCCAGCAGGAAACCTCTCCAACAGCTCCCTCGTGACACCGCCACGAAACAGCATCTCCTCAAGTACGGGACCGAGCACGACGATTGTCAGCACTCCCGTCCATCCCGATTCCATCTGCGAGAACGACTCTTCCATGAGGTCAGGCATGAAGCCGAACGTCTGCGACAGCAAGTCCGAGAGCACGATTGCCGACAGTCCCAAGCCGACAGACCATAACATTATGCGTGTAGAGCACGGGTTCCACAGCCGCCTCGCGTTCCTCTGATACCCCATTGCTACAAGAATCAGTGCCATCACGACAATGGAGACAGTCAGCCCCGCCGTGACTGTCTGCCCGTAGTCGTAGCCGGAAGCCGACGGCATAACTCCAAATATGCCGCCGACGGCAAACGATGCCGCAATCTGCACCGCATAGTATATCAGTATCAGTCTAATCGCTTTCCACATATAAACCGCCGCATATCTTGATGAAAAAACAAGGGGTGCACGGCAACAGGCGGAAACCGCGCAGCCACGGAGGACAAAGTTACAGGATTTTTCCGTACTGCGGATGGCCTCTACATCACGGATTGATCTGTGCGCAAGCCCCATAGCTTTTTGCCCACTTCGCCAATTCATACGCTTATTTCGCTCCTTCCCGCAGGTTCGGACACAGTGTTTGGTGGGCTGTTGCGAGGCCGAAAACATGTTTTGGGGATACATATTGGGAGTGCGCCGCGCACTCGAAAAACTTATCGCGATACAGTGAAAAAGTTATCGCGATAACTTTCCAAAAAGTACCCGATAAAGTGGGTACTTTATCGGGATAAGTTTTTGGCCGAATCCCGATAAGTTTACGGAGCCTGCACGTAAGGCTCTGCGCACCTGCCTGCGATTTTTTTTGGGGGGGGACTTCGTCTCAGAGAGAGAACTACACTGTTCCAAGCAACTCCTTTATCTGCACGGCATCGTGGCGCAGCTGCTCTGCCAACTCGTCTGGCGTGTTGAACTTCACTTCGTCGCGTGTCCGTCTCACCAGTGAGACCTGTAGATGTTGTGAATACAGGTCTGCGTGTAGTCCGAAGATGTGTACCTCAATGCTGCGCTCCGCTCCATTCCCTATTGTGGGACGGCAGCCGATGTTGAGCATGCCACCGTATGTGTGTTCGCCGACGGCCACTGTCACGGCATACACACCGTCTTCGGGCAACAGCTTGTCATTGTCGTCAAGACGGATGTTGGCCGTCGGGAAGCCCAACGTGCGCCCGATGTGAAAGCCATCCGTCACCGTTCCGCCGAGCGAGTAGTCGTATCCCAGGCATCTGTTTGCTTCCGGCACATCGCCATGCAGCAGGAGAGTGCGTATCATCGATGAGCTTATGCTACGTCCGTCGGGCAAGACGTAAGGTTCGGCCTTGAGCACCTCAATACCCAGCTCCTTACCATAACGGCAGTAGTCGTCGAATCCCTCACTACGGTTGTGCCCGAAGCGATGGTCGTAGCCTATCACGAGAACGCTGACACGGTACTGCTCTTTGAGCATCGCCATGAACTGATGTGCCGTGAGTGCAGCTATCTGCGGCGTGAAGTCGAGCATCAGGCAACAGTCCACACCGGCCTGCTCCAGCCGTTCGCATTTTTCCTCTTTGGTCGTCAGCAGTTGCGGCTGGAAGTCCGAATGAAGCACTTTGCGCGGATGGACGGGAAAGGTCACAACCATTGAGGCGGTCTTCCTCTCGTCTGCCGCCACCATCATCTGCTTGATGAGGAATTGATGTCCCAGATGCACACCATCGAAGAAGCCTATTGTGGCAGTCACGGGCACATCGACATCAGAACAAGTGTTGCAAATCTTCATGCGCCCCAGCTTTATAGGTGTTGAATTTCATTGCCGCAGCCGCGTCGCAGTTCTGCTGCAAGTCGTCGATGAACAGTGTCTCCTCGGGCTTGATGCCGGTGCTGTCTATGACATGTCGGAATATCCTCGTGTCCGGTTTGGCCAGGTGCAGCACGAACGACAGAAACACGTCGTCGAAATAGTCGTCAACACTGTGCCCGTCCTGACTGAAGACGTTCTCTACTGACCATTCCCAGTGAATGGTATTGGTGTTGCTGAGCAGATATACGTTGAAGCGGCGGCGCAGCCTTATAAGCATGTCGAGTTTTGATTGCGGAACGTCTGCAAGGAAACTGTTCCAACAGGTATCGATGTCATTGTCACTCGCTTCTATCCCGATGGCACTACGAACGCCGTCGCGGAAATCGGAGGGGCGAATCAGTCCCAACTCGAACTTCTGCAGGAAGCCTTGTTTGAGGCTGACACCGAGTTCGGCCTCAAATCCTGTCCATCCTAAGCGGTGAAAGTTGTCGACGCAACATTGGCGGTCGAGGTCTATGAGCACGCCGCCGAAGTCGAACACTACGTTCTTTATGTCTTTTATGCAGTCAAGCATTCTTCTTGCCTCCGAGCCTTCGCACAAGTCTTGTCAGCTCCCCAATCCAAAGCACTGTGGATGTCAGCACTATTATCCCGATCCATTCCATTACGCTGAGTGGCTCTGTACGGA
>CAVHVD010000108.1:0-15238 GCA_963639425.1 Faecalibacterium prausnitzii
AAAGCACAGCTCCGTGGACGTACAACCACAAATCTGTGGACGTACAGCCACAAATCTGTGGACGTACAGCCACAACCGCGCATTCTACACATGTATAATTATGGTGTCTGAAGATATATATATCCGTGGGGGTCGCGGATATATATATCGTTGGAACCGCCACGGGAATACCTGCTGTCGGAGAAGTTTTCATTCCGTGCGTGTGGGCGGAATGTCAGAAATTCGTAATTTTGCGACTTTGATAAAAGCAAGAACAATACACACACAGTACAGAAAAGCCTTTAGAGATATGAGCAAGAAGTTTGCCGAGTATGCAGGTATGAACCTGTCGGAGATAAACGATGAAGTCCTCAGTGAGTGGAAGAAGAAGCACATCTTCCTCAAGAGCATGGAGGAGCGCGAGGGATGTCCGGAATTCATATTCTATGAAGGCCCTCCCTCTGCCAACGGTCATCCCGGCATACATCACGTGTTGGCACGCAGCATAAAGGACACGTTCAACCGCTACAAGACCATGAAGGGCTTTCACGTGGCCCGCAAGGCGGGGTGGGACACCCACGGGTTGCCCGTGGAGCTTGGCGTCGAGAAGGAGCTGGGCATCACCAAGAAGGACATCGACAACAAGGCTTCCGACAAATACATATCGACCGAGGACTATAACCGCAAGTGCCGCGAGAACGTGATGAAGTTCACGGCCGAATGGCGTGACCTGACGGAGAAGATGGGCTACTTCGTCGACCTCGACCATCCATACATAACGTATGACAACAAATACATCGAGACCCTGTGGTGGCTGCTCAAACAGCTATACAACAAGGGACTGCTCTACAAGGGATATACCATCCAGCCCTATTCGCCTGCCGCAGGCACCGGCTTGAGCTCGCATGAGCTGAACCAGCCCGGGTGCTACCGTGATGTCAAGGATACGTCGGTGACGGCGCAGTTCCTCATCACTGAACCTCGTGCCGAGTGGACAGGGTGGGGCAAGCCCTACTTCCTCGCCTGGACAACGACGCCGTGGACACTGCCGTCGAACGTGGCACTGTGCGTAGGGCCGAAGATAGACTACAGCGTGATAGAGACTTACAACCCATACACGGCAGAGAAGATGACGCTGATAATGGCAGCTGCACGTGTGTCGGCATACTTCTCGCCGGCGGGTGAAGTGCAGGCTGGCGACGAGCTCCCCGACTACCGGCGTGGCGACAAGTATGTGCCGTACAAGGTCGTGGGTAGTGTGAAGGGTAGCGACCTCGTCGGTATCCGTTACAAGCAGCTCATGCCGTGGGTCAAGCCGTGTGAGAAGGTCAGTGACCTGAGCCCCGAATACGTAACGGAGTATGCTGCGGCACACGCGGACAAGGTGTTCACCGGCGAGAACGGCAAGGACAGGTTCGTGGAGATGAGCGAAGCGGCGTTCCGCGTCATCCCTGGTGACTACGTGACGACAGAAGACGGTACGGGCATCGTACATACGGCTTCGACCTTCGGTGCCGACGATGCCAAGGTGTGCCGCGATGCCCATGTGCCTGCACTCTACCTCATCGACAAGAAAGGCGACACCCGTCCCATGGTGGACTTGCAAGGCAAGTATTATCTCACAGACGAACTTGACAGCTGCTTCGTGGCACGCTGCATGGATGTAGCCGCCTATGGCCATCATGCCGGTGACTACGTGAAGAACGCCTACGACCCGCGCTTCAATCAGGACGGCGTGTGGGATGTCAAGGCGTCGGAGAAGGCAGAAGACCTCAACATCATAATAAGCCTGGAGATGAAGCAGGAGGGCACGGCGTTCAAGATCGAGAAGTTCGTGCACAACTACCCGCACTGTTGGCGCACGGACAAGCCGATACTCTACTATCCGCTTGACAGCTGGTTCATCCGCGACACGGCATGCAAGGAGCGCATGGTGGAGCTGAACAAGACCATCAACTGGCAGCCTGAGAGCACCGGCACGGGACGCTTCGGCAACTGGCTTGAGAACCTGAACGACTGGAACCTGTCGCGTTCGCGTTTTTGGGGCACGCCGTTGCCCATCTGGCGCGATGAGAACCGCGGCGAGAAGTGCATAGGTACGCTCGTAGAGCTATACGACGAGATAGAGAAGAGCGTTGCCGCCGGAGTGATGGAGAGCAACCCCCTCAAAGAGTGTGGCTTCGTGCCGGGCGACTACTCGCAGGAGAACTACGACCGCATAGACCTGCACCGCCCGTATATGGACAGAATCGTTCTCGTGAACGGCGAAGGCCGCCCCATGTACAGGGAGACCGACCTCATCGACGTGTGGTTCGACTCCGGCTCAATGCCCTACGCACAGCTGCACTACCCGTTCGAGGGAGAGATGGCACGTGGCACGGAGGCCGACCGCAGGGCGTTGGTCGAAAGCCGCTACGAGGGCTATGCCATTCCGCCAAAGGCTTTCCCCGCCGACTTCATCAACGAGGGTGTGGATCAGACGCGAGGATGGTTCTTCACCCTGCACGCCATAGCCACCATGGTCTTCGACAGCGTGGCGTTCAAGAACGTCATCTCTTCGGGTCTCGTTCTCGATGCCAAGGGCAACAAGATGAGCAAGCACCTGGGCAACGTCACCAATCCGTTTGACATGATTGGTAAGTACGGCACCGATGCCGTGCGCTTCTACATGATGACGAACAGCGAACCGTGGGATAACCTGAAGTTCGACCCCAATGGCGTGGACGAGGTACGCCGCAAGTTCTTCGGCACGCTCTATAACACCTATTCGTTCTTCGCGCTCTATGCCAACGTGGATGGCTTCGACTATTCGCAGAAGGACATAGCCCTCGACGAGCGTCCGGAGATAGACCGCTGGATATTGTCGGAACTGAACACGTTGGTACGTGGCGTGGATGCCAACCTGGCAGCCTACGAACCTACGCGTGCCGGACGTCTGATAGAGGACTTCGTCAACGACAACCTTAGCAACTGGTATGTGCGTCTGAACCGCAAACGCTTCTGGGGCGGTGGCATGACGGACGACAAGCTGTCGGCATATCAGACGCTATACTCCTGCATAGAGACCGTGGCAAAGCTGCTGGCGCCGTTCTCGCCGTTCTTTGCCGACAGACTGTATATGGACTTGGTGAGCGTCACGGGACGCGATGCCGTCGAGTCCGTACATCTCGCGTCATTCCCGCAGTGCGACGAGACGCTCATAGACCGTGAGCTTGAGGCACGCATGGAGATGGCACAGAAGATCACGTCCATGGTGCTGGCTCTGCGCCGCAAGGTCAACATCAAGGTGCGCCAGCCGCTGCAGCGCATCATGATACCCGTGGTCAACGGGTCACAGCGCAGCCACATCGAAGCCGTGAAGGATCTGATAAAGAATGAGGTCAACGTCAAGGACGTGGAGTTCGTGGACAATGCCACGGGCATATTGGTGAAGCGCGTGAAGTGCGACTTCAAGAAGCTCGGACCGAAGTTCGGCAAGCAGATGAAGGGCGTGGCGGCGGCCGTGTCTGCGATGGGGCAGGAAGACATTGCACAGCTGGAACGCGAGGGATGCTTCACCTTTGCAGACGTAAGCGGACAGTCGGCGACGATTGATGTCGCAGACGTGGAGATAATCAGCGAGGACATCCCGGGCTGGCTTGTAGCCAACGAAGGCAACCTGACGGTGGCACTGGAGGTGACAATCACCGAGGATCTGCGCCGCGAGGGTGTGGCACGTGAGTTGGTGAACCGCATACAGAACCTGCGCAAGCAAAGCGGGCTGGAGATAACGGACAAGATAAACATCCTTGTGACGCACAACCCCAACAGCGACGAGGCCGTTGTCGACTATGGCGATTACATCTGCCGTCAGGTGTTGGGGCTTTCGCTGCAGCTGGTGGACAGCATTGATGACGGCACGGAGCTGGACATGGATGACTTCAAGCTGACGGTGAAGATCGCCAAGGCTTAGCGGTGAGACAGCGTGACAATACGTACTATATAATAAGGTATAAAAAACATCAACCTCAAAATCAAACTTATTATGGCTGAAAAGACAAGATATTCGGATGCTGAACTCGAGGAGTTCAAGGAGATTATAAACGAGAAGCTTGCTGTGGCACTGAAGGACTACGACCAGATGATGGCCAGCCTGCGTGGCACGGACAGCAACGGCATTGAAGATACCTCATCGAGCTACAAAGTGATTGAGGATGATTCTTTCGCCTTGGCACGCGAGGAGACACTGCGTCTGGCACAACGCCAGCTCAAGTTCATCAAGAGCCTGCAGGCGGCATTGGTGCGCATAGAGAACAAGACCTACGGCATCTGCCGCGAGACGGGGAAACTTATCCCCGCCGAACGTCTGCGTGCCGTGCCTCATGCCACGTTGAGCATCGAGGCCAAGAGGAAGAGATGAGGGAATGCACGTGGAGATGGAAAGAGTAGAGGACGGCAAGAGGCATCTCACGAGCGGATGGTGGTGGGTGCTGCTGATTGTGGCACTGCTGGGCGTGGATCAGGTCATAAAGTTCTGTGTCAAGACCGGTATGTATCTGCATGAAAGCATCCGCATCACCGACTGGTTCTACATACTCTTCACCGAGAACAACGGCATGGCCTTCGGCATGGAACTGTTCGACAAGCTGTTCCTCACCGCGTTCCGCATTGTCGCCGTGGTCTTCATCGGGTGGGCATTGGCACGCTTCGTCAAGGGTGGTGTCAAGCCCGGCTTCCTGTTGTGTGTCTCTCTCATCTTCACAGGAGCATTGGGGAATATCATCGACAGCGTGCTCTACGGCGTTCTCTTCAGTGAAAGCTCATACCATCAGATAGCTACCTTCATGCCCGAGGGTGGTGGATATGCCCTGCCATTCTACGGCAAGGTGGTGGATATGTTCTACTTCCCGATAATAGACACCAGCTGGCCGGATTGGGTTCCGCTGGTCGGTGGAGACTCATTCGTGTTCTTCAGCCCGATATTCAACTTTGCCGATGCGTGTATAAGCTGCGGCATCATAGCTCTGTTGTTGTTCTACTATAAGTACGTCAACACTGCTTTCGGCTTCCTGAAAAGGAAGAAGAACGACGAGAAGCAAGAGGAGCAGCAAACGGCCTAACGATATGATGAACGTCTGCACACACATACCATCAATGTTGCTTGCGGCAACAGTGCTTGCCGTGACCGTTGCTTCGTGTGGCGAGAAGAGACCCGACTATGTGCTGTCCGAGAACAGGATGGCCAATGTGTTGGTGGATTATCATTTGGCGAAGGCAATAGGAGAGTCCAACGGCGTTGACAGTGATGATACGCCATACTATGTGCTTTCGGCATTCGAAAAGAACCACATCACCGAAGCACAGTTCGACTCCACACTGGCATGGTATTCGGCACGTCCGCAACAGATGGACGAAATATACAGCCGTGTGCGCGAACGTCTGCAACGCGAACGTGACGGTGTGCACCGTCTGCTCATGGCTCGCGACAACCGTACCGGCGGCACTGTTCGCGGTGACCGTGTTGACATCTGGCAGGGGATGCCCATGTTCAGTCTTAACGGTTCGGACTATAATGACCGCGTGACGTTCAACTTCGTGAACGACCGCAACTTCGAGGGACGCGACACACTGCGTCTGAGTGCGCGCTTCCGTTTCTTCGATACCTTGTCGGTACGCTCCGACACGGCTGTCATGGCCATGTCAATACGCTACAAGAACGATAGTGTGATAGGTCATAGCGTCACTGTCACCGCCGATGGCACGCGGACGTTGCAGCTATATGACGACACGCTCGGCGACATACGTGAGGTCAACGGCTTCATCTACTATCCGTCAAAGTCATCATCGGGCATCATGCTGGTTGACCGCATCAGCCTGATGCGTCTGCATGCCAAGTCACAGGCACGCTGAACGTCTACATACGTAAAGAATAAGATTAGAGGCATCTGCGCCTGAACTCGGCGCATACCACGGCTGTGGCAACTCCCACGTTGAGCGATTCAGTGGTGTGCCGTCCTGCCGGAAAGTTGGGAATCAGTAGCCGCTGCTTCACGAGACGCTCCACCTCACGGCTTATGCCGTTACCCTCATTCCCCATGACAATCAGCCCGGTGCTGCCCAGTGGTTGTGTGTAGATGTCGGCACCGTCGAGGAACGTACCGTAGACAGCGGTATCGGCAGGTGCCGAGGCGATGAGTTCCGCAATGTCCGTGCTGTACACATGTACTCGTGCCAATGCTCCCATGGTGGCCTGCACCGTCTTGGGACTATAAACATCGGCTGTGTCTGCCGAGCAGAACACATGCTCAATGCCAAACCAATCGGCAATGCGCAGTATCGTTCCTACATTCCCGGGGTCTTGCACGCCGTCGAGAGCAAGGCACAGCTGGTCGTTGAGAACACCGATAGGCACAGCATCATGTCGTTGGTTGAAGATGGCAATCACGTCCTGCGGTGTACGTAGCAGGCTGGCACGCGACAGCTCATCCGGCGAAGCCTCGGCCATCTCATCGGCTTTCACGGTAGCATGGGTGTGCAGCCATTCAGTGGTGGCTGCTAGAAAACGGCAAGGGAAGTAGGGTAGCAGCTCACTGACGAGTTTAGGCCCCTCGGCAAGGAATACATCGTCGGCGCGTCGCACCTTGCGTTGTTCGAGTGAGCGGATATATCTGATTCGGTTCTTTGATATCATGTTGCGGTGTCTGTTTCCCGCAAAAGTAGGACTTTGCGCCATTCGGTGCAAAGTTTTTGGTTACCTTTGTCAGCCTATTGCACTCCAACGCTGATGAAGAAACGTCTGACACATCATATAGCCTCATGTATTGTCTTATGTATTTGTGCCTTGACTGCAAGCTCGTGCTCGTCGGTGAAGTATGTGCCTGACGGACAATATCTGCTCGACGATGTCAGCGTGCGCAGTGACAACAAGGACATCAGCACCGGCGGCCTGACAATGTACATCCGTCAGCAACCCAATACCAAGTGGTTCAATCTGTTCAAGACGCAGCTACACATATATAGCCTGTCAGGACGTGATTCTACAAAGTGGGTGAACCGCGCCCTGCGTCGTGTGGGTACTGCTCCAGTGATATACAACGCAGTTGAGACC
Source organism: Faecalibacterium prausnitzii (assembly GCA_963639425.1). Taxonomy (GTDB): domain Bacteria; phylum Bacteroidota; class Bacteroidia; order Bacteroidales; family Bacteroidaceae; genus Bacteroides. The sequence continues at coordinate 7,067 of CAVHVD010000108.1, forward strand.
GAGCGTTCACGACAAGAGATAGAGAAGGCTGTGCGCAACATGGGCTACATAGGAGCACGTGTCAGTACCCGCACCGAGACAGGACGAAAGCGTCTGCGCCTGACGTACAACATCAGCAGCGGTCGCCCATATACAGTGCGCTCCATCGGCTATGACGTGCCAGACACGCTGATAGGTCACTTCATGGAGGCCGACAGTGCGTCGACACTGTTGCGCGAAGGAATGTATATGGACATCAACAGGCTGGATGCCGAGCGCAACCGCATAACCGCCAACTTGCAACGCAACGGGTTCTACCGCTTCAATAAGGAATACATCAGCTTCACTGCCGACACCGTGCGCGGTACCTATGGCGTGGACCTGACACTGCACCTGAACACGCAGACAGCTGATAGTGTGTCTTCACTGGCGTCGAAACAATATCACTTGAACAAGGTCAGCTTCCTGACAGACTACGACATGTTCTCATCGGGCACGACGAACACCGCCGTCGCCGACTCCATGCTGTATCGCGGCTTCCCCATATATTTCCGCAACAAGCTGTTCGTCCGTCCGCGCGTCATCATGAGCAACCAGCGGCTCATCCCGGGACATCTGTACAACTCGCAGGACGTGCAGACCACCTATGAGAACTTCAACCGCCTCTCCGTGATGCGCTATACCAACGTGCGCTTTCAGGAAGTGCAGCGCGGTGACAGTGCGTTGCTGAACGCCTATGTGCTGCTGAACAAGAACCGCTTGCAGTCGGTGTCGTTCGAGGTCGAGGGCACCAATTCTGCCGGGGACTTGGGTGCCGGTGCGTCGGTGTCTTATAGTCATCGCAATCTGTTTCGCGGGTCGGAGACGTTCACATTCCGACTGCGAGGGAGCTATGAAGCCGTGTCGGGACTACAGGGACAGTATCGCAACGAGAGCTACACCGAGCTGGGAGCCGAGGCTTCTGTGGACTTTCCGCGCTTCGTGTTCCCCTTCACCACCCATGACTTCCGTCAACGCATACGTGCCAACACCACCTTCAACCTGCAATACAGCTACCAGATGCGTCCTGAGTTCACACGCATCATAGCATCTACGGGGTGGGGCTACAAGTGGGGCTACCGCAGCAGCAACACACGCCATCAGATAGACCTGCTTGATGTCAGCTATCTTTACATGCCGTGGATAGACCCATCCTTCCGCGAGCGTTACCTCAATCAGGAGAACAACTACATCCTGCGCTATAACTACGAGAACCGTTTCATCATACGCACCGGCTACACCTATGTCTACAACAGCGCAGGCAATGCCGTCGGCACTGTCCAGTCGCAAAACTCATATACCTTGAGGTTCAACGTCGAAGCTGCGGGTAACCTGATGTACGCGCTTGCCAAAGCCTACGGTATGCACCGCAATTCCGACGGTGAGTATTCACTGCTCAACATCCCGTTTGCACAGTACGTCAAGGGCGACATCGACTATGCCCGCAACGTGGTCATTGACCCGAAGAACTCCATAGCGTGGCATGTGGGCATGGGGATTGCCTATCCATACGGCAACGCCACGCTTATTCCGTTCGAGAAGCGTTACTTCTCCGGCGGTGCCAACAGCGTTCGCGGATGGTCGGTTCGTGATTTGGGTCCCGGCTCATTCGCCGGCGACGGCAACTTCATGAACCAGACCGGCGACCTGAAGCTCGATGCCAGCGTCGAATACCGCACCGACCTGTTCTGGAAACTACGCGGAGCGGCGTTCGTCGATGCAGGCAACATTTGGACGCTCCGCAACTATGAGAGCCAGCCCGGAGGCCAGTTCCGCTTCGGCAAGTTCTACAAGCAGATTGCCGTGGCCTACGGCATCGGCTTCCGTCTTGATTTGGATTTCTTCATACTGCGTATCGACGGAGGCATGAAGGCCATAAACCCTGTTTACAGCAGTGGACGGCAGCGATACCCCATAATACATCCCAAGTTCAGCCGCGACTTCGCCTTCCATTTTGCCGTCGGCTATCCGTTCTAACGTGTCCGTGCCGTTTCGTATGAGCAGAATGTTGTCAGTCATATTGCTTGCGCTGTTCCTTTGTCTCCCCTCGACATCGTTTGCCGTGATGCCGCAGGACAGTACGGCTGTGGGGCATGGTGAGAAGCACGGTCTGGCACGGTTCTTCAGCAGTCTGTCCGACATCGATACCGTCTTCATCGAACCGCAGCATTACAAGTTCACGGTGATGGCTCAGACCTCCGCACTGTTTGACATGATGTACCTGCGCTTCAACGACAGCCGCCTGCATAGCATCACCCTCAGCTCCGGCGTCAACATGAAGTTCGGCCCTTACTTCGGCTATCGCTGGGCGTTCCTTGGCTATAACTTCGACCTGTTTTACAGCGGCCTGACCGCAAGCAACCAGGCCGACAAGCGGTGGGAACTGAGCGTTTACAGCTCGGCACTGTTCTTCGACCTGATATGGCGCAGCACGGGCAATGCCTACAAGATACGGCATGGCTATCTTGACGACGGCACGCGTCTGCATGCCGTCTCCGGTGAGCCGTTCGATGCCTTGAAGCAGACATCAAAGGGCGTGAACGCTTTCTACGTGTTCAACCACCGCCGTTTCTCCATGCCCGCCGCCTACAGCCAGAGCACGTGCCAAAAGGTTAGCAGCGGTTCGGCAATTGTCGGGCTGGGCTATTTCTACGACAAACTGGGTATCAACTACGACAAGTTCGGTGATTTCTTTGACCGCCATTATCCTGGAGTGATGGACACAGACACCCTTGGCGGCAGCGACTACATCCGTTACAACACGCTGACACTCTCCGGCGGCTACGGCTACAACTGGGTGTTTGCCGACAACTGGCTGTTCAGCGTCTGTGCCACGGCGGGCGTGTCGTTCAAGCACGTCAGAAACAGAGGCGACGAAGACCTCATGCGCCGTCACACCTTCCGCAACTTCACCCCCGACGGCACGTTGCGCCTCGGGGTGGTCTACAACAACATGCGGTGGTACTGGGGTAGCATCTTCACGCTCTATTCAAACAACTTCCATAACAGCAGCTTCACCTCACTCAACGCTTTCGGCAAGCTCAGCGTCTACATTGGCTACAACTTTGCCGCTTTCAAGAAATACCGGAAGAAGAAGTGATTTCGGCATGAAACTCATCCAGCGTCTCGACAAAGACTTTCGGAAATGACGTCTCTTTAAGAACATCAAAGTGGCGATCATTCGACACGATGCAGCGTGCGCCCGCCGCTACGGCGCAGTCTGTAAATTTGTTGTCGTCAGGGTCACTATCGATAAGTCCGAAATGATAGAACGGAGTGACGAACTCCACGAACGGGCTGTTCAGCAATGTCCCGATGACATATTCGGCAGTCATCCTGTTTGTGAGCCGCAGCAGTATCTCGTGGTATTCCTCGAGTATGTCGTTGGATACACACAACACGTTGTGCCCACTTGTGAACGATTTCCACACGGCATGATACCGGCTTCTTTCAGGGACGCACTGTATCAGGCAGTTTGTGTCAAGAACAACTTTCGCCATCAGTCGAGCTTGTGAAGATCCATCTTGTTGATTTCATCCAACCGCTCCTGGTTCAGCTCTCCACTGTCCCAAAGACCGTTGAGGGAATCATTCATCTTCTTGTTGTAGTACTTGAAGAGTATGTCCTTCAATTCATTGAGACCCTCTTCCGAGCGGTTCCATTCGAACAATCTCAGAAGTTGGATTTGTGCAGGGCTTAATGTTGTCGTTTTCATTGGCGTTCCGTGTGTTGTACTGTTGCAAATTTACTCACATTGTGTGATAGGCCGGTGTTCCGTCGACGGATTTTTTACAGACTGCATCTCAACGCAACTTTGCAGGCCGACTTGGACATCCTATTCCCTGCGTGTGTCGCCTTGTCTTTCGCGACTGACGGGCTTCGTCTCGACGGAGCAAAATCGGAGATGTTCGTTTTGCTCTGTCTCCGACTTGCACTATCTTTGCCCGTCGATTGGAAATATTGATCTAAAAACACTATATTAGAAAGAGTTATGGCAGTAGAGATTAAAGGGCTGACAAAGCGAAGCGAGAACTACTCGCAGTGGTATAATGATTTGGTTTACAAGGCAGACCTGGCAGAGCAGTCGGCCGTGCGCGGCTGCATGGTCATCAAGCCTTACGGATATGCCATTTGGGAGAAGATGCAGCACGAGATGGACCGTATGTTCAAGGAGACTGGTCATGTCAACGCATACTTCCCGTTGCTGATCCCCAAGTCGTTCTTCGCCCGTGAGGCGGAGCACGTCAAGGGCTTCGCCAAGGAGTGTGCCGTGGTGACGCACTACCGCCTCCGCGAGTCGGCAGACGGCGGCATTGAGGTAGACCCGACGGCCAAGCTCGAGGAGGAGATGATTGTCCGCCCTACGTCTGAGACCATAATCTGGAACACCTACAAGAACTGGATCAACAGCTACCGCGACCTTCCCATACTCATCAACCAGTGGGCCAACGTCTTCCGCTGGGAGATGCGCACACGTCCTTTCCTGCGCACGTCCGAGTTCCTGTGGCAGGAGGGACACACCGCACACGCCACTGCCGAAGAGGCGGAAGCCGAAGCACAGAAGATGCTCGGGGTATATGCAGACTTCGCCGAGAACTTCATGGCTGTGCCGGTCGTTAAGGGCGTGAAGTCCGCAACCGAACGCTTCGCCGGAGCACTGAACACCTACACCATCGAGGCCATGATGCAAGACGGCAAGGCATTGCAGAGCGGCACGTCGCACTTCTTGGGACAGAACTTCGCCAAGTCGTTCAACGTGCAGTTCGTCGACCGCGACAACAAGTTGCAGTATGTCTGGGCAACGTCGTGGGGCGCATCGACGCGACTCATGGGAGCGTTGATAATGACCCATAGCGACGACAACGGCCTTGTCCTGCCTCCCAAGCTCGCACCGATACAGGTGGTCATCATCCCCGTCTACAAGAGTGCAGACCAGTTCGAGCTCATCGACAAGAAGGTTGCCGGCATCGTGGACGCACTGCGTGCCAAGGGCATAAGCGTGAAGTACGACAACGCCGACAACAGACGTCCGGGCTTCAAGTTCGCAGACTATGAGATGAAGGGCGTGCCCGTGCGCCTGGTCATCGGAGGCCGTGACCTCGAGAACAACACCGTCGAAGTGATGCGACGCGACACGCTCGAGAAGTCCACCGTTACCTGCGACGGCATTGAAGCACGCGTCGAAGGACTGCTCAATGAGATACAGCAGAACATATTCCGCAAGGCTCTCGACTTCCGCAACAGCCACATCACGAGCGTAGACACCTACGACGAATTCAAGACGAAGATAGAGGACGGCGGCTTCATCCTGGCACACTGGGACGGCACTCCCGAGACCGAAGCCCGTGTGAAGGAGGAGACGAAAGCCACGATACGCTGCATCCCGTTCGACGAATATCTGCCCGGCGACAAGGCGGAGGGACGCTGCATGGTCACCGGCCGTCCGTCGAAGTGTCGTGTCATCTTCGCCCGCTCCTATTGACGACCACCGTCATGTCACTCATGAACACCGTGCTTCGGTATCTTGTCCTCACGGCCAAGATACTGACGTTCCTCGTCATCGTCGTCGTGCTCATGGCACTGTCTGGCTTCGTGTCCGACTTCCTCCACGATGCCGGACTGCGGGGCACAGGGCTTGAGATTGCCGACGAGGCAATGATGCTCGTCGCCACGCTCCTTGCCGCAGCACTCATCATCCGCTTTTGGGACTGCCACCGCGACATCCTGCGCCGCCTCGGCCTGAGTGGCGGCTGGTGCCGTCGCGACGTGCTGTGCGGCACGCTCGTGGCCGTGCTCATCTATGCCGTGGGCTTCCTCTTCCTGCTCGCGGGAGGGTGGATTGCCATCGCCGACATCGGCGTGGAGTGGGGCAGTCTTGTTCAGGCGTTCCTGCTCATGACGCTTGTCTCACTCGCCGAGGAGACCATGGTGCGCGGCTTCGTCCTCGGACATCTGCTCGATGCAGGCATCAACCGCTTCGTCGCCCTCGTCCTCTCGTCGCTCCTCTTCAGCTCGATGCACCTCGCCAACCCCAACTTCAGCACGACGGCGTTCCTCAACATCTTCATCGCCGGACTGCTGCTCGGCTCCGTGTTCATCTACACGCGCAGCCTCGCCTTCTCCGTCTGTCTGCACCTGTTCTGGAACTGGATACAAGGGCCGGTGCTCGGCTTCGGTGTCAGCGGCCTGGCCTCCGCCGACAGCGTGCTCACGCTCCGCCTCGCGCCGCAGACGCTCATGAACGGCGGTGACTTCGGCTTCGAGGCCTCCCTGCCATGCACCGTGCTGATGCTCCTGTTCCTGACACTGATACTGCTACGATATGAAAAGACTCACCATTGCCCTGTCGGCACTGCTCCTCATGACGACCATGCCGCCTGCTGACGCACAACAACGCACCGTGGAACTACGTGTGCTCGAGACGAGCGACGTACACGGCAGCTTCTATCCCTTCGACTTCACCGGCCACCGTCCTGTGCGTGGCAGTCTGGCACGTGTGGACACCTACGTCCGGACGCTCAGGCAGCAGTATGGCGACAACCTCCTGATGGTCGACAACGGCGACATCCTGCAAGGACAGCCCTCGGCCTACTACTACAACTACATCGACACCACGTCCGTACACGTCGCTGCCGATATGCTCAACTTCATGGGTTGCGTGGCGGGCAACATGGGCAACCACGACGTGGAGACCGGCCGCCGCGTCTTCGACCGTTGGGCCGCCGACTGCCGCTACCCCGTGCTCGGTGCCAACATCGTCGACACCACCACCGGCGAGCCGCACTTCAAGCCCTACGTCATCCTCGAGCGCGACGGCGTGCGTGTTGCCATTCTCGGCATGATAACCCCCGCCATACCCGTGTGGCTAAGCCCCAACCTGTGGCAGGGACTGCGCTTCGACGACATGGAGCAGACCGCCCGCCGCTGGATGCCCGTACTGCTCGACGAGGAGAAGGCCGACGTCGTAATAGGCCTGTTCCACACAGGCACCGAGGCACAGTGGCTCGGCGGCAAGTACCGCGAACACGCCGCCGTGGAGGTGGCACAGCGTGTGCCGGGCTTCGATGTCATCCTGTGCGGCCACGACCATCTGCGCACAGATATGTGGACAACCACCTCCACGGGCGACTCCGTCCTGGTGCTCAACCCCTCCAACGCCGCACGTGCCGTTGCCGATGTCAGGATTGCGTGTACCGTCAGCGACGGCCGTGTGACCGCGAAGCACGTGAGCGGACAGGTCACGCCCGTCGACGACCTCGACATCAGTCCCGACTTCATGGCACGCTTCGCAGGGCAGTATGCCGCCATCGACAGCTTCGTCTCGCGACGCATAGGCACCATGACCGAGACCATCACCACCCGCGATGCCTACTTCGGGTCGTCGGCCTTCGTCGACCTCATCCACACGTTGCAACTCGCCATCAGCGGTGCCGACATCTCCATGGCTGCGCCGCTGTCCTACGATGCCGAAATATGCAAGGGCGACATCCGCGTCAGCGATATGTTCAACCTCTACAAGTACGAGAACATGCTCTACACCATGAGCCTCACAGGCCGCGAAGTCCACGACTACCTTGAATATTCCTACGGCCTGTGGATAAACACCATGCAGAGTCCCGACGACCACGTGCTGCTCATGGACACGCGGCAGGAGGGTGCCGCCGCCGGACGGGCGCGTATTCTCAACCCCATATTCAACTTCGACTCGGCGGCGGGCATCGTCTACACCGTCGATGTCACCAAGCCCGCCGGACAGAAAGTCACAATTCTCAGCATGGCCGACGGCACACCGTTCGATACCACGCGCCACTACCGCGTGGCCATAAACTCCTACCGCGGCAGTGGCGGGGGAGAGCACCTCACCAAGGGTGCCGGCATAGACCCCGACAGCCTGCAGGCACGCATCCTCACGTCGACCGACAAAGACCTGCGCTACTACCTCATGCGCCACATCGAACAGCACCGGCTGGTAAGCCCCCGAGCCCTCGGACAGTGGCAGCTGGTGCCGACGGAGTGGGCACGTCCGGCCTCCGTGCGTGACCGCCGCCAGCTCTTCGGCGACGACTGAAGCACCACCCACACCGACAGACAAAAAGAGATATTTAGCCTTGAAGCCAATTTGCGGCTTTCTCTTTCATGCGTTCAAACCATTGC
>CAVHVD010000108.1:15248-18760 GCA_963639425.1 Faecalibacterium prausnitzii
CGTCAATTCCGCTTGAAGCGAGTGATGCGGAGTACTCGAAGAAACTTCTAACCTGAGCAGAATTTGGAGTATAAGAAGCTTTATGGCTATTTTCCAACATTTTTTGAAAGACGTTCAAAGGCAGTGGCACTATCACCGACTTTCCTCCATAGTAGTTTATTACGATATTGTGCAGACCGTAAAAATGTGCGACACAGGCATCGTTAATATTAGGTGCAACGAAGAGACAATAGCAAGGCTTACCGCTTGTGCTTTTGAGCCTTCCAAGATGTCGACTCACAGGTTCGCTCTCCATCTCATACTGTTTTTGTCCGCCTGCCATCGTGACCTCCACTGAAACGCAGAAGTCACCGTAATCGCAAACTATGTCAGCCTTGTTTCCGGCGGCGGTAGACAGAGGATTTCCAAAGTCATCGAAAGTCAGGTTCGCCTTTATGATGCCGCCGTCAAGCATGGTCATGGCTCTCCATGTATTCCATTCGAGCATGAGCGGGGCATCATAGAGTTTGTTATCTTCTATCTGCTTATACGTGTCCTGAATATCATCGTAAAGCTTGTAATCCTTTATCTCAGTTACCTGTTTTTGCAGATTGTTCTCCTTACGTGTTTCGATATTGTTGTTCAAAACATCTTTTAGATCCTCTATCGTCCAATCTCCATTGATGGCGACATCGGGAAACTCATTCTTCAGTCTTCTGACAAGGCGGTCTTTGTTGTCTGTATAGAGTATCGGTGTGTCAGCCGCTCCAAGATAAGCCGCATATTCGTTCCTGTCATCGATCATCACAGGGTCACGACTTACAGTCTGCAAGATATAATCGACATCCTCAATACGCTCGTTGACAATGCTTAGAGACTTGCCTATATGCGATACATTCACAAGTCCCGTCATTCTCAGGTATCGGAAACAGGCATCGGCATAGTCACGCATATTGCTGGATTGGGTGTCCAAAAACTTGGCGACGGACGAGTCTCTGCTCTCTCTTGTCTTTGTCTTACCACTGGTGATGCGCTCTGAATATATTTCCCTCAGCTCCTTCTCAAGATATGTGCGTTTGAACTTTTTGTAACTTCCCTTGTAGGCAAGTCGTGCATTTCGGAAGTCGTCTATCTTCTTGACAATATCTTCGAACTTGTGCCAGTCTGACAGTTGCATGCCAAATATCTGCAACTCATCAAACCGCAGTGTGCCCGTTGTGCGTACTAATCTTAATATCTCCAAGTAGGGTTTCACGCAGAAGTGCGCAGCTTTATCTGTGGGGCGGTGATAAGGTGACGGTATTTGGAATTTCAGAAGTTGGCGCAGCAAGACTTCACCCGGTCGGCGTGACGACAACAAGGCTTTGCCAGCAGGGGTAACGTCTATTTTCGGAGTGAGGACGACAAACCCTAATGATTGGGGTGTCCTGTTTATCCTGTCTCGTGCGCTGAACGCAGGATCTTTTTCTCCCTTGCCATTGAAGAAGTCTTCGCTTCTCAATCTCTTCATGAACGAACACTGGACATCGTGATCCCATTTTTGTCCACTGAAGTTGTTGACGAGAAGACCTATCTCCGGAATCATCTTCTCCGGTGATCTCGGGGATGTGGTCATGAAAAGGATGGGGGTACTAATTCTTGCCATATTGTCTCCTTTCGAACAGCATCAGTTTGCTGGCCGTCGGTTCCTTATATCTGTTTACTTCGGATGTGACAACGACAGGTTCGCCCCACTGTCTTCTGAAGTTCGCCACTAAGATATGTGTCGCGGCAGACCTGAACCGGTTACGGATATTGACGGCATAGTTTTTCTCATATTCGTCAACCACATACTTTCCGTAAAGCTCCTCTGTAAGCGGCGTGCGGCCAATGACCATAAGTGCACGACAGGGTAGGTTGGCAAAGTCGTTTGCCAGTCGGCGATGGCTATCTTCGTCAAATCCGTCTTTGTATTCTGCATTCCCGTAATCGGAAAACGTGCTGTCGTAAGGAGGGTCAAGGAACACGAAATCGTCTCCGTCACACATGTTGAAGACCGTGCTGTAATCCTCATTGTATATTTCTGTGCGTTGTAGCAGACTGCTGTGGTAGGATGTCACGCTGTTAGTGTTCAGATTCGCATATCTTCCGAAAGGCACGTTAAACTCTCCTTTGGAATTGCAGCGTATCATGCCGGAATATGCTGTCTTGTTTATGTAGTAATAGAGTAGGGCATCAGAGAATGTTTTCTCTATCAGACCGTTGTACATATCCCTCATTTTATAGTAAAGGGTTTCATTCTTGTCTTCGACGCGCTCATTTGGACTTTTATCTTTCAGTGCATCAAATTCGGCTCTGTTCCTCTTGTACTCGCCTTCAACCTCATCAAGCTCTTTGCGCAGTAATGGGAAATAATCGCGCACTCCCCTGTAGAACTCAATTAGCTTTGAGTTTATGTCGTTGACGATGGCACGCTTCGGTTCAAGATAGAAGAACAGTGCTCCGCCACCGAAAAAAGGTTCTACATACCTTCCCGTGAACCTCGGTATGTGCCACATTATGTGAGGGATTTCATGCGATTTGCCCCCTCTGTATTTTATCATTGGTTTCATCTGTAGCAGCTTTTGACTTCTCAACTCTTGCAAACTTACGCAAAAATAAAGGAATGGTACGGAGGCCTTCCATATTTATTTGCTGTCTTCGCCCCACACCGACAGACAAAAAGAGGCACCCGCCGTCCGCCGGACATAGCGTCCTGCGGTGGCGGGTGCCTACCCCTATGTACGTCCTCCGAGCTTAGCCCTGGAAGCCGCCATCACCCTCCGAGTCGGTGTCGCCGCCGGTGGTGGAGCCTCCCGTGCCGGAGCCGCTGTCGGAGGCCGAGCCTCCCGACGTGTCCGAACTGCCGGAGCCGGTGCCGTCTGCCGCCGTGCTGTCTGCCTCGTCGTCGAACTTCACGAGCGTAATCTTGGTTGGGATGAGGTCGTAGACACGGTTTCCACTTGGCGAAAGCTTGTACGACGGACGAAATCCAGGAAGCATGGACTTCACCAGCGAGGCATTGGCCTCTTTGGAAGTCTCCACAGACTTGCCGGTGATGAAGCGCGTGAACAGCGTGCCACAATCGAGCAACTCGATGTTGTAGCCCTTCTTCAGGTTTTCCTTGACAAAGAAAGCATAACGGTCAAGGACTGACTTTACGTCACCAGGAGACGATGAAGACTCTGCTGCAATCTGTCGTGCAGCGTCGTCGGTTGTCAACGTGCCGTAGCTGGCAGGACGGACAGAATAAACTGTCTTGTTCTCACTCTCGCTGCCGAAATTCAAGTTTCTGGCAACAACTTTGTAAGCGATACTCATAAGTTTTTTATAGTGTTAAAAATTAAACATTGCGCCGTCAGGTCAAGTCCTCTCGCTATCAGGTACCTGTCTCCTGTCGACAACGCAAAGGTATTATGCGCAAAAGCCTGAAAACAAATCCGTTCAAAAGCGTTTACTATCTGTTTACTAACCGTTTACTATCCACCCCTCAGACGCGTTCTGAAGCCCCCTCC
>CAVHVD010000109.1:0-24122 GCA_963639425.1 Faecalibacterium prausnitzii
TGTATGGTCCCCTGGATCAGGGATGGTGGCCTGACGGACTGTACACAGCTCCCACCGATGAGGCTCTGAAGTATGACATACAGAAGACCAAGGACTTCGGCTTCAACATGATTCGCAAGCACATAAAGGTTGAGCCGGCACGCTGGTACACCTACTGTGACCAGTTGGGCATACTGGTATGGCAGGACATGCCCAGCGGCGACAAGAACCCCGAATGGCAGAACCACCATTACTTCACGGGTACGGAGGTGACACGCTCCGCCACGTCCGAAGCCAACTTCCGCAAGGAGTGGAAAGAGGAGATGGATGCCCTGTACAACTACCCGAGCGTAGCCGTATGGGTTCCGTTCAACGAGGCATGGGGACAGTTCAAGACTGCCGAGATTGCCGAGTGGACAAAGGCTTACGACCCGTCGCGCCTTGTCAATCCGGCCAGCGGCGGCAACTTCTACACCACCGGCGACATCCTCGACCTGCACAACTATCCGCAACCGTCGATGTATCTGTTCGACGCTCAGAGAGTCAACGTGCTTGGCGAGTATGGCGGCATAGGTCGTGTGGTGAGAGACCACATCTGGGAGCCTGACCGCAACTGGGGCTACGTGCAGTTCAACACCGAGAAAGAGGTGACCGACGAGTACGTGAAGTATGCCGAGCAGCTGAAGGATATGGTGGCGCGCGGCTTCTCGGGAGCTGTCTACACACAGACCACCGACGTGGAGATAGAGGTCAACGGACTGATGACATATGACCGCAAGGTGATAAAGCTCGACGAGGCACGTGTGCGTCAGGTCAACCTGTCCGTCATAAACAGTCTCGCAGAATAAACACACAATAACGACATACTATATATGAAAAGGCTATTTCTAATGTTAAGTCTCCTGTGCCTGGTGTCCGTAGGCATCTATGCGCAGAAGCAGTTCACACTCGCCTCGCCGGATGGCAAGGTGAGCACGACAATCACCGTCGGCGACATGCTGCAATACAGCATCAGCATCGACGGCCAACAGGTGTTGGCACCGTCGCCCATCAGCATGACACTGTCCACCGGCGAGGTGTGGGGACAGAAGCCGTCACTGCGTGGCAACAAGCGCAGCAGCGTGAATCAGGACATCGCATCGCCGCTTTATAGGGCAGCGACGCTGACCGACAGCTACAACGCCCTCACGCTCACCTTCCGCAAGGACTACAGCGTGGAGTTCCGTGCCTACAACGACGGCGTGGCATATCGCTTCGCGACAACACGCAAGACACCGTTCAACGTGGTCAGCGACGGAGCGACATTCAACTTCGACAAGGACTATACGATGACGGCATCGTATGTGCGCGACGGCAAGGACGGCGACTGGGCAAGCCAGTTTGCAAACTCGTTTGAGAACATCTACACAGTGGAGAAGCTGTCGAAGTACAACACCGGTCACCTGACGTTCCTCCCCGTGGTGGTCGATACGGAGAATGCCAAGGTCTGCATCACCGAGGTCAATCTTGAGGGCTATCCGGGTCTGTATCTGAAAGGTAACGGCAACAGCACGCTGACCGGCATGAACGCCTCCTATCCCAAGGTGACGAAGCAGGGCGGACACAACCAGCTCGAAGACCTCGTGCAGGAAGGTGAGAACTACATCGCCAAGGTCGAGGGTCCGCGTTCGTTCCCGTGGCGTGTGGCCATCGTCACCAAGGAAGACAAGGGCATCGCTGCTTCTACGCTCAGCTATCTGCTGGCAGAGCCTTCGCGTCTTGCCGACATCTCGTGGATACAGCCCGGGAAAGTGGCTTGGGACTGGTGGAACAACTGGAACATCAGCGGTGTGGACTTCCGTGCAGGCATAAACACCGAGACATACAAGTACTACATCGACTTTGCGGCTGACAAGGGCATAGAATATGTCATCCTCGATGAGGGCTGGGCCGTGAACCTACAGGCCGACCTCATGCAGATTATTCCGGAGATAGACATGAAAGAGATTGTGGACTATGGCAAGCAGAAGAACGTCGGCATAGTCCTGTGGGCAGGCTACTATGCCTTCAACCGCGACATGGAGAATGTCTGCAAGTACTACTCCGACATGGGTGTCAAGGGTTTCAAGATCGACTTCATGAACCGCGATGACCAGCCGATGACCGAGTTCATGTATCGTGCCGCAGCCATGTGTGCCAAGTATCATCTCCTTGCCGACTTCCACGGGACGTACAAGCCTGCCGGACTGAACCGCACCTATCCCAATGCCATTAACTTCGAGGGTGTGCACGGACTGGAGCAGATGAAGTGGCAGGCAACAACAGTAGACCAGTTGCAGTATGACGTGACCATTCCCTATATCCGTCAGGCGGCAGGTCCGATGGACTATACGCAGGGTGCCATGCTGAACGGTGGCCTCAAGAACTACTTCCCTGTGAACTCCGAGCCGATGAGCCAAGGCACACGTTGCCACCAGTTAGGGCTGTACATCGTCTTGGATTCACCGCTGAACATGATGTGCGACTCGCCAACAAACTATCTGCGTGAGCCGGAGTGTACGGAGCTTATAGCCGGCATCCCCACCGTCTGGGACGAGACGGTTGTCCTTGACGGCAAGATGGGAGAGTACATCGTGACGGCACGCCGCAGTGGCAGCACGTGGTATGTCGGTGGCATCACCAACCGTGAGGCACGCGACCTGACTGTCGACCTCTCGTTCCTTGATGGTACGTATCATGCCGAGCTGTATAAGGACGGCATAAATGCAGACCGCAAGGGTGCGGACTATCGTGTCGAGCGTTTCAACACTGCGGGTGGCAAGAGCATACACCTTGCTCCCGGCGGCGGCTTCGTTGTCAAGCTGACGAAGTAAGAGAGAGAGGAAGGACACGACTCCTTTATATGCAGATAGTCCCTTGAGGCGCAAGCCTCAAGGGACTATCTGCATACTTGCCCCAACTGTCGGTGTGTCATTTCACAAGCCAAAAGACATTTCCATCCTCCTTGACGTTCTTTGTCCCGTCAATGTAGAAGGTAGCGTTGGTCCATCCTTTCTTTTTCAACGTAAAGGACAGTTCGTTCGTTGTGCCGTCAGGCCAGTTGACGGTTACGGTTTCATCCTCCCATCTACGGTCTCCCATCCATTCGCCTATGATCAGCCTGAACTTGTCTCCAATCATTCTTTCGATGTAGCCACCCATGAAGCGTGTCACGTATGCACGTGTGGCGTAATACATCTCATAATCCCTCACGTCTGTCTTGTCAATTGGGTATTCCACACCTTTATATGTAACGGTGATACCCCGATTCGTCAAGCTGTTCTCGACAGACGGATCGAGCAGGTCATTGCCTTCAACGTCCGACACGTACACGGCGAATGTCACAGGGACATAATCCGTTATCGGCTCGTCTTCTTCACATGATGTCAGTGCAAACGAAACAATGACAGCTGCCAATGATAGCAATAGTTCCCTCATATGCTTTTGTTTTTAGTTGTTCGCTTCTCTATCGGTTACGGTTGTATTTCGTGAGATACAACTATAAAACGGCAGAGACCGCTGAACCTTGCATGCGCATATGGACTTTTTTTTCACGGATGACCGATGGGGTCACCTGTTCAGCTTCCATTCGCTGCCGTTCTTGCCATCCTTTATTTCGAAGCCAATGGCAGACAGCTCATTGCGTATCCTATCGCTCTTTGTCCAATCTTTGTTGGCCTTCGCCTCCTGCCGCTCTGCAAGAAGCATGTCTACAGCCTTGCCGAACGCCTCCTCGCGTGCGGCGTTGTCGGCGTGCTCTTCGGTGAGTCCCAGGATGTCGAAGCACAGCAGGTGGAATGTGTCGCGCAGCTCTTTCAAGTCCTCGGACGTGATTGTGTCCTTGCCGTTGGCGAGGTTATTGACCGATTTTGCCGCTTCAAAGAGGTTGGCAATGACTATTGGTGTGTTGAGGTCGTCGTTCATCGCTTCGAGGCACCGCTCGCGAAGGTCATGCAGGCTGACCGATGATTTCTCAGCCGGTAGTATCTTGTCGAGGGCGGCCACGGCATCCATCAGTCTCTCAAGTCCCTTTTCCGCTGCCTGTAGGGCGTCGTTGCTGAAGTCCACGGTGCTGCGGTAGTGTGCCTGCAAGATGAAGAAGCGTATGGTCATGGGCGAATAGGCTTGCGTCAGGTTCTTGTTCGCGCCGCTGAAGAACTCGAACAGCGTGATGAAGTTGCCGAGGCTCTTGCCCATCTTCTGCCCGTTGATGGTAATCATGTTGTTGTGCATCCAGTAGTGCACCATCTCGTCGCCTTGCGAAGCCACGGCCTGTGCTATCTCGCACTCATGATGCGGGAACACCAAGTCCATGCCGCCACCGTGAATGTCGAAGTGATTGCCCAAATACTTCCTGCCCATTGCCGTGCACTCGCAGTGCCATCCGGGGAAGCCGTCGCTCCACGGCGACGGCCAGCGCATGATGTGTTCCGGCTGTGCTTTCTTCCAGAGAGCGAAGTCCACGGGATTGTGCTTCTCGTCCTGTCCGTCCAGCTCCCGCGAGGTGTTTATCACGTCGTCGAGGTTGCGTCCCGACAGCTTGCCGTAGTGATGTGTCTCGTTGTATTTCGGCACGTCGAAGTAGACAGAGCCGTTGCTGACGTAGGCAAAGCCGTTGTCGAGTATGCTCTTGACGAGTTCTTCCTGTTCGATGATGTGTCCCGATGCCTGTGGCTCAATGCTGGGTGGCAGCACGTTGAGAGCCTCCATGGCACGGTGGAAACGGTTGGTATAGTATTGTGCCACCTCCATCGGTTCCAACTGTTCGAGGCGTGCCTTCTTGGCAATCTTGTCCTCGCCGGCATCCGCATCGTGCTCAAGATGCCCGACATCGGTGATATTTCTGACATACCGCACCTTGTAGCCCAGGAACTTGAGGTAACGGAACAGGATGTCGAAAGTGATTGCGGGACGTGCATGCCCCAGATGCGGATCGCCATAGACCGTCGGCCCGCAGACATACATACCCACGAACGGCTCGTGCAACGGCACGAACTGCTCTTTTCTCCTGCTTTCCGTGTTGTATATCACTAATTTGTGTTCCATATTCGTGTGGTTTTATGGGTCTTAATCATTGAGTTTGTTCAGCTCAAGCATTTCGTCCATGTACTTGCGGTCGTTGCTGAGGCGCGGAATCTTGTGCTGTCCGCCGAGCTTGTCCTTGCTGTCGAGCCAGTCGTGGAACAGGCTCCGGCGTGCAACGACAATCTCCGGCATCTGTAGTGCCAGGTCGTTCTGCCGCTTTGCCTCATAGTCGGAGTTTATCTCCTTCAGCGTGGCATCGAGCGTGTGTGTGAACTTCTCTATGTTGTCCGGCTCTTTTGCGAACTCGATGAGCCACTGGTGGCGGCATTTGGCGTGTGCATCCATGAAGACGGGAGCTGCCGTGTAGTCTGTGATCTGTGCGCCGGTGGTGGCGCAGGCCTTGTCAAGTCCTTTCTCGGCATTGTCGACAATCAGCTCCTCGCCAAAGGCGTTGATGAAATGCTTTGTGCGTCCTGTGATGACAAACTTATACGGATGTTTCGACGTGAAGCGCACGGTGTCGCCAATCATGTAACGCCACAGCCCTGCCGACGTGGTTATGACGATGGCATAGTTCTTGTCTGTCTCCACTTCCTCCAGGCAGAGCACCCTCGGGTTGTCCTTGCCGATGTCCTCAAGCGGGATGAATTCGTAGAAGATGCCGTAGTCTATCATCAGCAACATAGACTCATCGTCCAGCGTGCTCTGTGTGCCGAAGTAACCTTCCGAGGCATTGTATGTCTCCACATAGTGCATGTTCGGCAGGTGTATTATCTGCCTGTACTGGTCGCGGTAGGGAGTGAAGGCCACGCCACCGTGGAAGAACACCTCCAGATTGGGCCAGACGCTGTCGAGGGTGTCCTTGCCCGTCTTCTCCATGATGCGCTTCATGAGTACCAACATCCATGACGGCACGCCCGAGAGGCTTGTCACGTTCTTGTTGATGGTATAGTCTGCAATCTTCTCAACCTTCGGCTCGAAGTGCTCCATCAGTGCTATCTCCTTGCTCGGCACGCGCAGGAAGGCGGCAAAGGGATTGAGGTTCTCGATGAGTATGGCCGACAGGTCACCCACAAGGCTGTCCTTTGTGTTCAGGTTAGGGCTGTGGCTGCCGCCAAGAATCAGCCCTTTGCCACTGAAGAAGCGGCTCTGCGGGTTCATGTGCAGATAGAGTGCCACGGCATCGATGCCGCCCTGATAGTGTGTGTCGCGTATCGACTCGCGGCTCACGGGTATGAACTTGCTCTTGTCGTTGGTGGTTCCGCTCGACTTGGCGAACCACACGATCTTGCCAGGCCATATCAGGTTCCGCTCGCCGTGGCGGATACGGTCAATGTAGCCCTTGACCTCCTCGTAGGTCTGCACGGGCAGGCGGCGGCGAAACTCGTCATAGGTCTTTATTGTGGCAAAGTCGTACTTCCGTCCCCACTCGGTTCCGGCAGCTCTCTTCAGTAGCCGCTTGAGCACGCCCTCCTGAATCTCGGCAGAGTGCTCTACATATCTCTCAATCTCATGATAGCGTGGCGTGAAATATATCTTATCGAGTAATGAAGTAAAACTCATAGGTTAGATTTTTCTCTTTTTCGGCACCACAAAGATAGTGCAACTTGTCTATGCTGCAAAACAGCTTCATCTTTTTTGCCTTTCGTGGTGTCTTGCTGTCTGCTTTTCCCTATCTTTACAACTCGAAAGCGGCACCCATCCCGTGGGTGTCACTTCGTTAATACACACACGCAAAAACTGTTGGCTCATGAGAATCGGCGTATTGATATCAGGCGGGGACTGTCCCGGCATAAATGCAGCTATTTGGAGCATCTGCAAGTCCGCCGCCGCACGCGGGATGGAGGTTATGGGCATCCAGAGCGGTTTCTTGGGACTGCTGACCAAGGAGGCCGAAGTCATCAGAGACCACGAACTGTCGGGACTGCTAAGCCTCGGCGGTGCCATCCTGGGCACCTCGCGCGAGAAGCCGTTCAAGAAGGGAGGCATCATGCCCGACACCGACAAGCCCGCACTGATGCTCAAGAACATTCAGGAGCTGCAGCTCGATGCCATTGTCTGTATCGGTGGTAACGGGACGCTGGAGACTGCTGCCAAGATGGTCGACCTGGGCATAGACGTGGTGTGTTTCCCGAAGACCATAGACAATGACATCCCGTCGACAGACCTCAGCTTTGGCTTCGACTCGGCAGTCACCATCGCTACCGATGCCATTGACCGCCTGAACTGCACCGCCAGCTCGCACAAGCGTGTGATGGTGATTGAGGTCATGGGCGCGCAGACCGGTTGGATAGCACTACATTCGGGCATGGCCGGAGCGGCAGATGTAATCCTGCTTCCGGAGCACCCTTACGACATCAGTGTCGTTGGCGATGCCCTCCTCGAACGTGTACGCCGTGGCAGGCCCTCATCTGTCGTCGTCGTCGCAGAGGGCATCGCTGTCAGCAACAACCGCAAGCGTGCCGGAGAGTTCATCGCCGAAGAGATAGAGTATGAAACAGGCATCGAGACACGCCAGACAGTGCTCGGATACATACAGCGTGGCGGTACGCCGACGGCACTCGACCGCAATCTTGCGACGCGCCTCGGGTGCCATGCCGTCGAACTCATTGCCTCACGACAGTTCGGACGCATGGTTGCCTTGCAGGGTGGCAAGATTTGCTCCGTGCCCATCAAGGACATAGCGGGAAAGGTGAAGCGCGTCCCCACGACCGATGACCTGCTCCTGCAAGGACAGCAGATTGGCACCTGTTTCGGCTGACGAAACCCTCCGCTGTCGGAACGTGATAAAAAAAGCAGAGGGGCGCGTCAGAAAAATTCAGGGTGTCAAAACCGGCTTTTAGCGCGATAAATACGGCTAAAAGCCGCTTTGCCGGTCGCGCAGCACCGAAAAAAGTGGCCACACCATGCACGTGGTTACGATACTTCTCCTTATACTTGCTCCGAAGAACCGAAAACCATGACAGAAGCAACAGCAAGGACAACCGGCAGCAGCCCCGCGGCACAGGAGTTCCCGCTGGCGGGGATGGCCGATAAGATGCGTTTTCCGCATAGCGTTTTTTTAACGAACAACCGACAAGGTCCAATTTTGCAAAAAACAGTTTTAAAATAGAAGGATTATGAAGAAAATGATGTTATTATTGATGGCTGTGCTGACATTCGGCCTCGCCCTCGTCTCATGTAGCGACACGGATGTGGATCTCAGTATCCCAGATACCCCAGAGGTCGAGAAGGCTGACTATACCGTCATCTTTTGGGGAATGTCAGGCGGGAACGATCTTGACGCCTCCACGGACTTGGCCACTTTGGCTTACAACTATCAGCAGGGCTTGATAGGCAAGAAGGTGAACATCGCAGGATTGATGAAGACCGCCCTCTCCAAGGCGTTCCCAGGAAGTGTGGACGCCTCTTACGATAAGACAATGTACTTCGACTCCGAAAACATTGGCACCCAGATGATCTCCAAGGATGAAGTGGATGTCGAAAAATTGATAAACTTGACTACCGACGAAGAGAAAATCTCGAAAATCAAGAGCAATTACAAGGAGACCTTCGATGCCCTGGGCGGCAAGGTATATGGCGACACGATCTATCCGCTCAACAACGTAGATAGTCTCGCCAACTTCATCAAGGCTACGGCAAAGAAGTTCCCGGCACGTCACTACGTGCTGATGCTCTTCGGACACGGTAACGGCTTCTCGATTGAAACCGACACTCCAGTATCCTCTAGAGCTTGCGTGTTTGATGACTACACGGATGGCCTGCTTTCAGCTGACGCTGTGGTGAGTGCGGTGCGGAAGTCGGACGTCAAAATGCAAACTCTCTTCACCCAATGTTGCCTGATGGCCACTCTGGAGAATATTGCTGCCTACAGCCAGGTGTTCGACTACGGAGTGCTCTCCGCAGAGACCACCTATGGCTACTATTTCCCCGAGTACCTCGTAAAACTCACACAGGCGGGTGACGACGAGACGAAACTGCAGGAGAAGTCGCGCGAGCTGATAGACTACTATGTGGATAGAATCGAAAAATTGGATGCTATAGAAAATGTACAGAGTTACACCTCCCATGGCTTCTACAATCTGAGAAAGGCAGACCAACTGCTTTCCGCCACCAGGGAGGCGGCAGACTGGTTTACAGCCAACTACACCGACAATAAGATTGCCTTGGAGAAAGCGTTGAATTCCTCAATCGTCAACTGTGAATTTGAAGGGGAACAAAAATATGTCGACTCCGTGCGTCAGGTGCGCCAATACATACAGGATGTTTTGAACCAGAAGATCACCTTTGACAGCAGGGAAAAGTGGGTGGATTATGCTGTTACCGTCGTAAAGCAAATGAAGACTTTTGTCGATTATTATGCATTCTCTATGTCTGACGTGATGAGGAATGCCATACAAGCAGACCTCCCGCAGGTGAAAACCGCAGCCTTGGAGGTCATCTATGATAAGTACATGACAGCCTTGAAGGATATGGCCTACATCCGCACTACGCAGAAACCATCAAGTGCAGATGCAGACTATGAGTATATCTATGCCTCGCCCACCATCAATATCCTGTCCATGAATCCCGACTATTTCATACCACTGCCTAAATACGAAGAGATTGATGAACTTGCCGAGCAGATGTATCAAGCGATTCGGGATAAAGACTGGGATAAGTACGACTCCGCCGCTCACAAAATGCTCGATGGCACCTTGTATGCCGAAGGGCGCGACCTCACCACGGCAAAGAGCATCTATACCTCTTCGGTCTTTGACCAAAAAGTGAAATGGAGCCGTTTCTTGGAGTTGCTCGAATTTTCTCCCTCAATGGGAATCTGCCCTGACCGTTGGCAGGTGAACCAGAATATGAAATCATGATTTAGCGTGGTGGGGGCAGCTGAATAGTTACACAAGGTCTTAACAAATGCTGAAACATTTCTTAACATACGGCTAACACTGTTTTAACAGATACCTGAGAGGTCTTCATCATAGACCTCTGACGCTCTGTCCGTGCGGCTATGTGGCCGCATGGACTTTTTTGTGCCCATCTGCCAAAAAAGGCTCGATTTTATCGGGATAACCTCAGAAACTTATCCCGATAAGTTTGCCACTCCATCGCGTACTTTTTCGGAACTTATCGCGATAACTTTTTCACTGTATCGCGATAAGTTTTTCGGCGGCGGCAGCACGGGGTTTCAGGCTCCTCCGGCTCTTGAAAAATCATCCACTTATGTTCTCATTTTGACCACCGCGTCCCTCTTTTCCCGCATCCGCCGACGATTAAATTTAACACTTCAAGGCTGGATTTAACGCATCTTCACACGCTAAGCTTTAACATATTTTCACTCCGTCCGGCGGTCTCCCCGCCGCAACCATCCGGCAACAGCCCCGCCATCCACGTCGACGGGAGCCGCGATTATTGCGATGTGGATTTTAATACCTACATTTGCGGCAACGGAAACAAAAACACTGCAAGCAAACGATGAAGAAGAACACTCTACTCATAATAGTCGGCACGGTGCTCGTTGTGGCATTGGTGGGCATCACCTTCCTGCTGTTCACGGAGAAGAAGGCCAACCGCGAGCTGACGGAAGAGTTCCAGCTGGAGAAGGAAGACCTGGAGAACCAGTATGCCGACTTCTCACGCCAGTATGACGAGTTGCGCATGACCATCTCCAACGACTCACTGTCGCAACTGTTGGAGCAGGAGCAGCTGAAGACACAGCGGCTGCTGGAGGAGCTGCGGACGGTGAAGAGCACCAACGCCCGTGAGATACGCCGCCTGAAAGATGAGCTGGCGACACTGCGCAAGGTGATGGTGGGATACATCAACCAAATCGACTCGCTGAACCGCCTGACGAACGAGCAGCGCGAGGTGATTGCACAGGTGACGGAGAAATATAACAATGCGTCAAGACAAATCAGCAACCTGTCGGAGGAGAAGCGGACACTGACCAAGCAGGTGACGCTGGCCTCACAGCTCGATGCCACGAACATAAGCGTGCAGGCACTGAACAAGCGCGGGCGCGCGACATCGCGCGTGAAGAACATCACGCAGCTGGCCATCAGCTTCACCATAGCCAAGAACATCACCGCGCCGACGGGCGACCGCACGCTGTATGTGCGCATCGTGAAGCCCGACAACGGCGTGCTGACAAGGAGTGCCTCCGAGACCTTCAGCTATGAGAACCGCGAGCTGCCGTTCTCCATCAAGAAGTACATCGAATATACCGGCGAGGAGCAGCCGGTGACGGTCTACTGGGACGTGAACGAATACCTCTATGCCGGCAACTACCGCCTTGAGGTCTTCGCCGAGGGCAATCTCATCGGTTCGGGGACGTTCAGCCTGGATTAGCGGCAACGGCACGCCGCACCGACACAGCCGTCATTGTCTGACGGTCACCAGCGTCGCCCCGAAGCCATATTCCTGAAAAGAGGCATCCTGCCACGTGCAGGCACGGTATTTCTGCTTCAGCTCCGCCAGGAGGGCCTTGCGCAACACGCCCTCACCCTTACCGTGGATGAAGACGATGCGCTGTCCGGACTTCTTGCGGTATTCCTGCATCACCTCGTTGAACTTGTCTAACTGGCAGCGCAGCATATCGCCGTTGCTCAGCCCGTGGGTGTTGTCCAGCAAAGCATTGATGTGCAGATCCACCTCCACAATGCCGTTCTTCTCCTGCCGCGTCTTCGGTTGCGGTGCGGACGCGTGGCTGTCGGCATCATGCTTCTCCATCAGTGCCTGTTCCAGTTGCTGCGCCGAGACCTCGGCCTCGCGGACAGGCACATCGTCGCGGAGGATGCTGACGATGAGCGACGGGACATCGAAGAAATCGGATGCGTCGAAAGAGTTCAGGCGGAAGAACTTCTTGGTGTCGAGGCGCAGCTCCACGTCGACGGCAGGCTTGCGCATGAACTTTTTCTTGTCCTTGAACGCCAGTAGCTGCACCGTCAGGTGCTCAAGGCCGTTCAGTGCCGTGCGGTCGAACTCCTCGAGCAGGAGCTTGGTGTTCGGCTCTATGTAGCCGTTGGAGCGCAGCGTCCATAGTGTTCCGTCCTGCGACAGGAGGTTATAGTAGAGGTAGTAGTTGCTGTCGTTGACGAGGTAGCTCTCGAACGCAGTGATGCTGAACTGCTTGATGTCCTGCGGCACGAAGGCGAGTGCTACATTCAGGCGGTCTGCCCCGCGCCGCTCCGGCTGGTAGCCGACCGGCAACGCCGCCTCCTTCCGGCCGGAGATGTCCGTAGCATCGCCCGTCGTGGCTCCACGCTGCTTCTCCTGCCGTTTCTCCTGCTGCTTCCTGTTTGGCACGTTGTAGTCGTCGGTCTCAACAGCGACGAGATCGCGCACAGCCACAGGAACCTCAAAGCCGTCGGCATCTTCCACCACGGCTATGTCCTTGCTCCGGAAAGACACGATACGTCCCTCTCCCACCTCGTTCAGAAACCTCACCTTATCTCCTGTCTTCATAGCCCTATACCTATCTATATGTGTGTCTATTCGGACGGCAAAGTTAATGAGAAAGCAGCAAAGAAGTCTTAACTTTGCGCCGCAAAACAAGGAGACGACAATGAACCAAGCAGACCCGCGAGACATCAAGATATGCGACTATGACTACCCCCTGCCCGACGAGCGGATTGCCAAATTCCCGCTGCCGGAGCGCGACCATTCCAAGCTGCTGCTCTACCGGCACGGCGCAATCGGTGAGGACACGTTCACGTCGCTGCCGCAATACGTCGGCAGCGGAGAGCTGATGGTGTTCAACAACACGAAGGTCATACAGGCACGGATGCACTTCCGCAGGGAGACGGGCGCACTCATCGAGGTGTTCTGCCTGGAGCCGGCACGTCCTGCCGACTACGCGCAGAACTTCGCGGAGACGAGCTCCGTGGCATGGCTGTGCATGATTGGGAACCTGAAGAAGTGGAAAGGTGAGGAGCTGCGACGCAGCATGAGCGTGAAAGGACGCAGCATCACGCTGACAGCGCGCCTGGGGTGCGCCGTCGGCACGAGTCACTGGGTGGACTTCGGATGGGACGATACGGACATCAGCTTCGCCGACATCCTTGAGGCGTTTGGCGAGCTGCCAATCCCGCCATACCTGAACCGCAAGGCCGAGGAGAGCGACAAGCAGACATACCAGACCGTCTACTCGAAGATAAAAGGTTCGGTGGCGGCACCCACGGCGGGGCTGCACTTCACGGAGCGTGTGCTCAGTGAGCTGCGGGGCAACGGTGTGGAGTTGGAGGAGCTGACGCTGCACGTGGGCGCGGGGACGTTCAAGCCGGTGAAGAGCGAAGACATTGGCGGACACGAGATGCACACGGAGTGGATTTCCGTGTCGCGCAGCACGATAGAGAAACTGTTGGAACACGGCGGACGTGCCATTGCCGTCGGCACCACGTCGGTACGCACGCTGGAGTCGCTGCACCACATGGGTCTGACGCTGATGCACAACCCCGAAGCCACGGACGAGGAGCTGCGCGTGAAGCAGTGGCAGCCCTACGGGCTGACGGAGGAGCAACGCTCCGTGCCGTCGGCAGAGACACTCGGCGCGCTGTTGCGCCACATGGACAGGCACGGACTGCAGACGCTGCACTCCAACACGCAAATCATCATCGCTCCGGGATATGAATACAAGGTCGTGAAAGCCATGGTAACGAACTTCCACCAGCCGCAGAGCACGCTGCTGTTGCTGGTATCGGCATTCGTCGGTGACGGTCACTGGCGTGACATCTACACCTATGCCCTCGCCCACGGCTTCCGCTTCCTGAGCTATGGCGACTCGTCGCTGCTCATCCCGTAAGCCACGGGCGGGCACCTCACCCGCCAATCATCTTTCGTACAACGTCCATCACCTTGCAGCCGATGGCTTCGGCCTCGGCCTGCGACCGTGCTTCGCTGTACACACGTATTATGGGTTCGGTGTTGCTGCTACGCAGGTGCACCCACGCCTCGGGGAAGTCTATCTTCACCCCGTCGATGTCGTTCACCGTCTCGTCCTTATACAACTCCTTGACCTTCCGCAGGATTGCCTGCACGTCGGTATCGGGCTTCAGGTCGATGCGGTTCTTTGCCATGAAGTAGTTGGGATAGGTGGCACGGAGCTGTGAGGGCTTCATGTGCCGCTGTGCCAGATAGCTGAGGATCAGGGCTATGCCCACCAAAGCATCGCGTCCGTAGTGCAACGCCGGATATATCACTCCGCCATTGCCCTCGCCGCCAATCACTGCGCCGGTCTCCTTCATCTTCGTGGTCACGTTCACCTCACCGACGGCGGCGGCGCAGTACTGCTGTCCGTAGGCGGCAGTGACATCGCGGAGCGCACGGGTGGAGCTTAGGTTCGACACCGTAGGGCCTGGGGTGTGCTGAAGCACATAGTCGGCGGCGGTGACGAGCGTGTACTCCTCGCCATACATCCGTCCATCCTCGCAGATCATGGCCAGGCGGTCAACATCGGGGTCGACGACGAATGCCACGTCGTTTCCACCGCGTTGCATCAGAGCCATGATGTCTCCAAGGTTCTTCTCCAGAGGTTCGGGGTTATGCCGGAAATCGCCCGTCGGCTCGCAGTAGAGCTTGTCCACGTGCTCCACGCCGAGCCGCTCCAACAGCTCGGGCAGGATGATGCCGCCCACGGAGTTGACGGCATCTATCGCCACACGGAAGTGTGCCGCGCGTATTGCCTCAACATCCACCAGCGGCAGAGCTAGCACGGCATCAATGTGTTTCCTGTTGTATGTCCCGTCCTCGCGGTATGTGCCGAGCCTGTCGACCTCGGCATAGTCGAAGTCCTCGGCATCGGCTATCGCCAGCACCTCGTTCCCCTCTTCCTTGTTCAGGAACTCACCCTTTTCGTTCAGCAGCTTCAGCGCGTTCCACTGCTTGGGATTGTGCGATGCCGTCAGGATGATGCCACCACTGGCACCCTCCATCGTCACTGCCAGCTCGGTCGTGGGCGTTGTCGCCAGGCCTATGTCCACGACATCCCAGCCCATGCCCATCAGCGTGCCCGCCACGACATCACGCACCATGCGTCCCGAGATGCGGGCATCGCGTCCCACGACAATCTTGTTGTTCCTGACGGTACACGTGCGGCGTATCAGCGTGGCATAGGCCGACGTGAACTTCACGATGTCCAGCGGCGTCAATCCCGCTCCGGCACGCCCGCCTATGGTGCCGCGTATTCCTGAGATAGATTTTATCAGCGTCATGTGTGTTTACTTGTATATCTGGTACTTCCTGATGTCGTAGTAGTACGGACGGACATAGTTCATTGCCGACTCATGTCCCATCTTCGAGGGCACGATGAGCTTCACACGTGCGCCGTCGCGCACGTAGGCCAGGGGGATGAGCCATCCCGCCGGCACTGCCGTGGTGGAATAGGTGTCCTTTATGGCTCCTTTCGTGAAGATGCCCGATATGCTCGACGAGCTTTTCGTGTAGCGGAACTCATCGACATAGTACGGCAACGACAGGTTGGACGAATAGAGCGACACCGTTGTCTCGGTGATGAGGTATTCCGCCATACGCACCAGCACCATGTCGTTGTTCTTCACCGTGTCGGCAGGGTTCGACGAGCCTCTGTCCACAATCTGCATATAGATGCCGCTCGAGGTCTGCACATACTCGTTCTTGCTCACGTCGGTCGTCGAGTCCTGATCGATGAACTGCTGCTGCGTGATGACGGTGATGTTGCTGTCGTTGATGAATTTGGCGATGGCACGCTTCTCGTCCTTCAGCATGTCGGCATAGGTCTTGTCGTCGTCGCAGGCGTTGAACGCCATGCTGCATACCAGCAGCGAGAAAGCAAACAGTAGGAGCTTCTTCATGTCTTGTCTCTTGATTATTGCAGCACAAATGTATGGTTTTTCCGCCGTAACGCGCACAGCGGAGCCTGCGTTTCTATAATCTTTTAACTATCGCCGGAGGGCAGCACCGCCGAAGTAAGTAGTACTTACCCTGTAAAGTAAGATATACTTCAATGGCAAAGCAAGATATACTTACTCGTCCAAGTAAGTATATCTTCTCCGAGAGAGAGGATTTTTAAAAGAAAGCCTATTTCATAGGGAGATCTTGAAAAAGTACTCATAGACAGCATGATTATAGCGCAACTTAACTATCTTTGCCTTTGCGCTTTAGGTAAATCTGTTTATGACGTTGATCAGAAACAACATTCAGAAGATTGTCGCTTTGTGCAGGAAGTACAAGGTGAACAAGTTGTTTGTATTCGGCTCTATACTGACTGACCGCTTTAACGACGATAGCGATGTGGATTTTGTCGTTTCTTTCAACGAAGCGGAGGTAAACGACTATTTCGACAACTACTTCGATTTCAAATACTCGTTGGAGGAATTGTTTGGCAGGAATGTCGACTTGCTGGAAGAACAGACCATAAAGAATCCATATCTGAAAAAGGACGTGGACGCAACAAAGGCATTGATATATGGATGATCAGATAAAGAAACACTTGCACGATATTCTAACTGCCATCGAGGAAATAGAGAGTTTCTTCGGCGACAAGCCTAAGTCGTTTGAAGGCTTTTACAGTAATCTCTGCCTGAGACGTGCCGTAGAGCGAAACATAGAGACCATAGGTGAAGCCATGAACAGTCAGCCTCTCCGAGGTGCCACAGCATGATGAAGCACAGGGACAGGACGGACGGGGAGGGTAAAATCACTTGGGATGCTGCTCGAAGCACTCGTTCAGCTGGTCTTTGTAGCGTTCCAACACCTCTTTGAACTTCTCTTTGGCTTTCTGCACATCCATGCCTGGCATCTCTCCTCCCGAAGCATTCTTATGTCCTCCACCGCCGAACTCGCCTGCGAGGATATTTGTCGGGAACTCACCCACCGAACGCAGTGACATCTTCACAAGGTCGCGCTCGGTGTCTTCGCGCAGGAAGCACGTCAGGATCACATCCCGAATCTGTAGCGGCAGGTTCACAAATCCCTCGGTGTCGCCCTTCATCACGCCGTACTTCTTCTCGTCCTCACGCGTCAGCGTCAGTATGGCCGCATGACACTCGGGCACGATCTCCATGTTCTCCAGCACAATGCCCTGCATATAGAGCCGTCCAGCGGAGAAGTTGTAGTTCACCTTGCGGTAGATCATGTCTTTGTCGATACCTTTCAGGAGCATCATGCTGACGATGCCGAAGATCTCAGGGCGGTTTGAGTTGTATGTGAAGCCACCGGTATCGGTCATCATGCCCGTGTAGATGCACGTGGCGATGTCTGTGTTGATGCGCCCGTACAGTCCGAGGTCGCAGAAGAAACGCAGCAGCAACTCACACGTCGACGACTGGTCGGGATGCGACACGGTGATGTCGCAGAAGTCATCGGGGTCAAGATGGTGGTCTATCATTATCTTCTTTGCCGATGACGCGGTGATGGCTTCCCTCATGTTCTCCACACGCGACAGGCTGTTGAAGTCAAGACAGCAGATTACCTCTGCACCGCTGATGAAGCCGTCCGCCACTTCCTTCATCCAGCTGTATATCATTATCTCCTTGCTGCCTGGCATCCATTTGAAGAACTCAGGATAGGAGTTGGGGAATATGACAATGGCACGCTTGCCGCGCCTGCGCAGAAGATGCCACAATGCCAATGCAGACCCGACGGCATCGCCGTCCGGATTGGCATGAGCCACTATGACAAACTTGCGGAAGTCCTTCATCCACTCTGCAAACTGTTCGACCTTCTGTTTCTCGATTATCTGCTTTAGCATATCCTCTGACCGTTTGTTTGGGGGTTATCGTGAGGGCGCAAAGGTAAAGAAAATAACGAAGAGGAACGGCCTTTCTCACGCCAAGATTTGTGCGAGGTGCATGACAGCGATGATGACGACGGCCACGAGCAGACGGATGACACGCTGCGGTGCATGCCAGTCTGCGGCACGCACGGCAAGGAAGATGATGAGATAGAGCAGCAGCACCTCGGCAAGACAGATGTCAATGCCATCAATGACAGCGAAGGGCAACCGCTCGATGCCACCCACAATGACATTCTGCAACGTCAGCAGCACGTCGGCGACCCATGCCACAGGCTGTTGCAGCCACGGCAGAGGGATACAGGCGAAGATGAGAACCGCCAGATAGAGCAACAGCGTGACTATCGGTATGACCATCAGATTGGACAGCAGGAAATGTACCGGCAGCTGATGGAATACATACATCAGTATGGGTGCAGTGCCTATCTGTGCGGCTACAGATACCGCCACCGAGCCTTTCAGCCATGCCATGATACCACGGCTATCTCCGAGAAGGGAGCGGATGCGGTTACTGAAGAGGAGAATCGATGCCACGGCAGCAAACGAGAGCAGGAAGCCTACGTGGAACAGCCATGCCGGACGTACCAGCAACATCACAAAAGCTGTGAACGCCAATGAGTTCATCGACAGTGGCTTCTCCGTCAGGAATGATGCGACGGTGAGTACCGTGAACATGATTACAGAACGCACGATGGAAGGTGAGAGACCCGTGAAGACGGCAAGGAACCACATCAGCCCGACAATGAGAGACACGATGAACGGTTTCAGCTGTGGACGGCGGCTCCACAGTGGAGCTACGACGAGCAGCAGGAGTCCGTAGACAATGCCGATGTGCAATCCCGACATGGCCAGCACGTGGTTTATCCCTGCACGTGAATACATATTCATGGTCTCGTCGGTCAGCTCGGAGCGGTCTCCAAGGGTCATCGCCGTCAGCACGGACAGGTTCTGCCCGTCGATGCCTAACCTCCGGTATGTGTCGATGGCATCACTGCGCAGGGCGCGTATGCGTTGCATCAGTGTCGGATGTTCGGGGCGGGACAACGTGCTCCAGTGTCCGCTGCGCACGAAAGCAGTAGTGGCGATGCCCTGCCGACGCAGGTAACGCGCATAGTCGAAGTCTACGGACTCGTTGAGACGGCTCTTCGGTGTCAGCCGTGCATCCAGCATCAGCACGTCGCCATCACGTATGGTCATGGATGCCGAGTCTTTCGAGACGTATGCCAACAACGTCTTGCCACGAAGAGCCTCAACAGGTGTCCCGTCATGACGGACGGCACGCGCGACTGTCACCATGCAACGAACCGTCCGCGGGCGTTCCTCGGTATCGTCCGTCACACGTACCTGCATGATGATGTCTTGATGGATGGCAGCGTCGGGCAGTTCGGAGCGCACGAGCCATATGCTCATCAGCACATAGCCGCACGCGAGGAGCATAGCGTTCCAAAGTACGCCGCCGCCGCTCTTCAGACACATCGCCACGACAGCCACGGCCAGCGTTGCCGCCAGCACCAGCAGAGCCACATAGAAGAGGGGGTCGGGCAACGGCACAGCATCGCCCAATACGATTCCGGCTGCCAGCAGGACGACGGGGCGCAGAAACGGATGCTGTCCCACCGGAGATTACAGATTTCCCAACTCGGCAATCATCGCCAGCGGGTCGGCGGCAGCAAAGACGGCATTGCCGGCCACCAGCACGTCGGCACCGGCCTCTACCAACCGTGCTCCCGTGCTCAAGTTAACGCCGCCGTCCACTTCTATCAGTGCCTTGGAACCTGACTCTTCAATCAGATCGCGCAACTCGCGCACCTTCTCCACCGTATGTTCAATGAATTTCTGTCCGCCGAAACCGGGGTTGACACTCATCAGTAGCACCATATAGACATCGCCGATGATGTCCTTGAGCAGCGACACCGGCGTGGCGGGGTTGAGCGTCACGGCAGGCTGCATACCGGCATCGCGTATCTGCTGTATCACACGGTGCAGATGCGGGCATGCCTCATAGTGCACATTCATGATGTATGCCCCGAGTGCCTTCACCTCGGGAATGAACTTCTCGGGCTGCACAATCATCAGATGAACATCCAGCGGCTTCTCAGACAGGTTCGCGACATACTTCAGCACGGGAAATCCGAATGAGATGTTCGGCACGAACACGCCATCCATCACGTCGCAGTGCACCCACTGCGCCGTGCTCTGGTTCAGCATATCTATGTCGCGTCCCAAGTTGGCGAAGTCGGCAGAGAGGATTGAGGGTGAAATGACAGGTTTCATTGTGTGTGCTCCTATTTATATATGTACTCTTTTGTGTATGTGTCGTTCCGGACGTTCTCCCTTTTTCACATGAAGCAGCACGTGCTATCGAGGCGGAAGCCACGCAGGAACTCGCCAGTTTCCAATCGTTTGTGCCCCGGCAACTGTAGCTCCAGCACATCAACGCCGCCGTCTTCGGCAGCAACATGCAGATATGTCTTGCCGTCGGTGTCGATGTCTCCGGGCTGCATGCCTTCGGGCAGGGATTCTTCCGTCGGTACCGCACGGAACACCTTGACGTTATGCGTCGTACCATCGGCAGCTTGTAGCTCCGTCCATGCTGCCGGATAGGGACTCAAGCCGCGTACCAAGTTGCAGACCGTCCTTACGGGCTTGTTCCAACAAATGCGGCATGTCTCCTTGAATATCTTTGGTGCAGGACGCAACGGTACACCGTCTTCCAGCGCGGCCTGCGGCACAGACTTCACCGTTCCGTCTATGATGGCATCCACAGTCTCCAGCACAAGGTCTCCACCAAGCAGCATCAGCCTGTCGTGCACGGTGCCGGCATCGTCGGTGTCGTTTATTGGCACACCGGTCTGCCGGATTACCTCGCCGGTATCGATGTCGTGCTGCAAGAAGAATGTGGTGATGCCGGTCTGCGTCTCACCGTTGATGATTGCCCAGTTTATCGGAGCAGCACCGCGATATTGCGGCAACAGTGATGCGTGCAGGTTGAACGTACCCAAACGTGGCATTGACCATACCACCTCGGGCAACATACGGAACGCAACCACAATCTGCAAGTCGGCCTTCCACCGGCGCAAGGCATCCAGGAAAGCCTCGTCTTTCAGCTTCTCGGGCTGCAACAACGGCAGATTGTGCTCCACGGCAAAGCGTTTCACCGCCGAGGGTTGCAGCTTATGCCCACGTCCGGCAGGCTTGTCGGGCATGGTCACTACGCCTACGACGTTGTATCCGCCGTCCACCAAGCGGCGCAATGGCTCAACGGCAAACTCGGGCGTGCCGAGATATACTATACGCAAAGATTCCTTTTCCACTTCTGTATTTCTTGTTTCAATAGTCATTTCTCTGTGATGACCTCAGTCGGTCGACAGATTCAGCAGCATGCCGCGGTAGGAATTGAACACCTTGGATTTCGACACGAAACCCAGATAGTGTCCGTCTTCGTCGGTCACAGGAAAGTTCCACGCTCCCGTCCTGTCGAACTTGTGCATCACCTCTTCCATGCTATCGGTGTTCAGCAGTCGTGCCTGCGGCGGCACCATCATTTGGCTCACCTTGTAGCGGTGATACAACTCCTGCCTGAACATTATCTTTCTTATGTCATCCAAATATACCAATCCCAGCAGCTTGCCAGCGTCGTCGGTCACAGGAAATATATTGCGATGTGATGATGCGATGATGCCTGTGATGCGCCCCATGTCCATGTCGGGATGTACCTCCTTGAAGTCTGTCTCCACCACATTTTCCATCTTCATCAGCGTCAGTATGGCCTTGTCCTTATGATGTGTCAGCAACTCGCCATTCTTTGCCAGGCGCATGGAGTAGATGCTGTGCGGCTCGAACACGATGATGGTGAGGTATGAACTGATGGAGACAATCAGCAACGGTAGGAACAGGTCATAGCCACCGGTCAGCTCGGCAATGAGGAACACGCCCGTCAACGGCGCGTGCATCACGCCGCTCATTATCCCCGCCATGCCCATAAGAGAGAAGTTTTTCTCCGGTAGGTATGTGGTGAACGAGATGTCATTGCTAAGGTGTGAGAACATGAAACCAGCGATGCAACCCAAAAACAATGAAGGGGCGAACACACCGCCACAGCCTCCCCCGCCGTTGGTGGCAGCAGAGGCAAATACCTTCGTGAGCAGAATCAGTCCCAAATAGAGCAGCAGCAGATTGGCATGCCCATAGAACAGCGAGTTGTTCATCACCGCCTCCCAGTCGGCATTGCTACGGCCGTTGAGCAGCAGCCCTATGGTGTCGTATCCCTCGCCGTAGAGCGTCGGGAAGAGAAATATCAGCACACTGAGGATCACACCGCCAAGGACAAACTTCTTCAGCGGTGTCCCAAGTCGTGCAAAGACATTCTCCGTGGCATTCATGGCTCGCGTGAAGTACAGTGACACCAGCCCGCAGAAGATACCCAGCAATATTAC
Organism: Faecalibacterium prausnitzii; assembly: GCA_963639425.1. Taxonomy (GTDB): domain Bacteria; phylum Bacteroidota; class Bacteroidia; order Bacteroidales; family Bacteroidaceae; genus Bacteroides. The sequence goes on from CAVHVD010000109.1 coordinate 22,216, forward strand.
GTAGGGGATGCGTTCAAGCTCGAACGCCTCCGTCATGTGGAACTCGAACATGGCTTGCTGTCCTGTGGTCAGATATGCCACCGTAGCAGCAGTCACAGACGTAATGAGCAACGGCATCAACGAACTCATGGTAAGGTCGAGCATAATGACCTCTATCGTGAAGACCACACCGGCAATCGGAGCCTTGAATATCCCCGCCACAGCACCGGCAGCACCGCATCCGACGAGCAGCATCAGCGTGCCCGACGACATGCGGAACACACGTCCCAAATTCGACCCTATGGCCGAGCCGGTCAGCACAATAGGAGCCTCCGCTCCAACAGACCCGCCACAGCCGATGGTTATGGAGCTGGCAATGATGCTCGACCACATGTTGTGCCGTTTTATGAGACTATCACGGCGCGATATTGCATACAGTATCCTCGTCACGCCATGGCTGATGTCGTCCTTCACCACATAGCGTACAAACAGACCGGCAAGCAATATGCCCACCACAGGATATACCAAATACAGATAGTTGACACCCGACGAGATGAAGTTCTGCGTCAACAGCGTCTGTATCCACGCTATCAGCAACTTCAGCACGTATGCAGCCAAGGCACATCCTATGCCCACCACGAAGCTAAGCACCATCACAAACTGACGGTCGCTGATGTTCCTGCGCCGCCACATTATGAAGCGTTCTATCCGTGTCTTCCTGACTACAGGTTCTTCCATCGTTTCCCCCTTACTTCCTTATTATCTCTATCTCGCCATCCGCGCCCAACTTCACGATGCTCGACGGCTTGGCAGCAGCCCTCTCCTTCTGCCGCACAGTCACGACATAGTCCACAGCCTGAAGTATGTCTTCGCTTACTTCGCTGAAGTTCTTCGGAGAAGGCTCACCGCTGATGTTTGCTGATGTCGACACGATGGCCTTGCGGAACTGGCGACACAACTGCTGCGAGAAAGGTTCGTTCGTGACACGTATGCCCACACTGCCATCCTCTGCCAACAGGTTCTGTGCCAGATTTCGGGCACCGTCATATATTATTGTGAGCGGCTTGTCGGACACCTCTATCAAGTCCCATGCGACACGCGGCACATCCTTGACATAGTAGTTCAGCTTCACAGCACTGTCCGTCAGCACCAACATCGCCTTGCTGTCCTGTCTCCTCTTTATTTCATACACGCGGCGTACAGCCTCCTCGTTAGTGGCATCGCACCCGATGCCCCAAATGGTATCTGTCGGATACAGTATCACACCGCCACGGCTCATCACCTCACATGCACGACGCACATCTTCCATGTAGCTTTTAGGCACCCTCTTCTGTTGCGGTGAGACCTGCTGAGGACGTGCGAACTCTTCCCTCCTGCCATCATGATGCGATGCTGTTTTGCTGCGGGTGTTCCTACTGCCGTTACGTTCAATCCTGCTCATTTCCTTTAGCTTTTAGACACAATTTAAGTGCGGATTTGTCTTTCTTTAACACATGCACAATGCTTTAACTCACAAAAGTAGTACTTTTGCGACCATTAACGGGACACAACACTATGAAAAATCCGAGTGACAACATCACATATCACCATACTCTGCCGGTTCAACTACGATGGAACGACGTTGACCGCTTCGGCCATGTCAACAACGAAGTCTACTTTTCATTCTACGATCTTGGCAAGAGCGATTATTTCCAAACGATATGCCCGCACGTCAACTGGTCCGAGATTGGCATCGTGGCCGTGCATGTGCAGGCGGATTTTCTCTCGCAGATCCACGGCACAGACCACATAGCAGTACAGACGGCCATTACCGCCATCGGCACCAAGAGCTTCACACTGGCACAGCGCGTCATTGACACCGACACGCAGGAGATTAAATGTGTAGGCACTTCGGTCATGGTCACCTACGACCTCATCGGACATACTTC
>CAVHVD010000110.1:0-17913 GCA_963639425.1 Faecalibacterium prausnitzii
GCGTATTGCCACAGAGCTGTATCTGAAGAGGCTCATCGTCGGCGGTTTCGAGGGCGTGTATGAAATAGGTAAGAACTTCCGCAACGAGGGCATGGATCGCAACCATAATCCTGAGTTCACATGCATGGAGCTGTATGTGCAGTACAAGGACTATAACTGGATGATGAAGTTCACCGAGCGCATGCTCGAAACCATCTGCACGGCCGTGAACGGTTCGCCGGAGCGGGAAATCGATGGCAACACTATCAGCTTCAAGGCTCCATATCGCCGTTTGCCGATTCTTGATGCCATAAGGGAGAAGACCGGCTATGACCTCAACGGCATGGACGAGGAACAGATACGCGAAGTGTGCCGCAAGCTGAACATGGAGATTGACGACACGATGGGCAAGGGCAAGCTGATCGATGAGATCTTCGGTGAGTTCTGCGAGGGCACATTCATCCAGCCGACATTCATCACCGACTATCCTGTGGAGATGTCGCCGCTCACGAAGATGCACCGCTCAAAGCCCGGGCTGACGGAACGCTTCGAGTTGATGGTCAACGGCAAGGAGCTGGCCAATGCCTACTCAGAGCTTAATGACCCCATAGACCAGGAGGAACGCTTCAAGGAGCAAATGCGGTTGGCAGCAAAAGGTGACGACGAGGCCATGATCATAGACCAGGACTTCCTGCGTGCTCTCCAGTATGGCATGCCCCCCACGAGTGGCATAGGCATCGGCATTGACCGCCTCACGATGCTGATGACGGGCAAGACATTCATTCAGGAAGTAATACTATTCCCGCAGATGCGTCCGGAGAAGACTGCACCCAAAGATCCTGTATCGAGATACACCGAGCTGGGCATTCCGGAAGAGTGGGTGCCGGTGATACAGAAAGCAGGGTATAATGTCGTCAGCAGCATGAAGGATGTCAATCCGCAGAAGCTACAGATGGACATCTGCGGCGTAAACAAGAAATACAAGCTGGAGCTAAAGAACCCTTCAGTGGAGGAGGTGGCAGCATGGCAAAGCAGGATTTGACATCGGGCAAGCACATTGCCGTGTTGGGCGGTGGCAGCTGGGCAACGGCAATAGCCAAAGTGCTGCAAGAGCATGAGGCGCACTTCACGTGGTACATGCGACGCGATGACCGCATTGCCGACTTCAAGGAGCTGGGACACAACCCTGCCTATCTCACTGACGTGAAGTTCGACACCTCCAGGATTGAGTTCAGCTCGAACATCAACGAGGTGGCGAGCAAGAGCGACATACTTATTTTCGCCATTCCATCACCATATCTGAAGTCGCACCTCAGTAAGCTGACGGTCGACCTGAGCGACAAGATGCTGGTCAGTGCCATCAAGGGCATCGTGCCCGATGAGAATATGTCCTTGTCGCAGTACTTCCACAGTTGCTACAACGTGCCCGAAGAGCACATACTGGTGATGAGCGGGCCGAGCCATGCCGAAGAGATTGCTCTCGAAAGACTGACGTACCTGACGTGGGCTTGCAAGGACACCTCGCTGGCACGCACCTTTGCGGAGCGTGTCTCCAGCCACTATGTGATTACGTCTGTTAGCGACGATGTGCTGGGCATTGAGTACGGAGCTGTGCTGAAGAACATCTACGCCATCATTGCAGGCATATACTTCGGGCAGAAGTATGGCGACAACTTCCACGCGGTGCTCATCACCAATGCCATAAAGGAGATGCGCCGCTTCCTCGATGTCATTGCCCCGAAACAGGGACGTGACATCTGTGACTCTGTGTATCTGGGCGACCTGCTGGTGACAAGCTACTCGCAGTTCAGCCGCAACCGCGTGTTCGGCACCATGATAGGACGCGGCTATTCGGTGAAAGCGGCACAGATAGAGATGGAGATGGTGGTCGAGGGACAGTATGGAGCCAAGTGCCTGAAAGAAATCAACGCACGGTACGGCATCAAGATGCCTATACTCGACACCGTGTACCGCATATTATATAACGGCATCAGCGTGAGAGATGCGTTGAAGCGGCTTACCAAAGAATTCAACTAAAAACCAAACAAATAAACATCACATCCATTATGATTACATTGAACATAGAAAAGACTTTCGGGTTCGTTTCCAAAGAGAATGTCTTCGGATATGAAGCCAAAGCCAAGGCAGCACGTCAGGCCTTGGAGAACGGCACCGGCAAGGGTAATGACTTCCTGGGCTGGCTGCATCTGCCGTCTTCAATCACCAAAGAGTTCATAGCCGACATCAATGCCACAGCACAGGTGCTGCGCGAGAACTGCGACGTTGTGGTCGTAGCGGGCATCGGAGGCAGCTATCTCGGTGCACGTGCCGTCATCGAAGCTCTGTCGAACAGTTTCGCATGGTTGCAGCAAGACAAGAAGAATCCCGTGATTCTCTACGCAGGTAACAACATCAGTGAGGACTATCTGCACGAGCTGACAGAGTATCTGAAGGGTAAGAAGTTCGGTGTCATCAACATCTCCAAGTCCGGCACAACCACGGAGACGGCATTGGCATTCCGTCTGCTACGCAAGCAGTGCGAGGAGCAGATGGGCAAAGAGCTGTCAAAGAAAGTCATCGTGGCCATCACCGATGCGAAGAAAGGTGCTGCACGCCTCACCGCCGACAAGGAAGGCTACAAGTCATACATCATCCCCGACAACGTCGGCGGACGTTTCTCCGTGCTCACTCCGGTGGGTCTGCTGCCGATAGCTATTGCAGGATTTGACATCGCAAAGCTGGTGGAAGGAGCAAAGGTCATGGAAGAGGCTACGGGCGTGAATGTCCCGTTTGAGGAGAACATGGCAATGCAGTATGCTGCCGTGCGCAACGAGCTATACCGCCATGGCAAGAAGATAGAGATTTTAGCTAACTTCTGCCCGAAGCTGCACTATGTCAGCGAGTGGTGGAAGCAGCTGTACGGAGAGTCGGAAGGCAAGGATAACCTCGGCATCTTCCCTGCATCTGTCGACTTCACCACAGACCTGCACTCAATGGGTCAGTGGATTCAGCAGGGAGAACGCTCAATCTTCGAGACCGTAATATCCGTGGATAAGGTGCAGTATTCAGTGGAGTTCCCGCACGACGAGGAAAACCTTGACGGCCTGAACTTCCTGGCAGGAAAGCGTGTCGACGAGGTGAACAAGATGGCAGAGCTGGGCACACAGCTGGCACACGTTGACGGTGGCGTGCCAAATATACGCATCACCGTGGAGACTCTTGACGAGAAGAACATTGGCGAGCTGCTGTACTTCTTTGAAGTGGCCTGCGGCATCAGCGGCTATATCCTGGACGTTAACCCGTTCAACCAGCCCGGCGTTGAGGCTTACAAGAAGAACATGTTTGCACTGCTCAACAAACCCGGCTACGAAGCAGAGTCGAAAGCTATTCAGGAGAGACTCGGCAAGTGATGGATCTCCAATCAAGCATAGCCCGCTACCTCAACGGTAGCGGGCATTCTTGCATCAGGCTGAAGGCTGTGCTGTTCGACATGGACGGCGTGCTGTTCGACTCAATGCCCTATCATGCCAAGGCGTGGGTTGCGTCAATGTCGAAATATCATCTGCCGATGACGGAAGAAGAGGCGTTTCTCAACGAAGGACGCACGGGGATGAGTACGATAAATATGGTGTACCGCCGCGTGCACGGACAGGATGCCACGAAAGAACTTATCGATGAAATCTATACCGACAAGTGCAATGAGTTCTCCAAGTTCCCCGAGCCGAAGCGCATGCCAGGAGCATTGGAGCTGCTGCACAAGCTGAAGCATGAAGGCATCACACCGATATTGGTCACCGGATCAGGACAATATTCCCTCTTCGACCGCATTGAGCGCGAATATCCCAATATGTTCTTTAAGGACAAGATGGTGACGGCATACGATGTGCGTCGCGGTAAACCAGATCCTGAACCTTATCTTATGGGGCTACGTAAAGGTGGTATCGGTGCCGACGAGGCGATAGTGGTGGAGAACGCACCCATAGGCGTAGAGGCAGGTGTGGCGGCAGGCATCTTCACCGTAGCGGTCAACACCGGTCCGCTCGACGACTCCGTACTTCTCCGTGCAGGAGCCAACGCCCTCTATCCTTCCATGCAGACATTCTGTGACAACTGGGAGCACTTCAAGGCACAGCTGGACAAGACGGTAGAGTAAGAAGGACTTCCATATACATCCGGCAAAATGAGAGACAATCCCGACGAGCAATTCCCGATAGTCGACGAAGACGGCAACATCCTTGGAGCAGTCAGCCGTGGACAGGCTCATGACGGCAGCAAGATCCTCCACCCTGTGGTGCATCTGCACGTCTTCAACAGCCGTGGCGAGCTGTACCTACAACATCGTCCCGCATGGAAAGACATACAGCCGGATAAATGGGACACAGCCGTAGGCGGACATGTCGACCTTGGAGAGAACATACATCAAGCCCTTATACGTGAAGTCCGCGAAGAGCTTGGCATCACCGACTTCACTCCCGAAAGCCTCGGACATTATGTCTTCGAAAGCAAGCGAGAGAAAGAGCTTGTCTACGTGCACCGTTGCACCTACGATGGAGACATCCGTACAAACAAGGACGAATTGAGCGGAGGCCGTTTCTGGACGAAAGACGAGATTACCTCAAACATCGGGAAAGGTATCTTCACCCCTAATTTCGAAAGTGAGTACCAACGCTTCTTCCTCTGACAAGATCCCTATATCCAACCGTCGACGAGGCAGGCAAGCCAAAGAGAAATATAATAAGAGAACTTATGTTGGCTGATAAGAATTGTGTCAGATAATATCATAAGTCGTTTCACAACGAACGATATGAAAGGACATGAGTTGATCTAAAGACAACATTTATGTCTAATAAATGGCACAACAGCATTCATAACAGTCGCAAGTGTGGGTAACGGCGACTGATGCTATTTGCGGTTGCAGGGTTATTAAAGTCAGTCTTAGCCCTTGAAGAAAATGTCACGGATGTTTCGGCGCAGGCTGTCTTGTAGCTCCGGCGCGGTGCAGCCCATGACGCTTGATGCTTCTTCGTAGAGGGAATGTATGTCTGCATTGCTGTCGTCTGTCTCGAGAAACATGCGGTTGCAGGGCACCGCGCGCATGGCTGCTGCGTTGTATCTCGTGCCGAAAGAGATGTACATCCCGTGCCGCAACAGCTGCTCCGCCAGCTTCGGGCCGCCACGGAAGCCGTGGACAATCCAGGGGACGGCGGGCTTGACCGCCGAGCGTATGCGCAGAAGCTCGTCGACAGCTCGGACGAGATGCACTATGAGCGGTTTCTGCATCTCCTCCGCCAATGCACACTGAAACTTGAATATGTCCTCCTGCCTGTCTCCGAAGCCGGCGGCCAGCTTGTCCAGTCCCGCCTCGCCGATGGCAACCACCTGCCGGTGGGTGGCTGCGGTGCGCAGCAGGGCTTCCTGTGTGCCGATGTCTGCCGTCTGTATGTGCCAGGGGTGTATGCCGACGGAGTAGTAATAGCCCGACAGCGGACGGAAGCTGTCGGGGTAGCTGTTGACGATGGCATCGTCATGCAGCGCGTGGGAGTGTATGTCAATGATGTTCATGGCACAGGGTCATATCCTGAGCCGCCCCAGGGGTGGCAGCGGAGTATGCGCCGCACGGCAAGATACAGTCCTCTGAAGGGGCCGTGCTTCTTTATTGCCTCGACAGCATATTGTGAGCATGTGGGTGTGAATCGGCACGAAGGCCCTGTCATGGGCGAGATGAACCGCCGGTAGAAGTAGATGGGCAGCAACAGCAGCTGCGACAGGATGTCTCTGAGAAATCCCATCGTCATGGCTCCTGCATTGCGGCTTGCAGTCTCTCCTCAATGATTGAGAGGGCTGTGCAGACCTTCTTCGTGATGAACGTGGTGTCGAACAAGCGGTCGGACAGATAGATGAAGTCGACGGCTATCTTCCTGTTGTTCGCGGTGGCGAAGTCTGCAAGACTGTCTTTGTTGAGCCTGTATGCCTCACGTATCTGTCTCTTCACGCGGTTTCTCCTGACGGCGTGCTTGAAGTAGCGTTTCGACACACTTGTCATCATGGCCACCGGCGCACGGAGGTCGTCTGTTGCCTCCATATATACTACGCGCAGAGGGAAGACCGTGAAAGAGCGGGCACCGCCCCTAAACATCTTCCCTATGATCTTTCTCTGGTTCAGCCGCTCGGCTTTTGACAGCGTGTGGGGCATAGCGTGTCAGCCCTCCGCGGCGGTGGCTTCCGTCTGCTCCTTCAGGAACAGATCCAAGGCTGCCGTCATCGAAGGAGCCTTGGGATTGGGTGCGGAGAAGTCAAGACGCAGGCCTGCATCCTTCACCGCCTGTGCCGTGACGGAACCCAGTGTGCCGATCTTTATGTTGCCCTGGTCGAAGTCGGGGTCGTTCTTGAGCAAGGATGCCACTCCCGCCGGACTGAAGAACATCAGCACGTCGTAGGAATGGATCTCTTCCGGTGTGAAGTCGGTGCTAACGGTGCGATACATCACGCCCTCGGTGTGCTTGATGTTGCTCTTGTCGAGCAGGTTCTTGATGTCGTCGTTGTGGACATCGGACATCGGGATGAAGTACCTCTCCGTCTTGTGACGGATGATCTGCGGCATGAGGTCGTCGAACTTGCCCGTGCTGCCGAAGAAGACCTTGCGCTTGCGGTACTGCACGTACTTTTGTATGTACAGTGCCACGGTCTCCGTGATGCAGAAATACTTCATTGTCTCCGGAATGGCGACGCGCAGCTCCTCACACAGGTGGAAGAAATGGTCAATGCCATGTCTTGAAGTGAAGATTATGGCTGTATGATCCAGGATGGATATTTTCTGCTGCCTGAACTCTTTGGCAGATAGCCTTTCCACCTTGATGAACGGCTTGAACACAATGTCGACGCTGTATTTCTTTGCGATGTCGTAGTAAGGAGATTTCTCGGTTGCCGGCTTGGGCTGTGAAACTAATATTCTCTTTATTTCCACGCTGTCTTAAAAATTAAAATACCACAAAATCGTTCAACTTCATTATACCAATGACCATATAGAAAAGGGGTATAATTTCAAGGGCACAAAAGTACACACATATTGGGATATAGCCATAGGTTTTATCACAAAAAAGCTTTATCCACTTGAATAATATCAGTAGCTTGAAGAGCAGGATAAGTGCCAGTCCGGCGCGCACCATGAGGGTGAAATCTGTGCAGAAAACGGTCGCAATCAGAGCTGCTGGCAACATCGTGAGGGACGTGAGGCGGAGCAGAACCGTGTGGGTTTGCATCCAATTTCTGACCTTGCGCCGGTCAAGGAACACCCATCCGACGATGGCATACGCCGCTCTTTTGACGACGATATAGAGCAGGCAGCACACGCTGTACAGCCCTATCCACGGCAGGAAAGGACGGTGTGGTGTCTGCTCGGGATGCAGGGCGTGATACATGAAATAGATGTACACCGCCACCAATATGCAGACTTGCGGCACCAGCATCGCCCGCAGTCGGCGGTCTGCCACCGTGGGCAGGTTGAACAGCGAGTTGCGGGTTCTGTTGCGCATCAGGAAGAGTGTCTTGAAGTCTTCTGCCAACATGGTGCGGCATCTGGTGAGCACCATTATGCTGAAGAAGCAGCAGCACAGCATCAGCAACGTGACGGTGTTGTGCTCCACGGCGGGCTGGGGCAGGGGTATGCCCCGCACGGTAAGCATGGCGATTGTCGGCAGCAGCGTCATCATTTCATATCACGACATATTCGTCCACCGCCTCGTCGTAGGGCGGCTCATTGAGCATCATGTCCATGACTTCTGCGGGGGTTGCCGCCACGCACACCAGCCTGGAGCGGTAGCGTTCGCTCATGAAGTGCTCCTCCATGCTGCGCTTCAGCATCTCCACCAGCGGGTCATAGTATCCGCGGGTGTTGAGTATCGCTATCGGTTTCCTGTACAGTCCCAGCTTCTTGAGCGCGATAATCTCCATCAACTCATCGAAGGTTCCCGGCCCTCCCGGCAGTGCCACGGCTGCGTCGCCCAGGCTGGCCATGATGCTCTTGCGCTCGCTCATGGTGTCTGTCTTTATCACCTTATCCAGTCCGCCCCGAAGCCACTCCCGCTCTACCATGAAGTGCGGTATCACTCCCGTGGCCCGTCCGCCGTTGTCCTTCACGGCATCGGCGACGGCACCCATCAGTCCTGCCGCTCCTCCGCCGTAGACCAGCTCCATGTCGTTCCTCGCCAGGAGCCGTCCCAGCTCGCGGGCATCGTCGAAGTATTCCCGTGCTATGGCTGTGCTCGATGCACAGTAGACGCTCACTTTCTCTATTCTATTCATCTCGGAAGTCCTTTATTCCTTAATCAGTTTGTCGCGTATCAGTCCGTACAGGCGTTCGTTGAATGCCTCGTTCTTCAGCTTGTCGTCGATGTTGTTTGCCGCTGCCGCCGCATCTTCGCCGCAGATGTCCACCCCTATTATGCGGCAGTCTGCGAGTGCGTCGACAAACTCGCGGAAGCGTCCCATGCTCAGTATTCCCTGATCCCAGTTGGTCACGGTCTCGTCGCGCCCGAAGACATCCTTGTCCACCGACAGGTATATCGCCTGTTCCGCCCCCCAGTCCGGCACCGCGGCATGCGCGATTTCGCTCTCCGTCACGACGTGCAACCGGTCTTCGAAGCCCGCACATTCCCCCGTCAGAGCGTCCGCCACGCCGAGCAGGTATGCGCGCTCCAGGAGACGGTTGTCCTCAAGAGCTGCCCTCAGCCAGCTGCCGCACGACAGCATTTCCGGAAACAACGGCCGCTGCATATCGGGATGATGGTCGAACACCACCAGCGTGAACGGCTCTGTCGCCATGTCTGTCCATAGCTTCGTCATGTAGTGATAGTCGCCGGAATCTATCCAGTGCGTGCCCCCGCAGCCGTGGGCCGACAGCCGCTTCCTCAGCACTGTGGCGGCCGCGCCGTCGAGATAGCAGTTCGTGCCGTCAAGGCTGCTGCAGTCCATCCACTCGAATGCTGGCGAGCGCATGAAGCGGTTTTCCTCATACGCATGACTGAAGTTCATCACTATGTTCCGTCCGTCCATCGTCGTAGAGCCTTGCCTTTTGCCCCGCACGGGCAGGGAGATTTCCTACTCCAGCCCGAAGGCTTTGCGTATCTCTTCCACGCGGTCGAGCTTCTCCCACGTGAACAGCTCCACCGTTATGTCGACATCGCCCTCATAGTCCGAATGGAAATGCTTGGTGACGGTGCGCGGCTCGCGCCCCATGTGCCCGTATGCCGCCGTCTCCTCATAGATGGGGTTGCGCAGCTTCAGCCGCTCCTCGATGGCTCGTGGCCGCAGGTCGAACAGCTCGCCGATGCGCGCTGCTATCTCTCCGTCACCGGCGTTGACGTGGCTCGTGCCATAGGTATTGACGAAGATGCTGACGGGGCGTGCCACGCCGATGGCGTAGGACAGCTGTATCAGCATCTCGTCGGCGATGCCTGCTGCCACCATGTTCTTCGCTATGTGGCGCGCGGCATAGGCGGCACTGCGGTCGACCTTGCTCGGGTCTTTTCCGGAGAATGCGCCTCCGCCGTGCGCGCCTTTGCCGCCGTAGGTGTCCACGATTATCTTGCGTCCCGTCAGTCCGGTGTCGCCGTGAGGCCCGCCGATGACGAACTTTCCCGTGGGGTTGACGAAGTATGTTATGCTGTCGTTGAACAGCCGCAGCACGCTGTCGGAGTGGATAGAGGCCATGACGCGGGGCATCAGCACGCTGATGACGTCGCGACGGATGGCGGCGAGCATGTCGCTGTCGGCCTGTGCCTGTGCCTGCGGCGTGCTGTCCGCGGGCTGGATGAACTCGTCGTGCTGTGTCGACACCACGATGGTGTCGATGCGCACGGGGCGGTTGTTGTCGTCGTACTCGATGGTGACCTGGCTCTTGGCGTCGGGGCGCAGGTATGTCATCTCACGCCCTTCGCGGCGTATGTCCGCGAGCACCCGCAGGATGCGGTGCGCGAGGTCGAGCGACAGCGGCATGTAGTTCTCCGTCTCGTTCGTGGCGTAGCCGAACATCATGCCCTGGTCGCCGGCACCCTGCTCCAGGGGTGTGCCGCGCTCCACGCCGCGGTTTATGTCGGGGCTTTGCTCATGGATCGCGCTGAGCACGCCGCATGAGTTGCTCTCGAACATGTACTCGCCACGGGTGTAGCCTATGCGACGGATGACACCACGCGCCACCAGCGGCATGTCTATGTATGCCTTTGTCTTCACCTCACCGGCGAGGACGACCTGTCCGGTGGTGACCAGCGTCTCGCATGCCACCTTGGCATTGCGGTCGTAGGCCAGGAGTTTGTCGAGGATGGCGTCGGAAATCTGGTCGGCCACCTTGTCGGGATGGCCTTCGGAGACGGACTCTGATGTGAACAAATATCCCATTTCTTTTTAGAGTGTTATGAGTTAAACTTACACAGAAGGGGATGGGTATGAGAGTAGAAACTCAGAAGATGTCTTTTAGCATTTTTTTCTCGTGGTTGCAAGCTACTCAAATCTCTCCACTTTCTTTTTCCTAATGTGGCGCAAAGGTAGCGCACAGTGGTGAGACGGCAAAGTGCCGTCGGGCAAAAAATGGAGACGGCACGCCCCGCACGGGTGCTGCGGGGTGCGCAGAAAGCACGAGACCCGCCCGTGGGTGCAGGTCTCGGAGTGTGGGGATTGGTGTCGCGGAGTCAGGGGGTGGGGGCTTCGGCCTTCAGCGCGGCGAGCAGCTGTGCCACGGTCTGACACAGCAGGGGATGCATGGCGCGGGGTGCTATCTGCGCGAGCGGCTCGAGGACGAACAGACGGCGGTGCATGAGGGGGTGGGGGATGATGAGGCTGTCTGTCGCCAGCGTCAGGTCGCCATAGAGCAGGAGGTCGATGTCTATGGTGCGGTCGGCATAGCGTCCTGCCGCGGACTTGGCGGTGCGTCCGAGGGCGCGCTCTATGTCCTGCGTGCGCCGTAGGATCTGCTGCGGCGCGAGGGTGGTGTCGACGGACATGGCGGCGTTGAGGAAGCTGTTGGGCGTGGCGAAGCCCCACGGTGCGGTCTCGAAAAAGTCAGACAGGGCGACTCGCGTCCCTATCTGACTCGCTATCATCGTCGCGGCGCGGAGGATGTTCTGCCTCCTGTCGCCGAGGTTCGACCCCAGTCCCACGTACAGCCGCCTCATGACTGTGCTCACGGCCAGGCCCTTATTTGTCGGTTATGAGCATGGCGTCGCCGTAGGTGCCGAAGCGGTAGCCCTCCTTCAGTGCCACGTGGTATGCTGCCATCACCTGGTCGTAGCCACCGAAGGCGGCGGTCATCATGAGCAGCGTCGACAGCGGCAGCTGGAAGTTGGAGACCATGGCGTTGGCGATGGAGAACTCGTAGGGCGGGAAGATGAACTTGTTTGTCCAGCCGTCGAAGGGCTTCAGGTGCCCGTCGGTGCTGACGCTGCTCTCGATGGCGCGCATCACCGTCGTGCCTACGGCGCACACCTGGTGCCCGCTGTCGATGGCTCTGTTGACGCTCTCCGCCGTGGCTTCAGGGATGATGGCCTGCTCGGAATCCGTCTTGTGCTTCGTGAGATCCTCCACGTCGATGGGGCGGAAATTGCCCAGTCCGGCATGCAGCGTCAGGAAGGAAATGTCGATGCCCTTAATCTCCAGCCGCTTCATCAGCTCGCGGCTGAAGTGCAGATTGGCCGTGGGAGCCGTCACCGCGCCCTCGTTGCGGGCGAAGATGGACTGGAAGTTCTCCGTGTCCTCCGGCTCGGCACCGCGGTGGATTGTCTCGTGCGGCAGCGGCGGCTCGCCCAGGGCGTAGAGTGCCTTCTTGAACTCGTCGTGGGGCCCGTCGTAGAGGAAACGCAGCGTCCGTCCGCGCGAGGTGGTGTTGTCTATCACCTCTGCCACCATCGCGTCGTCCTCGCCGAAGTAGAGCTTATTGCCGATGCGTATCTTGCGTGCCGGGTCGACGAGCACGTCCCACAGCCGCATGTCGGCGTTCAGCTCCCTGAGCAGGAACACCTCAATGCGCGCTCCGGTCTTCTCCTTGTTGCCGTAGAGACGCGCGGGAAACACCTTTGTGTCGTTGAAAATGAACACGTCCTTGTCGTCGAAATAGTCCAGTATCTCCTTGAATACCCTGTGTTCGATCTCTCCTGTCCTGCGGTGCAGGACCATGAGACGCGCCTCGTCGCGATAGTCCGCCGGGTACTGGGCAATCCTGTCCTGCGGCAGTTGGTAGTTGAATTGTGATAGTTTCATGTGTCTTATATATTGTCCTTTTTTGTTTCTTTCTCCTCTGTTCTTGTCTCTTTCTCCTGGTGTGGAGCGACCTCTTGTGCGCAGAGCCACCGCTCAAAGTCCTCGGGACGCTGGCACTGCTCCACCGTGACGTCGCCCACGCGCGTGCGCCGCAGCCCCGTCAGGTACGCGCCCGACCCCAGAGCCTCACCGATGTCGCGCGCCAGAGCGCGGATGTACGTGCCCTTGCTGCACGTCACGCGGATCGTTATCGCGGGCATGGCGTAGTCCAGCAGCTCGATGTCGTCGATGACCAGCGTCTTGGGCTTCAGCTCCACCGCCTCGCCCTTGCGGGCACGCAGGTAGGCACGCTTGCCGTTGACGTTGCACGCCGAGAAGGCCGGTGGCACTTGCTCGATGGTGCCAACGAACTGTCGCAGGCACTGCTCCACGCGCTCTCGCGTGATGTGCTCCGTGGAATAGGTGCGGTCAACCTCGTGTTCCATGTCGAACGACGGCGTTGTTGCGCCCAGGCACAGCGCGGCAACATACTCCTTGGTCTCACCTTGCAGCGACTCAATCATCTTCGTCGCACGCCCCGTGCATACGGTCATCACGCCCGTCGCCAGCGGGTCGAGCGTCCCGGCATGGCCGACCTTCAGCCCTCTCTGCGGCAGCCCCAGGCGTTTGCAGATGAAATGCCGCACGGTCTTCACCACGCTGAACGACGTCCATCCGTATGGCTTGTCGAAGTACAGCACCTCTCCTTCTTCAAAATCCAGCATCTTCTTCCTCTCCAAATGTCCGGCTTCTTCTCCTTCTCCACCCCGCGGCATCACATAATGTTCAGGTCGGCTCCGACGGCCAACGCCACGAGTATCACGCCACCTATCAGTATGCGATACCACCCGAAAGCCTTGAAACCGTACTTGGCGACGTAGGCGATGAAGAACTTTATCGCTGCCACGGCGACGACGAACGCCACGGCATTGCCAATGATGAGCAGCAGCATGTGGTTGCCCTCAAGCAGAAGATTGGCACCGCCACCGTCGTCAATCAGATCCCATACTTTCTTGCACGTGGCCCCGAACATCGTGGGCACGGCAAGGAAAAACGAGAACTCCGCCGCCGCCTTGCGCGTAAGACGCTGCTGCATACCGCCGACGATTGTCGCCATCGACCGTGACGTGCCGGGGAGCACAGCCGCGATGCACTGGTACAAGCCGATGATGAATGCCCGCCTGTATGTCTCGGGAGTGTCCTCCGAACCCTTGTTGAATATGCGGTCGCAGAAGAGCATGAACACGCCGCCAACAACCAGCATGACGGCCACCAGCTCCACGGATTCAAGGTTCTCGTCGATGAAGTCGCCAAGCAGCAGACCCACGACGACCGCCGGCAGCACGCCGACGATCAGCTTCAGATAGAAACGCCAAATGGCCTGCCACCACGTGTAGCCTTTCGTCTTCATGGTCTCGGGGTAGAAGAAACGCCTCCAGTACAGACACACCACAGACAGGATGGCTCCGAACTGGATGATTACGGTGAAGGCCTTTACAAACGGTGTGCTCTGCACGCCAAGCAGAGCTTCGGCAATGATCATGTGCCCCGTCGACGACACCGGCAGGAACTCCGTCAGTCCCTCGACGATGGCAATGACTATGGTCTGGAGGATATTCAGCTCGTCCATCATCACTCCTCACGCGTTTTCCCGTTGCCGTTGTCCTTGGGCTTGCGCACGACGGCATAGATCATGAACAGAAAACCGGCGAGGCACACCAGCGGTGCCACCTTGATGCGCCGTGCGCTGAAGATGTCCGGCTCGAAGTGTTCGGACGTGGATGCCGCGCCGGTCATCAGCAGAAATCCCACAACCACGACCGCCACGCCGATGGCTATCATGATGAGGTTTGTCTTGTCGAAAGCGAAATTATCCTTCTTCATATTCGTTGTTGTTTCTTCTTTTCAAGGTCAATCTTCTCTCACTTCTCTCCTATATATAATAGAGGTCGCTCGCCTTCATGCCGATGTACCTGCTTGTCGACATATAGGCACACAGCATCGTTATCGTCAGTCCGAACGCCAGCACCACGCCCGACACGGCCAGCATGGTGTCGGCGGTCACGACCGTAGACAGCTGTGGCTCAATGCCCACAGCCCAGTAGGCCGCCGCCCACAGCAGTACGTCGGCTGTCGCCGTCGCCGCCAGCCCGATCATGAAGTTGCGCCGCATGAACGGACGCCTTATGAACGCGGGGCTTGCACCCACCAGTTTCATGGTGTATATCAGGAAGCGTTGCGAGTGCATGGCCAGGCGCACGGTGTTGCTTATCAGCGCGAACGAAATCAGCGTCAGCACGGCAGCTAATGCAACAAGTGCGATGCTCACCGTGCGTATGTTCCTGTTCACCACGTCCATCAGGTCTTCCTGATACTCCACACGGCTTATCCGCTTGTCGGCTCCGAGCTGTCCTGCCACGGTCGTCAGGCTGTCTGTGTTGGCATAGGCAGC
Organism: Faecalibacterium prausnitzii; assembly: GCA_963639425.1. GTDB lineage: Bacteria > Bacteroidota > Bacteroidia > Bacteroidales > Bacteroidaceae > Bacteroides. Next base: position 14,717 of record CAVHVD010000110.1, read on the forward strand.
GTTCAGCTTCACTTCAAGCATGGCCGGCAGGGGGTTATACTCGAGGAACTTCTGCGGGTCTGCCCCCATGGCCTGCACGTATTCGTGGCGCGCCTGCTCCTTGGAGATATACTGCACTGACCGCGCAAACGGCATCGCCTCCACCTCTGCCTTCAGCCTGAACATATCTGCTTCGCTTTGTCCGCCGTCAATCTCCGCCGTCAGGCTCATGTTCTCGCGGACATAGCCCGACATGTTGTGTGCGGCAAGGACGAGGAATGTCACCATGCCCACCAGCAGCAGCACCAGCGTGGTGCTTATCGTTGCCGTCACTGCCTGCATGCCGAAACGTCTTTTCTTCCTCTTCCTCATATACTGTATGTGTGTCTCAGCGTCATTCCTTTTCAAAAGCGTATATCAGCGAGCTGCTCTTCCTCTTGTCCCGCAACGATGCCAGCAACGCCCTTGTGCCTGTCAGCATGCCGCGCACGAAGCTCAGCTTGTGTCCTAAGTGCTGTTCCGTCAGCATCGATACATAGAAGGCATCGAAAGGCATCGGCCTGACAGCCGTGAGCCTGAAGCCCCACTTCCTTGCAAACCGCTCCATAGTGTCCGGCGTGAAGTGCCACAGATGGCGCGGCACGTCGTAGGCGGCCCAGTCCTCCCTGTAATGCTGTGCGTCGTAGCTGCCGCAGTTGGGCACGGCCACCAGCAGCAGGCCGTCGTCCTTGAGCCATCGGTGAAGGCCGTCCCACAGGTCGTTGATGCGCTCGATGTGCTCCATGACGTGCCACAGCGTTATGACGTCATACGTACCGTCGGCAATCGTGGCGTAGGCATCCTCCGTCCATGTGTCGAGGCCGAACTTCTGCCGCGCGAAGGCGCGTGCCGTGGCATTCTTTTCTATCGTGTCGGCCTGCCAGCGTCGCCGTGTCATGGCATCGGCAAAGTAGCCCGTGCCGCTGCCGATGTCGAGCAACCTCCCGTGTGTCCTGCCGCTCAGCCGTCGCACCAGCCCTGCCTTGCGGCGCAGCATGTAGCTGCGCACCCAATGGTAGACGGTGTTCACCACGCCACGGTCGGTATCGGTGTGCGAGATGTAGTCGGGCGACTCATAGTAACGCCCAATCTCGGCCTCGACAGGGGCATCGCCCGTGAAGAGGAACCCGCAACCGGCACACCGGCGGACGTGGAACGCCTCGCCGCTGGCATAGCGGTCGACGCACACGAAGGCTTCCTCGATGTGTCGGCTGCCGCATAGCGGACAGTATCTGATGTCAATGGTCTCCATCGCTCGTCAACGCATGCACGGAGTGTGTCTGCCCTCCCTGTCACAGTCGGGGCACACCACACCGTAATTTGGCGCAAAAGTACAGATAAGTTCGGTGCTCACGCGGATATTTAAGGAAGTTTAAGCAAACGGTCAGCCCCTTACTTCCTCACCGATCAGCGTTGCCGACGTGGAGTCTGTGATGCGGCACGTGACAAGGTCGCCGACGTGGTGCGTGCCCTTGTCGAAGACCACCACGCGGTTCTGTTCCGTGCGCCCATACAGCTGGTCGGCCGACCGCTTCGACCGTCCTTCTGCCAGCACCTCATATACGTGTCCGACGCTGCGGGCGTTGGCCTCTGCCGACAGGCGGTTCTGCAACGCGATTATCTCGTTGAGGCGACGGATCTTGACATCCTCGGGCACGTCGTCGGGCATGTGCTTCGACGCATAGGTGCCCGCACGCTCGGAGTATTTGAACATGAATGCCGAGTCGTAGCCGCACTCTTCCATTATCGAGAGGGACAACAGGTGGTCTTCCTCGGTCTCGGAGTGAAAGCCGCAGAAGATGTCGGTCGACAGGCCGCAGTCGGGGATGATGCGGCGTATGGCTTCGACGCGCCCCATGTACCACTCACGGTCGTAGTGGCGGTTCATCAGTTTCAGGATGCGGTCGCTGCCGCTCTGCACGGGCAGGTGTATGTGCTTGCAGACGTTGGGCACGTCGGCAATGACGTGCAGCGTCTCGTCGCTCATGTCCTTGGGATGCGATGTGGTGAAGCGCACACGTACCGTTGGGAAGGTCTCGCCGACGGTGCGCAGCAGCTGGGGGAAGCTGACCGTCATGCCGTCAGGACGTTGGTAGAGGTATGAGTTGACGTTCTGCCCGAGCAGCGTCACCTCCTTGTATCCCTTGTCGGCAAGGTCGGCGACCTCTGCCAGTATGCTCTCGATGTCGCGGCTGCGCTCGCGTCCGCGTGTGTATGGCACGATGCAGTAGGTGCAGAAGTTGTTGCACCCGCGCATTATCGACACGAAGCCCGAGATGTGATTGCCACAGATGCGCGAGGGGATGATGTCGCGATAGGTCTCGGTCTTCGACAGCTGGACGTTTATTGCCTTTTCGCCCTGCTCGGCGGCGGCGATCAGCTCCGGCAGATCCATATAGGCATCGGGGCCTGCCACGAGGTCGACGTGGTGCTGCTCTATCAGCTCGTCCTTCACGTGCTCGGCCATGCAGCCCAGCACGCCAATAATAAGCGGGTGCCGCTTGCGCATGGCGTTCAGCGTCTCAAGCCGGTTGTAGATCTTGCGCTCGGCATTGTCGCGCACCGAGCAGGTGTTCAGGAACACTGCGTCGGCACCGTCGAGGCTGTCGGTGACGCTGTAGCCGGCCATCTGCATGATGGATGCCACCACTTCGCTATCGGCAACGTTCATCTGGCAGCCATAGGTCTCGATGAACAGCTTTTTGTCGTCGGCAGTTGCAGATTTTGAGTCTGCTTCTATCTCTTCTCTCATGTCTGTTGTCATGTAACTGGTTTCCGGCTGCAAAGATAGTGCAAGTTTGAGGGCGAAAGCCCACGTGTGGTTAAAAAGTGAATTTGTACGCCGAAACGGGGTCTGTACTTCTTGTTTATTGCAAAAAAGAGTTAATAACTTTCATTTTCACGGTTTGAGGCTTTGCAGAGTGGCGAAAATGTCAGTCCTTTGCGGACGGAAGAGTGATCTTCACGTAAAATTAGATTTTTTCATAGTTAAGGTTTAGGTTAAGTAGAGAGCGGGCGGCTGTGAAGCTGCCCGCTCTTTTTGCGATGTGCGTGTCGTCGGCCGTCCGTCGGCGGTGCGGCATGCTCTTTTGTGCTGTCGGCGTGACGGGCTGCTGTGGACGTTCAACCTCTAAGTTTGCCGAGGATTGCGGCGGAGCCGCATAATAAGCAAAGGACTT
>CAVHVD010000111.1:0-10023 GCA_963639425.1 Faecalibacterium prausnitzii
CCTGAATATAGAATCCCTGCATGATACAAAAATAATGGTCAAAATAGTTGGATGGAAACATAGAAAGCACAGATCTATGGACGTACAGCCACAAGTCCGTGGACGTACAACCATAGCTCCGTGGACGTACAGCCACAACTCTGTGAACGTACGTCCACAGAGCGGTGGTTGTGCCTTGTTGTGTGGGATGATTGTGGCGCGTGCGCCTTTACAGGTTGGCCAGCTCGATTACCTTCTCTACGGCCTGGCTCAGCCCGTCGGCTTTCTTGCCTCCGGCGGTGGCGTAGTGTGGCTGTCCGCCTCCTCCGCCCTGTATCAGCTTTCCTGCTTCGCGCACCAACTGACCGGCGTTGATGCCGCGTTCTTTCACAAGGTTGTCGCTCGCCATGACGCTTATCAGCGGTCTGTCGTTGTCGACGGTGCCGATGACGCAGAACAGGTCGTCGGGTACGGCTTCGCGGATCTTGAACACGAGGTTCTTGGCCTGGTCAGGTGTCATCGGCAGTATGCCCTTGACAAGCGTTACGCCGTTTCTCTTCTCAGCGTTGCTCACTAACTTGTCCTTCAGCCTGCCGACCGCTTCCGTCTGGAAGTGCTCGATCTCCTTCCTCATCTCGTCGTGCTCATCAATGTACTTCTTGAGCACGCCTGTCAGGTCGGGGGCATTGTTGAACAACGCACGTATGCCCCTCAGCGTATCTTCCATCATGTAGATGGCTTCCTCGAGCTTGCCGCCCGTGATGGCTTCTATGCGGCGCACTCCGGCGGCGACGCTGCTCTCGCTGACGATTTTGAACATACCTATGGCTCCTGTGGAGCTTACATGTATGCCGCCGCACAGCTCCATGCTGTCGCCAAACTGAACCACGCGCACCTTGTCGCCGTATTTCTCGCCGAAGAGGGCTATCGCACCGAGCTTCCGCGCTTCGTCTATCGGCACGTCGCGGTGCTCCTGCAACGGCAGGTTCAGGCGTATCTTCTCGTTGACCATGCGCTCGACCGCGCGTATCTCTTCGTCGGTCACCTTCTGGAAGTGCGAGAAGTCGAAGCGCAACACGTCGGGCGACACGTATGAGCCTTTCTGTTCCACGTGTGTGCCAAGCACCTGTCGCAGAGCCGCATCGAGCAGGTGCGTCGCCGAGTGATTGGCGGCACTGGCACTGCGCTTTGCGGTGTCGACGCACGCCATGAAGTCGGCCTCCGGATGTTCGGGCATCTTGTTGGCTATGTGCACGCTGATGCCGTTCTCACGTTTGGTGTCGATGATGTCGACCGTGTCGTGCTCACTGACCAGCACACCGCTCTCGCCTACCTGACCGCCCATCTCGCCATAGAACGGCGTATAGTCGAGCACAATCTGATAGAAGCTGCTCTTCTTCTGCGTCACCTTGCGGTAGCGCAGTATGTGACATTCGTGCTCGCTGTAGTCGTAGCCCACAAACTGCGGCTCGCCTTCGCGCAGGGTGATCCAGTCGCCCGTCTCCACAGCTGCGGCATTGCGTGCACGCTGCTTCTGCTTCTGCATCTCCTCGTCGAACTGTTGTTGATCCACAGACAGGCCGTTCTCACGGCATATCAGCTCGGTAAGGTCGAGCGGGAAACCGTAGGTGTCGAACAGCGTGAATGCCTGCACGCCGTCAAGCTCTGCTTTGCCGACAGCTTTCACATCGGTCATGGCCTTGCTGAGCAGGCTGATTCCCTTGTCGAGCGTGCGCAGGAAAGAGTCTTCTTCCTCCTTCATCACCTTTACGATAAGCTCGCGCTGTGCCTCGAGCTCGGGATATGCCCTGCCCATCTCGCGTATGAGTACAGGCACGAGTTTGTAGATGAATGCCTCTTTCTGTCCGAGGAATGTGTAGGCATAGCGCGTAGCGCGGCGCAGGATGCGGCGGATGACGTAGCCCGCCTTGGCGTTGCTTGGCAGCTGTCCGTCGGCAATGGAGAAGGCTATGGCTCGCAGATGGTCGGCAACGACACGCATTGCCACATCCGTCTGCTCGTTCTTGCCGTATTCCAGTCCTGAGAGACGGCATATCTCCCTGATTATCGGTTGGAAGATGTCGGTGTCGTAGTTGGAGTGCTTGCCCTGCAACGCGCGTACCAGACGCTCGAAGCCCATGCCTGTGTCGATGACACGTGCCGGCAGTGGCTCAAGGGAATGGTCGGCCTTGCGGTTGTACTGCATGAAGACGAGGTTCCATATCTCAATGACTTGCGGATGATCCTTGTTCACCAGCTCGCAGCCGGGTGTCTGTGCTTTCTCTTTCGGCGTGCGTGAGTCGAGATGGATCTCCGAGCACGGACCGCATGGGCCTGTGTCGCCCATCTCCCAGAAGTTGTCGTGTTTGTTGCCGTTGATGATGTGGTCGGCAGGCAGGAACTGTGCCCAGTATCCGGCTGCCTCGTCATCGCGCTCCAGACCCTCGTCGGTGGCACCCTCGAACACCGTGGCGTAGAGGTCGGCGGGATTGAGCTTGAGCACTTCTGTCAGGTATTCCCACGCCCAGCCGATGACCTCTTTCTTGAAGTAGTCTCCAAAGGACCAGTTGCCAAGCATCTCGAACATGGTGTGGTGATACGTGTCGTGTCCGACTTCCTCAAGGTCGTTGTGCTTGCCGCTGACGCGGAGGCACTTCTGCGAGTCTGTGACACGTCGCCACTGGGCAGGGCGGTTGCCGAGGATGATGTCCTTGAACTGATTCATTCCGGCATTGGTGAACATCAGTGTCGGATCGTCTTTGATTACCATTGGAGCGGAGGGCACTTTGTGGTGTCCCTTACTTTCGAAGAAGCCTGTAAAGGAATCCCTTATCTCATTTGCGGTCAACATAGTATCTCTTTTTGTAAAAACTGCGCAAAGATAGCTGTTCTTTTTATTACTTTTGTCCGTGCCGACGTAAAAATGAGGCTCTACAGCCCGTTGTGGATGCAACAGGCAATGTGGATGCGGGGAAGACGTGAAACGATGGGAGGAAACAGAACTTGAAGTTATACTATTCTATAGGTGAGGTGGCGGACATGTTCGACCTGAACGAGTCGACACTGCGCTTTTGGGAGAAGGAGTTTCCGAAGCTGAACCCTGACAAGGGTGCCAGAGGCATCAGACGCTATACCCAAGGCGACATCGAACAAATACGTCTGATACACCATTTGGTGAAGGTGCAGGGGCTGACCATACAGGGAGCACGCGACCGCCTGCGAGTGAACCGCACCAATGTGTCGCGTGACGCAGAGATACTGCAACGTCTCACGGACGTGCGTCGACAGCTGGCAGAGATGCGTGATGCGCTTGATTCGTTCACATACGACCAAATAAACCGCCTGGCAGACAAGCTGGCGGATGAGGACATGAGGCAGGGCGACAGTGCCGATGCCGAGTGAGTGGCTTCGTGGATGTCGTCTCACGGTGCCGTCGTCATTCGCGTCCGGCTTCCTGAATGTCGTTTATCTTCTTTAGATTATTTATGATGGCGTTCACGTCGTCTACGTCGTGGACATACAGCTCTATATGTCCTTCAAACACGCCTTGGTCGGTCTCAATGGTCAGTTTCTTGATGTTCACGTTCAGCTGTCGCGAGATGACCTGCGTCACATCGTTGATCAGGCCAATGCGGTCTATGCCCTTGAGACTGATGTTGACCAGGAACGTCAGTTGCTTCTTTGTGTCCCACTGCGTTGCAAGTATTCTGTTGCCGTAGCTGCTCTTCAGCTTCACCGCCACGGGACACTGTCGCTTGTGTATGATGATGTTGTTGTTCTCGTCTATAAATCCCAACACGTCGTCGCCGGGGATGGGGTTACAGCAGTCTGCAATCTTGTACTTCGTCTGTATGGCATCTTCGGTCAGCTTCAGCACCTGCTTGGTGTTGATTTTCTTCTGCGGTTCTGCGCTCTGCGCATCCTGTTGGGTGGCATCGGCGGTCTCCTTGCCTTTGTTGTTGCCGAACGGCAGACGCAGGAAGCGTCGCCAGCCGGTGTTCTTTCGGCCGCGTATCTCGTTCAGGTCTGCCTCACTTGGTATTATCTTGCCGGTACCGATGTCGGCAAGCAGGTCGTTCTTCGTCTTCTCGTTGTGGAATTTCCGAAGCTTTTCCAACACCATATCGTCGACATACATACCCTCGTTCTTCAGGTACTCGTTGAGTTTGTCAAGTCCCGTCTGCTGGCTCTTCTTCGCCTCCCTGCGCAGAATAGAAGCTATCTTGCTACGTGCCTTGGCGGTGTTGACTATGGCCTCCCACTCAGGATGCACATACTGTGATTTCGACGTCAGTATCTCCACCTGATCGCCGCTGTTCAGCCTGTGACTAAGCGGTACCAGTTTATGGTTCACCTTGGCTCCGATGCAGTGCACGCCAATCTCGGTGTGCAGCGAGAAGGCGAAGTCAAGGGCGGTGGAGTTCTGCGGCAACGTCTTTATCTCACCTTTCGGCGTGAAGACGAAAATCTCTTGTGCATAGAGGTTCAGCTTTATGGTGTCGAGGAAGTCCATTGCGTCCGGCTGCGGGTCGTCGAGAATCTCGCGTATCGTGGTCAGCCACTTGTCCAGCTCGCTCTCGTCTTCTCCGCCGTCGCCTTCCTTATACTTCCAGTGCGCGGCGAATCCGTGTTCGGCAATGTCGTCCATTCGCTTACTGCGTATCTGCACCTCGATCCACTGTCCCTCGTTCGACATCAGTGTGACGTGCAGTGCCTGATAGCCGTTCGCCTTCGGATGGCTCACCCAGTCGCGGATGCGGTCTGGGTGTGGCTTGTATATCTTGGATATACTGACATAGATGTCGAAGCAGTTGTTCAGCTCCTCTTCCTTGTTCGTCGGCTCGAACACGATGCGCACTGCCAGCAGGTCATAGATTTCCTCGAAGGGCACGTGCTTGGTCTGCATCTTGTTCCAGATTGAATAGGGCGTCTTCACCCGTGCCGTGATGCTGTACTTCAGCCCCATTCTGTCGAGTGCGTCCCTTATAGGTGCAGTGAAGTCGGCAAACACCTTGTCGCGTTCTGCCGCTGTACGTTGCAGCTTGTCTTCTATCTCTTGATACTCTTCGGGATGTTCGTACTTGAAGCTCAGGTTCTCCAGCTCGGTCTTTATCTTGTTCAGCCCCAGGCGGTAGGCCAACGGAGCATAGAGATAGAGCGTCTCGCCGGCAATCTTGTATTGCTTGTTGGCAGGCTGCGATGCCAACGTGCGCATATTGTGCAGACGGTCAGCGATCTTTATCAGGATCACGCGCACGTCGTCGTTCATGGTCAGCAGCAGCTTCTTGAAATTCTCTGCTTGTGCCGAGGCATGTTCGCCAAAGATACCGCCCGCTATCTTCGTCAGCCCGTCTACAATCTGTGCTATCTTCGGGCCGAAGATGTTCTCTATGTCTTCTACCGTGTAGTCGGTATCTTCCACAACATCATGCAGCAATGCCGAACATATTGATGTCGAGCCAAGCCCAATCTCGTCGCACACGATCAGAGCCACCGCCAGCGGGTGCATGATGTACGGCTCGCCCGACAGACGGCGTATGCCTTTGTGTGCCTGATATGCAAAGTTGAAAGCCTTGGTTATAATCTCCACGCGCTTGCGGTGTTTAGTCGCAAGGTAGTGGTCTATCAATTCATGGAACGTGTCCTGAATCATCTTCTCCTCGGCTCTTTCTTTCTCGCTCAGATTGTCTTCCATCGTGCCTGTTACACCTTATTATATATAGTCCCTGTTTTGGTGTTGACCGTTATTTGACTCGCAGTTTCTTACCGGCGGTGATGTTCGAGCCGCTTATCCCGTTGAGGCTGCGCAGACGGCTGACGGTCGTGCCGTAGCGTTGTGCTATTGTCGACAGTGTCTCGCCGCGACGTATGGTGTGATATGTAGCACCCGACGTGTTGCCCGCCGATGACGACGAGCCTGCGTTGCTCTGTCGGCTGCGGCTACTGCGTGTGCTCTGCTCCGGAACGGCCACCACGCGCCGATTCCTGAAGTACTCCGCCGCCTTGTATGCAGCCACCGAATCTTGTCGTTCGAGGAATGTGCCCACGAGATCCTGCGGCAGACGCAACGTCTGCGGCCCTGTGTCCCCAGGTATGATGTCGCGCTTATATTGGGGATTGAGGCTGCGCAACTCCTCGTAGTCCACGCTGCATACCTCTGCAATCTGCCGCAGATGAATGTTCCGGTTCACCTGCACCGTGTCCGTGGCACTCGGAATCTCCATGTCCATGGGGCAGATATTATGTTTGCAGTAGTAGGTCATGACGTAGTTGGCGGCTATGAATGAGGGAACGTATCCGCGTGTCTCCCGTGGCAGGTAGTTGTAGATCGCCCAGTAGTCGGTCTTGCCTCCCGAACGGCTGATGGCCTTGTTCACGTTGCCGGGGCCACAGTTGTAGGCCGCTATCACCAGTGTCCAGTCATGATAGATGTCATACATATCCTTCAGGTAGCGTGCTGCAGCCCATGAGGATTTGATGGGGTCTTGACGGTCGTCGACCAGGCTGTTGCTCTCCAGCCCGTACAGCTTGCCGGTCGACAGCATGAACTGCCACAAGCCCTTGGCTCCGGCCCGCGATGATGCCCTCGGGTTCAATGCCGACTCTATGATTGGCAGATACCGAAGCTCCAACGGCAGATTATAGGCGTTGAGAGCCTCCTCGAAGATTGGCACGTAGAAGTTGCACAGGCTGAGCATCAGCGACACGCTGCTGCGCCGCCGCACGGTGTACTGGTCTATGAATTCGCGCACTATCTCGTTGTAGGGCATCTCGATGACGGTGGGCATGCGGCTCAGCCGGTCGATGTATATGGAGTCGCTGAACAGTGGGTTGTCGTTGGAGGTGCTGCACTCCTCGTTCGTACTGACGTATGTCTTTACTTTCCACTCTGCCAGCAGGCTGTCTATGGGATACGTCATGCTTGGCGGCAGTTCTATGCTCTCTGTGCGGGCTACGCCGAGGCTGTCGCGCATGGTCACGCTGACGCTCTCCTCCCGTTGCTCTTGCGCCATTGCGCCGACTGTGCCGAGCATCAGCGATGCCAGGCAGAGGAACAGCCGGAGTATGTGTCTTCTCGTTTTCGTCATTACTGTTGGTGTACTCTATACATTATATATATGTGTGTCAGAATCTGAAGCTACACTGCATGCCTACCGACTTGTCGCGCAGGCTCATGCCTTGACTGCCTGTACCCACCACCACAGGCTCTATGCGCATGCTCAGGTCGGGCGTGATGTCGAAGTTCGACAGCTCGGCATCCACATAAGCATCGACCACCGACAACAGGTACACTCCTATGAAGGCAAATATACTCATATCGCGATAACGGCGGTACAAATCCTTCCTCTTTTTCAGCACCTCGGTGATTTGGCTCTCCGACGTGCGGCGCAGATAGTTCGCGGGCAGCAGGTCGGTGATGTTCTTCGAACTCCAGTTGCCGTTCACCGCATCCTTGTAGGCCGCCGAGTAGTCCTTATACATGCGGTTGTTCCATGTCAGGGCGTAGGTGCATCCCGCAAATCCGCCATAGAATATGGGTAGCTTCCAGTACTTCCTGTTATATATCTGTCCGCCGCCGGGGGCTACCAGTGCCAGCCATGTGGCCTTGGTGGGGTTAGGGATGAACTGCTTCTTCCCGATGGCCTGTGGCATATTGTCTTGCGGCACGGCGTTCGCGTCTATCCTTGCCGCCGAGTCCATCCCTGCCATCTCCAGCCTGTTGGCACGTTCGATGCTGTCGACCGTCAGGCTGTCCGGCGACAGCACTGTCTGCGTGCTGTCCGCCGCAATCACTCCGGCACGGCGCATCGCTGCATGCGGAGCCTGTGCCAATGCTCCTGACGGCATCCATCCTGCGAGCCACACCAGCAGCGTCAGTGCCGAAATCCTGATGTATGTGTGTCGCAGCAGCGTCATTTGTCTCTCAGCGAGTCGAATATCGTCATTATGCGTTCCAGCTCCTCCTCGTTGTTGAAGGGGATGCTGATCTTGCCATTCCCCTTGTCCGAGCACGTCAGCTGTACCTTTGTCTTGAAGAACGCCGTCAGCTGCTGCTTCAGCGTGTCATACTCCTCGGGCAGACGGCTGCGCCGCGGCTCGATCTTGTGGTTGCCGCTCTTCACCGCCTCACCGTCTTGCAGAGCCTTCACCATCTCCTCGACGTGGCGCACGGAGTAGCCGTGCTCTATTATTTCGCGATAGAGCTTCACCTGCAACTTCGCGTCGTTCAGCGTCACTAATGTGCGGGCGTGCCCCATATCGATCTGCTTGTTCTGCAACCCCATCTGTATCTCTGCCGGCAGCTTCAGTAGGCGCAGGTAGTTGGCGATGGTGGCACGCTTCTTCCCGACGCGCTCACTCAGTCTCTCCTGTGTCAGGTCATACTGATCCAACAGATGCTGGTAGGCCAGTGCTATTTCCACCGAGTTCAGATCTTCGCGCTGGATGTTCTCTATCAGAGCCATCTCCATGACGTTCTCGTCGTCGGCGGTGCGTATGTAGGCAGGGATGGTGGTCAGTCCCGCCATCTGCGTGGCGCGGAAGCGACGTTCTCCGGCGATGATTTGGTATTCGCCGTTTCTCTCCTCGCGCAGTGTTATGGGTTGTATGATGCCAATCTCACGGATGGAGTCGGCCAGTTCGCGCAGCGACTCCGGGTTGAATTCGCGCCGTGGCTGGTTGGGGTTGACGTGTATCTTGTCCAGCTCAATCTCGCTTATCGACGACGAGCCTTCGGTTTCTATGCTGTCTACGCTCAGCAGGGCGTCGAGTCCGCGCCCCAGGGCACTTCTTTTCTGTTTCATTCTTCTTCCTTTCTTCTTTGCGCCTCCGGCGTGCTTCCGGTGCCGCCGCGTGGGTCTCTCAGGCTTTTGCCGCAGGAGCCGCCTTCGCCTTGTTGCGCTCCACCAGCTCCTGAGCCAGCAGCAGGTAGTTCTTCGCTCCGTTGGAGTCGGCATCGTAGAGGATGGCCGGCAGTCCGTAGCTCGGAGCTTCGCTGAGCTTCACGTTGCGCTGTATGACGGTCTTGAACACCAGCTCCTGGAAGTGTCTCTTAACTTCGTCGTAGATCTGGTTGGCCTGTCGCAGGCGTGAGTCGTACATCGTCAGCAGGAAGCCCTCTATTTCCAGACTCGGGTTCAGGCGTGTCTTGATGATCTTTATGGTGTTCAGCAGCTTGCTGATTCCCTCAAGGGCGAAGTACTCGGCCTGCACCGGAATGATGACCGAGTCTGCCGCCGTCAGTGCGTTCACCGTGATGAGGCCCAGCGACGGCGAGCAGTCCACCAGTATGTAGTCGAACCTGTCCTTTATCGGGGCCAGTATGTCTTTCATTATCTTCTCGCGGCCTTTGAGCTTCAGCATCTCGATCTCTGCCCCCACCAGATTTATGTGCGACGGTATGACCTTCAACGTGTCTATCTCTGTATTTTGTACGGCCTCGTTTATGTCGGCCTGGTCTATGAGACATTCATAGATTGTGCATGTGGCTTTCTTGATGTCGATGCCAAGCCCCGATGAGGCGTTGGCCTGCGGGTCAGCATCGACCACAAGGACGTTTTTCTCCAGCGTGGCGAGCGACGCTGCCAGGTTGATGCAGGTCGTTGTCTTTCCCACGCCGCCCTTCTGGTTTGCCAATGCAATGATTTTTCCCATGATGGTTCCCTCTCAAGTGTCTTTTCATACGGGACAATGCCCATAATACGCACAAAGGTACGGCTTCTGCCAAAAAGAAACAAACGGCCTGTCCGTTAAAGATTGAAAAGCGACGGACGGCAGGCGGCAGACCGCCGGACACCTGTCCCGCACCCCGATGCGCAGAGCCGGGCACTCCCAAATCCGCCGGATGTGCTGACGGAAACCGAGAAAAAGCCGGAAGAATGTCGACGCGGACGGCCGTCCACACCGCAAAAACCGCTGTCGGAAACAGGCGCGTTTGTGGACGTACAGCCACAGTTCCGTGGACGTACAACCATAACTCCGTGGACGTACAACCTCTAAGTTTGCCGAGGATTGCGGCGGAGCCGCATAATAAGCAAAGGACTT
>CAVHVD010000112.1:0-7364 GCA_963639425.1 Faecalibacterium prausnitzii
GAGGGGTCATTGAACAGAAAGTAAACAGATAGTAAACGCTTTTGAACGGGCTTGCCAACAAAACAAATTTTCATAACAATGGAATCTATAGAGATACTGCACAACTTCACGGGGATACAGTTGTCAGACGAATCGGCTGCAAGGCTGAAGGCAGTGATGGAGCACAAACGGTACGACAAGAACGAACAGGTCCTGAGCGGAGGCATGGTGTGTCGCGGTTTCTACATTGTGGAGAAAGGAACGCTCCGTCTGTTCTACTACAAGGAAGGACACAACGTGACAGAACACATCACCTGCGACGGCGACATATCCTGCTGCATAGAGAGCATGTTCAAGCAGAAACCCACGGAGCTGTGCATTGAGGCCATAGAGCCTACGACAGTGTGGTTCTTGGACTATGCCGAGTTTACGGAGCTGGCACGCAAGTATGGTGACATCAACGAGACCTACATAGAGATACTGAAGAGCTGGCTCATCGAGTCGCAATATCGTGCCGACTCATGGCGTTTCGACACAGCACGCGAGCGTTACGAACGCTTCTGCAAGGAATATCCCCTGCCGCTGCGTCGGGCATCGGTCAACGACATTGCCAATTATCTGCTGATGTCGCCGGAAACGCTCAGCCGCATCAGGGCAGGAAAAGGATAAGGCTTTCAAAGATATACAAACAGGGGGATGCACCATAACCATGATGCATCCCCTTGTCGTTTTTGCGGACTATCAATCTGTCTTCTTACTTCAAGCCGCGGTTCTCAAGGACACCGTCGACCTTGGGGTCGTGTCCACGGAAATTGCGGTACATGACCATGCCTTCGTCAATGCCGCCGGGGGCAAAGATGGTGTTGCGGAAGCGTGTCGCAATGTCCTGATCGAAGATGTTGCCGGCCTCCTTGTAAGCCTGGAACACATCGCAGTCATAGACTTCAGACCACATGTAGCTGTAGTATCCGGCCACATAGCCACCGGCCATGATGTGCGAGAAGTTTGTCACACGGTAGCGTGGCAGGATCTGGCGTGGAATGCCACGCTCTGCCAGCTTCTGCTCCTCATACTGCATGCAGTTGAAGTTCTCGGGGATCTCCTTCAGTGTGTGCAGATCCATGTCCACCAGCATAGCCGCAACAAGCTCCGTGGTGCTGAAGCCCATGCCATACTTACCGCTGTCCTGTACCTTCTTGACGAGATCCATAGGAATTGTCTCTCCCGTCTGGTAGTGCTTCGCATATACGTTCAGCACCTCGGGCTCGAATGCCCAGTGCTCGTTGAGCTGTGACGGGATCTCCACAAAGTCCTGCTCGACACGGCTTGTGCCACGGTATTTGACATCTATCATGAAGTTGTGCAGTGCGTGTCCGAACTCATGGAACATCGTGTTCACGTCGTCAATGCGCTCCAATGCAGGAGTGTCGCCTGTCGGGGAAGCGAGACTGGCAACGTTGACAACCTGCGGGATGACACGCTGTCCGTTCTCGTAGTATGTGCCACGGAATGAAGAGCACCATGCTCCCGCTCCCTTGCCGGCACGTGGATAGTAGTCGCTGTAGAAGATGGCGAGCAGTGAGCCGTCCTTGTCGTACACCTCGTAGGTCTTCACTGTGGGGTCATACTTGGGTAGGTCGGTGCGCTCCTTGAATGTCAGACCGTAGAGCTTGTTGGCTACGTAGAAGATGCCTTGGCGCACATTGTCCTCGTGCAGGTAGGGGCGAAGCTCATTCTCATCGAGAGCGAACTTGGCCTGTTTTGCCTTGTCGAGATAGTACATGTAGTCCCAGCCTTCCGGCTCGAAGTCATGTCCCTCCTTCTTTATCTCTGCACGTATGTCGGCAATCTCCTCCTGTGCTTTCTTCACAGCGGGTTTCCACACCTGGTTCAGCAGGTTGTACACGTTGTCGGAGTTCTTGGCCATGCGGCTTTCAAGGGCATAAGATGCGTAGTCGTCGTAGCCAAACAGCTTGGCTTTCTCAAGGCGCAGCTTCACCAAACGGTCTGCAATTGCGTTGTTGTCCCACTCGTTGCCGTGGTTGCCACGGTTGTAGTAAGCCTCATAGATTTGCTTGCGCAGCTCGCGGTTGTTGCAATACTGCAACACGGGATTGCAGCTGGCACGTTGCATGTTGAAGAAGTACTTGCCTTCCTGTCCGTTGGCTTTTGCCATCTCCGCAGCGGCATCGATGTTGCGCTGTGGCAGTCCGTCAAGGTCTGCAACGTTGTCGACAATCACGAAGTCATTGTTGGTGTCGTGCATCAGGTTCTGGCTGAAGCGAAGCTGAAGGTCTGAGATCTCGGCGTTGATCTTCGACAGTGTTGCCTTGTCTTCTTCGCTGAGGTTCGCACCGTTGCGCACGAAACGCTTGTAGTAGTTGTCGAGCAGCTTGGCCTGTTCCTTGTCAAGGTTCATGGAAGCCTGATTGTCATAGACATGTTTGATGCGCTGGAACAGCTTCTCATTCAGAGCTATGCTGTCACTGAATGCGGAGATGATGGGCTGCATCTCTTTCTGCAAGGCACGGGTCTCATCGGTGGAGTTGCTGCCGCTGATGGCACCGAAGGCACGCTGAGCCTTCATCAACAGCTGTCCGCTGTTCTCATACGCGAGGATGGTGTTCTCGAATGTTGGAGCATCCGGATTGTTGACAATCGCATCAATCTCCTTGCGCTCTTCGTCTATGCCTTTGAGCATAGCCTCACGGTAGTTGTCGATGGTGATGCTCTCGAAGGGAGGAATCTGATACGGAGTGGTGTACTCTGACAGCAGTGGGTTGGTCGGGGCAGGCTGTTGGCTGCATCCGCTACAGATGGCTGCAAAAGCCATGGCTGCAAACATTTGTCTTTTCATTTTGCTTTTGAATATGGTTATCTACTAACTAAATGCAAAGTTATCTAATCCGCGTTTTTGTGCAAACGCAAGCGCGCCCTTTTTATCAATAACGGTGCTTGGCGTAAAAGTGGAGGCTCTTCCTGCGTGTTTGTGGAGAAAAGTGTAAATTTGCGTCTTGACACAAAGACGCGAGTATGATTAAAGGTAAGAAATTCATAGCTCCCGGGGCGTGGTTCTCGATGTGCTATCCTGCCGACTGGACTGAGGCCGACGGTGGCGAGGACTCGTTCCTGTTCTATAATCCCGATCGTTGGACGGGGAACTTCCGCATCTCCGCATTTCGTGGCGGTCGCGATGACTATGGCGAGTGCGTGGTGGCGGGAGAACTGAAGAATAACGGCAAGGCACGCCCTGTGAAGATAGGCACGCTGACGTGTGCTTATACGGTGGAGACGTTCGTCGAAGACGGACAGGAATATGACAACCATCAGTGGACAGCCGGCATCGGCGATGTAGGGTTTGAGATTTCGTTCGCCGTAGAACGTGGCGCATCGGTTCAGCCTGCACTCGATATCATCGGTACGTTGGAGCTGCGCCAACCGAATATGAAGTATGCGCCGGAGGTCATTCCTGTTCGTCTGATGGAGATCTGTCGCATTGATGATGCCTATGACAACGTGCAGCGTCTGATAAAGCAGCAACTGAAGAAAGATGTGCGTGGGGATGAGAGCGATGTGCCTAACATTCAGGCTCTCATCGACAGTGGTACGCTGAACCCTCACAAGCGTGATGCGTGGATTGACATGGGTATTGCCCTCTGTGTGATTGCGACCAATATGGCTGAGGGATATGAATGGCGGACACTGATAGATGGCAGTCGTGAAGACCCCGTGCTGCTGCGTGAGGCCGACGGCAAGGTGGTTGATCCGTTGAAGTTGTTGTGGAGCCATGTCAAGGCTGGAGAGAGGGCTGACGCAGAAGCGGCATACGACAGCATATTCGAATGATTGAAGGAGGAACACGAACATGGCTGCATTGAATCCTGTGCTACAGGTCGAGAATCTCGGCAAGGCGTTCGGCGCACAGGTGCTCTTCAGCGGCATCTCGTTCGGACTGGCCGAAGGGCAGAGGACGGGCATCATCGCCAAGAACGGAACAGGCAAGTCCACGCTGCTCAACATCCTTGCGGGTCGCGAGGGTAGCGATAGCGGCAAGATTACGTTCCGCAGCGGCCTGCGCGTGGGCTATCTGCCGCAGATGCCGCAGTATCCGGCAGACCTGAGCGTGATTGACGCATGCTTCCATGGCGGTAGTGAGATGGCATCGCTGGTGAAACGGTATGAGCAGTGCCTGGCCACAGAGGGCAATCCCGGACTGGATGGACTGCTGACACGTATGGATCAGCTCGAGGCATGGAACTACGAGCAGCGTGCGAAGCAGGTTCTGACACAGTTGAAGATTACTGACTTCGACCAAAAAGTCGGTCAGCTATCAGGTGGGCAGGTGAAGCGTGTGGCGTTGGCAAACATACTCATCAACGAGCCGCAACTACTGATGCTCGACGAGCCGACGAACCACTTGGACTTGGACATGGTGGAGTGGCTTGAGGACTATCTGAAACGCTCCAATCTGACACTGCTGATGGTGACGCATGACCGGTATTTCCTGGATCGCGTGTGTTCTGACATTCTTGAGCTTGACGGACAGACGCTGTATCGGTATGACGGCAATTACGAATACTACATAGCCAAGCGGCAGGAACGCATTGATGCCAAGACAGCTGAGATTGCACGTGCCAAGAACCTGTATCGCACGGAGTTGGAATGGATGCGCCGCATGCCACAGGCACGCGGCCACAAGGCCAAGTATCGCGAGGATGCGTTCTATGAGATAGAGCGCGTGGCGAAGCAGCGGCAGCAGGAACACCGCGTGCAACTCGGGGTGAAGTCGACATATATAGGCAACAAGATATTCGAGGCGGAGCATGTGAGCAAGTCGTTCGGTGACATCAGGATACTAAATGACTTCTCCTATACTTTTTCACGGTACGAGAAGATGGGCATAATCGGGAACAACGGCACTGGCAAGTCCACGTTCCTAAAGATTCTGCTGGGACAGTTGCAGCCCGACAGCGGACGGATAGACGTGGGGCAGACCGTGCGCTTCGGCTATTACTCGCAGGAGGGCATGAAGTTTGACGAGCAGATGAAGGTGATAGATGCCGTGCGTGATATTGCCGAGGTGGTGGACATGGGTAACGGCACCAGCCTGACGGCATCGCAGTTCTTGCAGCATTTCCTGTTCTCACCGGAGAAGCAGCACAACTTCATCTACAAGCTGAGCGGAGGTGAACGCCGACGGCTGTACCTGTGTACGGTGCTGATGCGTAGCCCCAACTTCCTGGTGCTCGATGAGCCTACAAACGACCTTGACATTGTGACGTTGCAGGTGCTCGAAGACTACCTGAAGGACTTCGGCGGGTGTGTCATCGTGGTCAGCCACGACCGCTTCTTCATGGACAAAGTGGTAGATCACCTATTGGTGTTCAACGGGCAGGGAGACATTCGCGATTTCCCTGGAAACTACTCGCAGTATCGTGAGTGGAAAGAGGGAGAGAAACGCCGTCGGGATAGCACGGGGCAGGATACTCGTAAGAAGGAGACTGCGACGGTGCAGAAGACCGAGAGGGTGCGCCTGAACGACAAGAGAAGGCTGACGTTCAAGGAGCGGCAGGAGCTGGCGCAGCTGGAGGCGGACATAAACCGGCTGGAGGAACAGAAGAAAGTGATTGAGGATGCACTGTGCAGCGGTACGCTGAGTGTGGAGCAGCTGACAGAGCAGTCGAAACTACTGCCCAAGGTCAATGAAGAACTTGATGCCAAGACCATGCGCTGGCTTGAGTTGAGTGAGTTGGA
Organism: Faecalibacterium prausnitzii; assembly: GCA_963639425.1. GTDB lineage: Bacteria > Bacteroidota > Bacteroidia > Bacteroidales > Bacteroidaceae > Bacteroides. Next base: position 5,734 of record CAVHVD010000112.1, read on the forward strand.
AGGGTAGGGGCATACGCAGATACAAACAGAGTGATTTAACAAACTAAAGTTCAATAGACATTAATTATGGTGAAGAAGATTTTAGGTGCATTGTGCATCGGCCTTGCGCTGGCATCGTGCGGCGGGGGCAACAATTCGAACAAGGCAAATGGAAACGGCTATCTCATCAACGGCACTGTGGTCGGCGTTGACGAGGGCATGGTCTACATGAAGCGGTATGACGACAGGTCATACACGCTGACCGATTCTGCCGAAGTGAAAGGTGGCAAGTTCCAGTTCATGGGGGTGGCGTTGCAGCCACTGCTCTACGGACTGACCACAGACAAAGACAGCAACCGTCCGCTGACGTTCTTCCTCGACAATGAATCCATGACGGTGGTCTTGGATGAGGAGAAGGGAAGCCTCACGGTGGAGGGTAGCGAGATAAACGATCTCTACAGCCTTAACGCCAGCAAGGTGGGTACAGACTCATTCGACATGGCAGCCTTTGCTGCACAGCACCCCACATCTGCCGTCGTGCCTTACTTCATCGTCCGTAGCTATGGCTCGCTGGAGCTTGAACCGATGAAAGCGTTGCGTGCTGCCCTTGACAGCACGCTCAACGGAAACCTGTATGTCAAGCAGCTGGACAACCTCATAGCACGCAAGGAGGCCATACAGGTGGGACGCGAAGCTCCGGACTTCACGTTGCCGGACAAGGACGGCAACAACGTCAGCCTTTCGTCGATGCGTGGCAAGTATGTTCTGATTGACTTTTGGGCAAGCTGGTGTCCTGACTGCCGCAGGGAGAACCCATACATCCTGGAGGCATACAACAAATACAAAGGCAAGGGTCTCACCGTGCTTGGCGTGTCGCTCGACCGCAACCGTGGAGCATGGCTTGCAGGCATAGAGAAGGAGAACCTCCAGAGCTGGACGCACGTCAGTGACCTGAAGATGTGGAACTCTGAGGTCGTTGCGCTGTATGCTATTCGCTGGATTCCGACAAGCATACTCGTAGACCCAGAGGGCAAGATTGTCTTCATCAGCCTTGACGAGACACAGCTGGTGGAGAATATGAAGAAAGTCTTTGGCTGAACGCCGGATTGTCGGCAGACGCGCTATCGGTCTGAAAGAAACGCCATGAGGCCGCTCAACTGATCCTGCATCACTGAGCGGCCTTCATCGTATGCCTGCTGCAGCAGAGCAGCATTGCGAGTTATGTGCTTGATGGGCAGTGCCGTGCGCGGACGGATGACGAAAGCACGTCCTGCCACCTCCTCGTTGCGCACATAGTCGAGCTCGGCGTTGTACATCATGTGTCTGTTGGCAGTAGCTTCGACGAACCTCGGGTACCTGTGCAGCTGCATCCTAACGAGCGGCATCAAGCGGTTGGGCTTCTTTACGTATCCCTCGGGCTGTGTCAGCACGACCACGTTCTTGTCATATCCCTTGTCCTGGAGGAACCTCAGCGGAATAGAGTCTCCTATGCCGCCGTCGAGCATCTTGTGTCCTTCTACCTCCACTACGGTCGACACCAGCGGCATCGATGCAGAGGCACGTATCCACTCACAACAATCGTAGCCGTGGCGCATCAGTAGCTTGTAGACGGGCTTGCCCGTCAAGAGGTCGGTACAAACGGCATAGAACTC
>CAVHVD010000113.1:0-13587 GCA_963639425.1 Faecalibacterium prausnitzii
TTTATCGGGAAAACGTCACAAACTTATCGCGATAAGTTCACCACCATATCGGGTACCTTTTCGAAAGTTATCGCGATAACTTTTTCGCTGTATCGCGATAAGTTTATTTTTCCCTCCGGAAGTGACAAGAAACGCCCCGCGCCGCCCCCGTTCCTCCCTCCTCCGACTGTTAAAAAATTAACATTTAAGGCTGTTTTTAACAAATTTCCGCCTTTTCTCTCATGCTGCTGCCTCCGTGCCTGTCCGTCCCTTTCTGCCCGTGTCTTGTTATCTATATGGCTTGCGTCCGTGCTGCTAAGTGGGAGTCTGCTCATTGCGCATCCTCAGAGAACTTAGCGGTGAAAACGGGTGACGGGAGGTGTTTATACGTGACAAGAAGTAAGCAGTTACAGGGGAAATCGCTATATTTGCGCCCTGAAAGGAGAAGCAGAGGCCAGATGAACAGTGATGACACTTCCGTTTTGCTAATCAATGCCGGTGGCACCATAAGCATGATCGAGAACTATACGACCGGTATGCTCGAGTGTTTCAATCTTGAGGGGCTGAAGGCGCAGGTTCCCGAACTTGGGAAGTTCGGCTTCAGAATCGATGCCTGCGAGACGCGGCAGCCCATCGATTCGGCAGACAGCACGCCCGACCTGTGGCGGCAGCTGGCGGAGTGTATCTGCGAGAACTATGCCTCCTACTCCGGCTTTGTGATTCTTCATGGCACCGACACCATGGCCTACACCGCTTCGGCTTTGAGCTTCATGCTCCGCGACCTTGCCAAACCGGTGATACTGACCGGCGCACAGCTACCCGTGGGCATGGTTCGCACCGATGCCAAGGAGAACCTCATGACCAGCATAGAGATTGCCGCGGCCCGTGGCTCCGACGGCCTGCCCATGGTGCCGGAGGTCTGCATCTTCTTCGGCAACAGGCTCACGCGCGGCAACCGCACCTCGAAGCTCAATGCCGAGGGATTCAATGCCTTCCGCTCATACAACTATCCGGCTCTCGCCACGGCGGGCATACACATACGTTATGACCTCCGTGCAATAAACCGCGACATCGCGGGGTGTCGTCTGCATCCGCGTTGCGACATGGATACAAACGTTGGGATACTGAAGATATTCCCCGGCATCCGTGAGAATGTGGTGCAGGCACTGCTGTCGATAGAGGGGCTGAGAGGCGTGGTGCTGGAGACCTACGGCACGGGCAACGCTCCGCGCAACGGCTGGCTTGTGCGGCACCTGCGTGAGGCCATGGATCGCGAGATGGTGATCGTCAATGTCTCGCAGTGCAAGACCGGCATGGTCGACATGAACCGCTACGGGACGGGAGCACAGCTCATGGAGGCCGGTGTATTGTCAGGCTATGACTGCACCACGGAGGCGGCCGTCACCAAGCTGATGCACCTCTTCGGGCAGAATCTCGAGGCGGAGGAGGTCTGCTACTGGATGTCGCGCTCCCTTGCCGGCGAAATCACCGTGCCGAAACGCCGACAGTGACTTTTTTCGTCTGTGCGTTGCACGGCAGTCTTTTTTGCATACCTTTGCACCGACTTTGGTGAGCCGCGCCCGCCGTACTTGGCGCGTATGCCTCTGGGTTTGAGGCATACGCACGGAGTTGCGGACAGGCTGCGACGAGAGGGAATTCGGTGAGAATCCGGAACAGGCCCGCTGCTGTAAGTTCACTGAGAAAATGATGCCGGAACGACACAAGTCCGCACGTGTCACTGTCAGAAATCGTGGAGCCGCATGGCGATGTGCGCAGGCGATGTGATGGGAAGATGCGTGAGGAAGCCGACAGCAAGAACAAGTCAGAAAACCTGCCAAAGCCATAGACAACAGTTTTTGAACGGACAAAGGCAACACACGCAGACCGTTGCCGCCGGTGCTTTCGGGGATTGAAGCAGCAAAAACATCTGTTTAGGCAGGAGTGGCATCTCGCGGCTCCCGTGTCGTGTGTGGGGCATCTCGTGCCTTCTGCGCATCTCCTGATGGGTGTATTCTCTTTTGTATCTCCCGACACACTTGGGCGGGCTTATTGAAGAGAAGAGAAAACGCACATGAAATCATACGTATTTTTTTTATGAAAAAAGTTTTACTAATGGCCGCGATGTGCCTTGTGGCACTCGTGGGTCGAGCACAGGAGGAAGAAGGTATGTTTGCAACAAGTGACTTGAAGAGCACGATGGCAGAAGGCGACAAGGCCGCCTTGCTTGTCGTTTCGTTTGGAACCACCTATGATGACACGCGCAGCAAGACCATAGACGCTGTCAACGCCAAGGCCGCAGAACGTTTCCCCGAGTTGGAACACCGCGATGCCTACACTTCGCGCATCGTCGTGAAGCGGCTGAAACGGCGCGGCATTGAGAAACAGACACCTCTGGAGGCACTGTTCAGACTGCGTGCCGAGGGCTATACACACGTCATCGTACAGAGCACGAACATCATCGACGGTGCCGAGATGGAGTCGTTGCGCCGCGATGTGGAACAGGTGCAGCCGTTCTTCAAGGAGATCCGGATTGGCACGCCGTTGCTCTATTCTGTCGATGACATGCGTGAGGTGCTACGTACTCTCATCGACCGGCTCGATGCCAGCAATGACAACAACCGCAAGGCCAGGGAGCACTTTGTGCTCGTGGGACACGGCACCTATACCCCGTCTACTGCCATCTACAGTCAGGCAGACTATATGCTGAAGACCATGGGGAAGGACAACTGGCACGTAGGAACCATTGAGGGCTATCCGACATTCGATGACATGCTGCAACAGCTCAAAGAGGCCAAGGCACGCAGGGTGACGCTCGTGCCGTTCATGTTCGTGGCCGGAGACCATGCCAACAACGACATTGCCGTGGACTGGAAGCAACGCTTGGAGCAGGAAGGCTTCGAGGTGTCTGCACTCATCGAAGGCCTGGGACAAGTGCCGGAGATTCAGGAGATCTATCTTGACCACATACAGTACATGCTGACGCATCGCAACGAGAGCATCGTCGAGAAGAAAGCACGGTATTCGGCCAACGAGAAATAGGGAGACAATAGGAGATGATGAGGTATCTCGGTAAGTTCATGTATGCTGCACACCGCATCCTGGGCACTGTGCTGTGCCTGGTGTTCCTGATGTGGTTTCTGTCTGCGTTCGTGATGATGTATCACCGTTTCCCGCGTGTGGGAACGTCGCAGATACGCGAACGCAGTGAGTTGCTCAGTGCCACCGATGAACAACAGTGGCTTCCGGTGGACAGTGCTTTGGCGCGTCTGCCAAAAGACTTTCGCGTCAGCAGTCTGACGTTGAGCCGCTATCTTGGGCAGACCAAGTTCACCGCATCATCGGGACGGAAGCAGGTGGAACTGCCCGTCAGTCCCGAAGAGACGGCCTTGTCCGGCGACGAACGCCTGCGGCGCATCCTGCAGGTGTGGGGACACGGACAGGCGGTGGAGCGCGTGGACACCCTCACCGAACTGGACCAGTTTGTGCCGTTTGGCAGCATGAAGAAGCAACTGCCGATATACAGGTATCACTTCAGCGGGCCGGAGGAGTACCAGCTTTACATCGGCTTGACGACGGGCGACATCCTCCAGTTCACCGACAAGGATCAGCGTTTCTGGGCTTGGTTAGGAGCCATACCTCATTGGATTTACTTCACGTGGCTGCGCCAGAATCAGGAGGCATGGACACAGACGGTCATTTGGTCATCGGGCATAGGCTGCCTGATGGTCATCGCCGGTATGTGGGTAGGCATTGACGTTTGGCGCAAGAGCCGTCGTGCCGCCAAGAGGCGTGGGATACGCATCAGGCCGTATCGGAAACCGTGGTATCGTTGGCACTATACGTTTGGTTTGGTCTTCGGAATCATCTGCCTCACGTTCGCCTTCAGTGGCATGATGTCGATGATGGATACGCCGCAGTGGATACATCACACCACGATGACCGTCAGCCCCACGCGCGTGCTGCAAGCCGCGAAGCCGTCGCCGCAGGACTATCTGTTGGACTATCGCAAGGTGCTCGCCGCCTATCCCGCGGCCAAGGAAATAACGTGGAGCAACTTCCGCAGCCATCCATATTACACCGTCACGGGAGACGACGTTCAGGCCTACGTTGATGCTACGGACACGCTGGTGAAACCGCTCTGTCTGACTCGCGAAGAGGTAGAGGACGGCGTGCGGCAGGTCTACCTGACCGACAGCGTGTTTGGCGGCAAAGTTCCTGAGATGAAGATTGAGGATATTGACCATTTCGAGACGTATTACCGCAATATGTCGAGTATGCTGCATGGTGTCGAGCAGTTGCCCGTGTGGAAAATCTCCGTCAGCGACCCCGACAACAGTACGTTCTATGTCCAGCCGAAAACAGGAGCAGTGCGCTACGTCAGCACATCGACACGTTGGCGTTACTGGATGTACACCGCACTCCACCGCATGCGCATCGGCGCGCTGAACGAAAACTCCTTCCTGCGCAAGACAGTCCTGTGGGTGCTGCTGCTCGGAGGAACGGTGGTGTCTGTCACGGGCGTGGCTCTCGGTGCGAACTACGTATGCAGGAAATGTCGCAGAAAGGACAAGTAGAGAAAGACGGACATGACAGGGAAACATAAGATACTTGCGGCCATATCGGGAGTGGCTGTGACAGCGTGCGTGTGCTATGCTGTCTACAGCTATCTGTTTGCCCCAACACGGATATTGGTTGTCAATCCGTTGCCGCAGCAGGCGGCGGACATCGTGTTGAGCAACGGGAGCCGCCACATCAAGATTGACACGAAGTCGAAGGAGGAGGCCCGTGGCTTCTCGGACTATGATGCCGTGGTGATGTATGGCCGTAGCCTGTACCTGGACGATGGGCAGATGGAAGAGCTGGAGCGTGCCGCCGACGGTGGAACGCTCGTGTTCACCAATATCATACGCAATAACGGCATGGACGTACAACGTAACATCGATACGTTGCAGGTGGCGACGCTGCAGACCTATTTCGCAAATGCCAACAGCAGGAATTACCGTAACGCCCTGCTATATCTGCGTCACATAGTCACGCCGCACCGCTTGGGCGACCAACAGTACGAACAGCCTATCCTGATGCCCGACAATATGTTCTACCACCGCGAATACGGCAGATACTTCGCCTCAGCAACAGAACTGGCGGACTATCTCAAGGAAAAGGGACTGTATAATGATGGCGGCAAGACTGTAGGGATGCTGGCGGGGGTGACGTTCCCTGCGGAGGGCAACCGTCCGTACTTGGACACCCTGATAACGCAGCTCACCACACTGGGGTATAATGTCTATCCGTTCGTTGGCACAGGGAAAGGCCGTGAGCGGATCCTCCGGCAGCTTCAGCCGGATGCACTCATATACTTCCCTATGGGGCGTCTTGGCAATGATTCACTCGTCAATTGGGTGCACAGCCGGAACATAATGCTTTTCACTCCGTTCCCGCTGTCGCAAAATCATGATGAGTGGCTTGACGTGGACAAACCGATTACGGGCGGTTCTCTGACGGCACGCATCGTGATACCGGAGGTCGATGGCGGCGTAGGCTCCTATGCTCTTTCCACACAGAACGAGAACGAAGAAGGATACTATGTGCGCAACGTGGAGGGCGAACGTGCCGATGCGTTCATCCGGTTGTTCAACAACTACATGAAGTTGCGCGATATGAACAACCACGACAAGCGCATCGCCATCTGTTACTTCAGGAACCCCGGCAAGGATGCACTGCTGGCCAGTGGCATGGAGGTCGTGCCTTCTCTCTATAACTTCCTGAAACATCTGAGGAGCGAGGGCTACGATGTGTCGGGACTGCCTGCGACAGAGCAGGAGTTTGAGCAGCGCATCCATCGCGATGGTGCTGTGCTCGGCTCGTATGCCAAGGGCGCACAGGATGAGTTCCTGAAGCACGCACACCCCGTGTGGCTCCCGACGCGACAGTATGAGGAGTGGGCACATCAAGTCATACAGCCGGACAAGTACGAGGAAGTGATAGAACGCTATGGCGATGCGCCCGGCAATCTGCTTGCCACGGACGACAGCATTGCCGTTGCCTGTCTACAGTTTGGCAATGTGTTGCTGTTCCCGCAGCCACGGCCTGCATTGGGTGACGATGAATTCAAGTTGGTGCATGGCTCACCCGTGGCACCGCCGCACAGCTATCTCGCTCCGTACCTGTATATGCAGAAAGGCTTTAAGGCCGATGCCCTGATACACTTCGGTACGCATGGCAATTTGGAATACACGCCGGGGAAGAATGCGGCTCTCTCTGCTGCCGACTGGTCGGAAGCTCTCATCGGCAACCTGCCGCATTTCTATCTGTACACCACGGGCAATGTTGGCGAGAGCATCATTGCCAAACGGCGTACACATGCGGCCATCGTCACCTATCTCACGCCTCCATACGTAGAAAGCGGCATGCGGCAGCGTTACTCCGCCTTGCTGGACGATGTGCACAAGGCCATAGATGCCGGTGGTGTCAATGTCGCCCTTGGCATCCGCATCAAGGACGAAGTGCTGAAGCTGGGACTTCACCGCAATTTGGATCTTGACTCCGTGCAGGGCAAGCCCTACACCCTTGAGGAGTTGGAGAAGCTCGATGCCTTTGCCGAAGAGATTGCCAACGAAAAGACCACAGGCGCATATTACACGTTGGGACAGCCGTATTCGGAACGCGACCTGCGGACAACGGTACTTGCCATATATGCCGACCAGCTGGCCTATGAGACCGCGCGGCGTGACCGTGATGCGGGCAAAATAACTACTGACGAATTGCAGAATTACACAGAGATAGCACATCATTATCTGCCACAGGCCAAGCAGCGCATACGCTCATTGCTCGAACACATGCCTGCTGACACAGCATCAGTGGCAGCAGAGCTTCGTCCCGCAGTGACGTACTATCGTTTGTTGAAGCAGTCATCGGTAAATGAAGTAAATGTCCTCGCCGGTGCGCTGAGCGGGCAAAACATATTTCCTGCTCCTGGCGGCGATCCCGTACTGAATCCGAATGTGCTGCCCACAGGGCGCAATATGTACAGCATCAATGCGGAGAATACGCCCAACGAACGCGCATGGGAGGATGGGCGGCGTTTGGCCGACGTGACGTTGCAGCAGTATGTGCAGAAGCATGGCGGTTATCCGCATAAGGTCAGCTACACGTTTTGGGCAGGAGAGTTCATCAATACGGAGGGTGCAACCATAGCACAGGCATTGTGGATGTTGGGCACGGAGCCTGTGCGCGATGCGCAGGGACGTGTGGTGGATCTGCGTCTCGTGCCGGAAGAAGAGCTTGGCCGTCCGCGCGTCAACGTGATGGTGCAGGTGTCCGGACAGCTGCGCGACATCGCTGGGTCGCGCTTGAAACTGATCACCGAAGCTGTGAAGCTGGCCTCGGAGGCACCGTCAGGGAAATATCCCAACTACGTGTCCGAAGGCACGACAGAGCAGGAGAGGGAGCTGGTGAATAAGGGAATGTCGCCCGTGGAGGCCCGCGAGATGTCGGTGATGCGCGTATTCGGGCCCATCAATAGCGGATACAGCACCGGCATGATGGGCTACACGGAGAGCAGCGGCTCGTGGGATGATGCCAAAGAGCTTGCCGACGGCTATCTCAACAACATGGGTGCCCTGTATGGCGATGACGACCATTGGGGCAGTTTCAACCGTGACATCTTCGCGTCTGCCATGCAGCAGACCGATGTCGTAGTGCAGCCCCGCCAAAGCAATACTTGGGGGCCGGTGTCGCTGGATCACGTATATGAGTTCACCGGCGGCTTGTCTCTCGCCGTGAAGACGCTCACGGGCAAAGAGCCGGATGCCTATATGGCAGACTATCGCAATCGCAACAACCGCCGCATGCAGGAGGCAAAAGAGGCCGTGGGCGTGGAGACGCGTGCCACAATTCTCAATCCTACGTTCGTGCAGGAGCGCATGAAGGGTGGAGCCGCCTCGGCGAGTAACTTCGGCGAGATATTCCGCAACATCTTCGGCTGGCACGTCATGCGTCCGTCGGTGATGGACAAGGAGATATTCAATGACCTCTATCGCATGTACATTGCCGATGAGAATAATCTCGGCCTGTACCGGTGGTTCGGCAAGACCAATCCGGCAGCGTTCCAGTCCATGACGGCCGTCATGCTTGAGAGCGCACGCAAAGGATACTGGACACCCTCCGCCGCCCAGCTGAAGACCGTCGCCGAGCAGCATGCGAAGATGACGGAAGAGCACGGTGCGGCTTGCACGGAATTCGTGTGCGGCAACCGCAAACTTCAAGGCTTCGTGGCGGAACAACTCAGCGGTGAGACGAAGGACAGATATGCCGCCACGATGCAGCAGGTCTATGAGGCTTCGGGCAGCCGCAACGGGAAGGAGATGGTGCTGAAGCAGCAGACACAGGGCGACAGCCGTCAGACGGCAGAACGGATCGTGCGCAATGTCCCCATCGCCCTCGGAGTGGTTGCGGTAGTTGTGCTCGCAATAATCCTGATCCGCAGGAGGAAGGAGCAGTAGGCATTGGAGCTTGTAGCACTGATATTGTTGATGCTCACGTCAGTGGGCTGTCTGCTGAAGCTCGGCTTCTATCCGTGGCGGGTGCGGTTGGCTCTCGCCCTGTTGCTCGGTGTATGGGCATGGTTCATTACGCCTGTCGTCACCGAACAGCCCGTGTCGCAGCTCGCTGTTGCTGTGCTGTCAAGGGAGACGGTGCTTGATGTGTCCGCTCTCATTGTCGTCGAGGCCATACTGATGATTGCCTGGTGCTTCTCGACCATGCGCGACACGGCTGTCTGGACAGACCCGAGATGGAACAAGGCCGTGCGGGCGGTGCTCTATTGCTACCCGGGACTGTCGCTGTTCGGCGTGGCTTACGTCGCGGTGGTATGGGCACTGTTAGCGTTCCCGGGCGTTGACTTCCGCTTGCTGGCGTGGACAGTGGCTGTCGTCAGCACGGCGTTGGCGGCACTGCTCAGCGGGGCACTGCTCCGGTTGCTGCCGCAGGGCGACAGACGGACGGAGCTACTGTTCTACACGGAATATGCTGCTGTGCTGACGACGGTGGTGATGGTCGGCATGGCATGAATGGGAGTGAACAAGAGACAAACAAGATATACAGATGGAAGCGATTTCAAACACATTGTTCTGGATTTCAAACGGGTTGCTAATCCCCGTAGTGGTTCTCCTTCTTGTCTTTCTGCTCTATGCCGTCGTCCTTGCCGGAGGCTTCTTTGTCGAATACAGCCGCCGACACAGGCAGCAGAGCCGGACGCAGAAGGCCATAGAGAGCCTGACGGCCGAGAACGCCATCGAGCGGCTCTCACCTCTTGCCGCGGGAGGGTCACCCTTCAGCCGCTGTCTGTGCAAGATGCTCGAGCGCGGCGGTGAGCCTGCCTATTGCGAGTTGCTGCTCTCCGACTATGAGGTCGAGGCAGAGCGGGAGCTGAGCCGTCCGCGCATGCTTGTCAAGCTCGGCCCCATGCTCGGACTGATGGGTACGCTCATACCCATGGGACCTGCACTCGTCGGACTGGCCAATGGAGACCTCAGCACGATGGCCTATAACATGCAGGTGGCTTTCGCAACGACGGTGGTCGGCATGTGCATCGCCGCCGTCGGCGTAGTCACTTCGCAGGCGCGTCAGCGTTGGTATGCCGGTGACATCAACAGCCTGAACTACATCAACGAAGTGCTTCGGACGGCTGCCGGAGAGACGGATGAGGAGGCGAGATGAGCAGGACAACGCGCAGACGCAACGCCCTGTTGCACTCCGATGGCAGTGATGCCGACCCGATGGGCACGGTCAGCAACCTCTTCGATGTCGCTATGGTCTTCGCCGTCGCCCTGATGGTGGCACTCGTGGCGCGCTATAACATGACGGAGATCTTCTCGCAGGAGGACTTCACCATGGTGAAGAACCCCGGACAGGAAGACATGGAAATTATCACCAAGGAGGGGCAGGAGATAAAGCGTTACACTCCGAGTGAAGACTCCGTAGCGTCGGGGCGCAAGGGTCGTAAGGTCGGAGTGGCATATCAGCTCGACGACGGCCGCATCATTTACATCCCCGAATAAGCAAGTCCTGTCTTGCGCAAGAACAGTCTCGGTCTTGCGCAATAGCGAATGCCGCGATGTCGTGTGGCTAAAAAAAAACGCAGACCGTAATGGTCTGCGGTGATGTGTATGTGGACGGTTTGTGTCCGCCGTCAGTTCCCCGAGGCAAGTTCGTAGACTCTGTAGTATAGCAGCAGTATGCACGCTGCTACGGCGACGAAGAGCGGCATCAGGTTGATGCCGTCGAATACAGCTGATGACAAGACATCTGCCAGTGCTCCCTTGGTGAGTCCGCACAGGGTGTCCAGCCCGCCAAACAGCACGAACATCACGGCGACAGCCGCATACAGCAGCACCTGCACGGCCAGCATGATGCGGCGCACACGCTGCTCTCCCGTCTGCGGCAGGCTCTGCACGACACGCTGCGTGAAGCCGTCGTCGTCCACGTCGTGACGGTTGTCCTTCAAGAAATTCCGTACCAGCAGTTCATCATTGTCCATATCCGTTCTCCTTCAAGTATTTTGCCATTTTGTCTTTCCCGCGGCTCAGGTGGCTCTTTATCGTCCCCTCTGCCATTCCCGTAATGTCGGCTATCTGCTTTATCTGCTTGTCCTCCATGTAGAACAGCGTGATGCACGTGCGCTCATCTTTGTTGAGCCGCTGCATCGCACGGTAGATGTCCATCGCCTTTCCTACGTCGCTCTGCTCCTCGCTGTAACGGGCATCGGCCTCTATGGTGTCGATGTCGTCCTCGTCTTTCCGGCTGCGAATGTAGTCATAAAACACGTTGTATGCAATCCTGTACAGCCATGTTTGGAAGTTTGCCGCTCCGTGGAAGCTCTTCAGACCTGTGTATGCCTTGATGAAGGTCTCCTGCGAGAGGTCGTCGCTGAGAGCCTTGTCGCCGCAGGTCTGGTTCATGAAGAACCGTCTGACGGACGACTGATACCGCTCAACCAGCTGCCCGAAGGCACGCTGGCTGTGCAGCATCAGCACTTGCGCTATCAGTACGGTGTCGGCAGGAGCCTTCATGTCTCGTCCTTTGATGTCTCGTCCGTGTGCCCTGCTTTATTCCGCCTGTCCGGTCTGCTCCGTCGGCTTGTCTTCTTCCTTCTTACTGCTCTGTCCGGCCTTCTCGGCTCTCTCCAGCCTGCGCGAACCGAGCAGCTGGCTCACGCCGTTTGCCACAACGAACAGTCCGATGCACGCTATCCCGAGCTCGTCTGTCAGGAAGAAGAGGAAGAGCGACAGTGCCACGCCGAGGCAGACGTTCTTGACACCACGGGAGTACAGGTCGGTCTGCCTTTCGGCATCCCCCAGAACGCCGTTGAGGCTCTCGGGCAGCGGCTGTCCGCTCTCAAGTATCTTCTCTGCCATGCGGTACTTGGCTTTGCGCTGCTTGTAGGAATAGACCAGTGCGGCGATGACACACACTATCGGCAGTAGCCCGCCTAACAGACTTACTATCACCATTGGCATGACGATGTCCTTTAGTACGGATTCGGAGAAGCCGCCGCTTGCGAAGCTCTCGACGAGGTCTTTCATTGTCTCGGCATCTTCCTCGGAGAGGCTGATGTTGATGTTCGAACTCTTACCGCCGGACGCAAAGAGGCTGTCGGCGATGCTTCCCTTGTCCGCGTATGTCGTCACGCTGAGTGTGTCGCCCTTGGTCGCCGGTGCGTCGCTGATTACGACAACCACGCGGTTGCCTTGTTTGTCAGTGGTTGTCGTCTCGTGGCTTTGTGCCAGTGCAGGAGCGGCTGTAATGAATGCTGCTACTGCCAATGTTGCTAATCTTTTCATATCTGCTTGAGTGTTTTTTGTTCTTGTTTTCGTTCATTAGACGTAGCGGCGGCGCAAAAGGTTGCACGCGCTGCAAAATATTTCATGGGCAAAGTTATATCTTTGCCCGCGACGACTGCCTGTGCACTCGTGAAAGTTTGACAACGGAGAGACCGAAGATGCAATTACCACAGGACTTCATGACATTGCTGCGTGCCCAGATGCCCGACGAAGAGGCATCGGCTCTCGTTGCCGCCCTGAGCGGTGACGAGCGGGTGACGAGCGTCCGCCTGAACAGGCAGAAGGCAGAGCGGTATGGACTGCCGCGCACGGTGGCGGCGGATGCCGTTCCGTGGTGTGCCGACGGGCGTTATCTTGCCGACAGGCCGCAGTTCACCTTCGACCCGCTGCTACATGCCGGATGCTACTACGTGCAGGAGGCCTCGTCCATGTTCCTCGGGCAGGCTCTCGGACAGCATCTTCAGAAGGACAAAGGCTGCGTAGCTCTGGACTTATGCGCCGCCCCGGGGGGCAAGTCGACGCACCTACGGCAGCTGCTCCCCGACGGCAGTCTGCTAGTCAGCAACGAGTATGTGCGCCAACGTGCCAATGTCCTGGCAGAGAACATGACCAAGTGGGGACATCCCGATGTCATCGTCACGAACAATGCTCCTGCGGATTTCGCACGGTTGCAGTCGGCATTCGATGTCATCGTGGCCGACGTGCCGTGCTCGGGCGAAGGGATGTTCCGCAAGGACGAGACGGCTGTGGCGGAGTGGAGCACTGCCAATGTGGAGATGTGCTGCCGGAGACAGCGTGACATCGTTGCCGACGTATGGCCGGCACTCAAGGGCGGCGGGCTGCTGGTCTACAGCACCTGCACCTTCAACACGCGCGAGGACGAGGAGAATGTAGCATGGATTGCCTCCGAGCTTGGGGCGGACATACTGCCTGTCGCGCTGCACGACGGATGGGACATCGCGGGTAATATGCTTCGCGGTGCGGACTTCCCCGTGTATCGTTTCCTGCCCGGACGCATACGCGGCGAAGGCTTCTTCATGGCCGTGCTGCGGAAGAGAGAAGACAACGCGGCGGTTTGCACGGGCAAAAGCACTGCTTTACGTGACAAAAACCGGCGGTTTGCACAGGCAAATCCGCTGCTTAAGAAGTCCTTTTCCGCCGTTTCGGTATGGATAAACGGCAGGGATGACATGGAACTGATGGCGGTGGGAGAGGGCATAACGGCTTTCGCTATACCTTATGTATATATGCTACGCAGCATGACGAACCTTGGTTTCCGCATACTGCATGCCGGAGTGCCGTTGGCAGTGCTGAGAGGCAAGGATCTTGTGCCGCAGCATGCACTGGCCATGAGCACCGTTCTCAACGCCGCCGCCTTTGCGTCCGTGGCACTGGACTTCCGTCAGGCTGTGGCCTATCTGCAAGGTTCGGTGTTACAGCTTCCGCCGTCTGCGCCGCGTGGCTTCGTGCTCCTGACATACTGCGGCGTACCGCTGGGCTTCGCCAAGAACCTCGGCACGCGTGCCAACAACCTCTATCCGCAGGAATGGCGCATACGTAGCAGCTTCGTTCCCGACGAGCCGCCGCAGGTCATAGGGCTTGTGCGATAAGTCGAAGTGGTGCTTAACGTTTTCGTCGTATATATGCAAGCCCGTTCAAAAGCGTTTACTTTCTGTTTACTAACCGTTCAAAAACTGTTCAATGATTGCCCACTGAAGCCGTGTTTTTGTTCAAAAACCGTTCACTTTTCCACACTTTCGTTCAAAAA
>CAVHVD010000114.1:0-12423 GCA_963639425.1 Faecalibacterium prausnitzii
CTTAGGGTCTAACGATGGGCAAGCTTGGACTCTAACGATGCCCGTTCAAAGAACCCAAGAATGCCCATCCTTGGAAGGCAACGATGGGCATTCATTCAACCCAACTATGAGCTTGCATTATTATTATCCATTATTATTAATCAAAACACTGCGAAATCATGCTTAAACGTTGTATTTGGTAATCGAATTTTTATTACATTTGCGGTATTATAAAAAGATATGTTTTCACTTATGAAGAAACAAGAAACAAACCACATGGGCGTGGTATTCAACATCACGGGAGGCAACAACCAAATCCTTCCGAATGCCGTCAAGGCAGAGCAGTCCTTTAATTTTTATGGTGACAAATATGTGGACACGGCAAGTAAGATTGCGAACAACAATGGGGAAACACGTCCGTTGTCACCGTATATTAAAGAGACTAAGGTATTGGAGTATTATTTACGGGAACTCTCTGATTGTCAGACAGCCAGCGAGGTAGGCCGTGTTGTGGTGGATATGGTCTTTGACGAAAATGTAAGGGTCGACAAGTATATCATGGTGAAGGGCACGTTCATCGGTCACCTCACCAGAGCCGCTGTAAATGTCAAGAAGGGACGAAGCGAAGGTAATTTTCGCAAGTATATTAACGAGGCATGGAACAGGAAAAATGACAAGAAACCGAGACTATAAGGCAAGTATGCAAAATCGTAGGCAGGATTTTCGCGCGGATGTGAGCGGCGGCTGCAACAGCATTGCACCCAATGCAAGGAGCATACACAATCACTACAACTATGCCGGCTCCATGGATGCCGCTGTGAAGCAAGAGCTTGAAAAGCATTATCAGAATATGCTGCATGAAGCACAGCGGGAGATTGACGAATGTCCGCATCTCGACACCTTACATCTGAAGTATTTCCTGTACAGGGTCATGCCTCCCGAATACAACGAGCGGATAGAGCAGCTCCGACGCAGACAAACACCTGGAGCAACATACAACATCTGCATAGGCAATCCTGACAATAATACGTCAGGGGCACGCACCGCCGTGCTCAACGACCGCTACCTCCCGCCGCCAGCCGTGGATGGATAGGCACCAATGGCTCTGTGACGCTTCGCCATGAGGAACTGGTACAAATAGGGTATTTCCGGAACAGAAAAGTAATGAAACGTTCGTTTACCATACTGGAGTTTACTACTTTTGCGGTATGAACGACGAATTAGCGGCATTGTCCAATATCCCTGTGAGCATGGCTGCACTTGCTTCCCTCTTTCCCGACATCAAGGCGGGAGGGCACAAGGTGCGCAGCCTTGAGCGGAGCGGCCAATTGCTGAGAATCAAGAAGGGGCTTTATGTCGTGTCACCAGCAGTTACGCGAGTGCCGCTTTCGCCGGAGCTGATAGCTAACCATGTGTATGCACCCTCTTACGTGTCGATGCACTCGGCACTGAGATACTACGGTCTCATCCCCGAGGCGGTCTATAACATCCAGTCGATGACCGTCAAGCACTCGCGCAGTTTCGATACGCCATTGGGACGCTTCGACTATATCTGCATGAGCCGTGAAGCCTTTCATGTCGGTGTGACCGTCATCAACAAGCAGACATACACGTTCTTGATGGCGACACCCGAAAAGGCTCTGTGCGACTTCATTGCCAACTCGCCAAAGGTGAACCTGCGCTACCAGAAGGATGTGGAGCGTTTTCTCGGTGAAGACCTACGCATGGACATGGACGACCTACGCAACATGGATGTCACCGTCTTTGAGCGATATGCCGAGGTAGGCAAGAAAGCCGCTTCCATTCAGACCATCATCAGATACATGAAGAGATGAACAACGGGATATACAACCAAATGCTGTCGGCCTACGACCTGACGACCACGCAGCAACAGCGTAATGCCGCTTTCGAGGTGAACCAGCAGGTGATTCTTGCCGGACTGTACCACGGCGGTTTTTTCGACGTGGCAGCTTTCTACGGTGGCACGTGTCTCCGCATATTCCATGGACTGCAACGTTTCTCGGAAGACATGGACTTCTCGCTCTTGGCACCGTCTGCCGACTTCGACTTCACACAATACTTCCAGCCTATCATAGACGAGTTTGCCATGGTAGGCAGAGAGGTGGAAACTCGCAGGGATGTTGCGGTTTGAGGAGAAGTGAACAAAGCCATTGTCAACCGGCAGATGCAATCTTATTACGACTTTGGAACATGGATATAGAGTGTAAACCGTTATCTTTGCTTTATGGATGGAATTTCCGGCAGATTGAGGAACTAACAACTAAAAGATAAGGATAAGATGAAGAGATTTTTGACATCAGTGTTTGCCATGGCTATCGCAGCCGTGGCCATTGCCCAGCAGGGGCCGCAGGTGAAGACAGCAAACGGCACTCTTGAGGGCACCGAGGAGTCGGGACTGAAAGTGTTTCGCGGCGTGCCTTTCGCACAGCCGCCGGTGGGTGACTTGCGGTGGAAGGCTCCGCAGCCGGTGCAGGACTGGAACGGCGTGCGCCAGGCCAAGGAGTTCGGCGACGACCCCATGCAGGGCAACCCGTTCGGCGACATGGGTCTGCGCGGTAAGCAGAAGAGTGAGGACTGCCTGTATCTGAACATCTGGACACCGGCGAAGAGCATGGACGAGAAGTTGCCCGTGCTGATTTACTTCAACGGCGGCGGACTGTATGCCGGCAGTGGCACGGAGGCACGCTATGCCGGTGAGGCCATGGCACGCCACGGAATAGTGTCGGTGACGGCGAGCTATCGCGAGGGTGTGTTCGGCTTCTTCGCACATCCCGAACTGTCGGCCGAGACATCATATCACGGCTCGGGCAACTACGGCTTCATGGATCAGACGGCAGCAATCAAGTGGGTCTACGACAACATAGCGGCCTTCGGCGGTGACCCGTATCGCATCACCATCGTCGGCGAGTCTGCCGGTTCGATGTCTGTCAGCGCACAGATGGCATCGCCGCTCACGCGAGGGCTGATACATCAGGCTATGGCTTCGAGTGGCTCGGTGACCGTCGGCAAGATTCCGACCCTGAAGGAAGCGGAGGACATTGGCGTGGCCAAGTTCAAGGAAGTGGGCATCAAGGACATCAAGGCTGCACGTGCGCTGAGTGCCGAGGAGTTGATGGCGAAGATTCCCGGGCAGGGCGTGCCGACGTATAACGTTGACGGGTACTTCTTCCTGAAGCAGCCGTCGGAGGTGTTCGAGGCCGGTGAGCAGCTGCAAATCCCACTGCTCGTGGGACGCAACTCGCAGGAGATGACGGCGCAGGCGTATCTGCGCGGACAGGAGGCTACACTGGCAAATATGCGCAACGTGATGAAAGGCACCTTCGGCGACAGCGTTGACAAGGCCATGGAGCTGTACGGCTTCAAGACGGATGCCGATGTGCTGGGCAAGCCCGGAGTGGACTATGCCGGTGATATGTTCATTGCTTACAGCACCTGGAAGTTCGGGTATCTGCATGCCAAGACCAGCGGACAGCCTGTCTATCGTTACTACTTCTCGAAGCCACGGCCGGCGATGCGGGCACAGGGCGTCGTTGCCGGACTGGCCGGTGGCGTGGAGCGTGCCGACCGTGCAAGCACGAGCATACAGACGACACCGGCCTTCGTCGGTGCCGTACATTCAGCTGATATTGAGTATGCCATGGGGACTCTGCCTACGAACCGCGTCTACGACTGGCAGCCCGATGACTTTGAAGTGTCTGCGCAGTTCATCAACTACTACGCCAACTTCATAAAGACGGGCGACCCCAATGGGCTGGGTTTAGCTGACTGGCACACGATAAACAACCGGCAGTATCCGCCGATGCTGATTCTTGACGTCAACTCCTATGAGACGGTGGACAAGGCGTTCGAAGACCGCAACATCTTCCTGATGGACTTCCTGCACTGATCAGTCTGCGGCATCTGTCGCTTCTTCCTCGCGGCAGGAGCGGCAGATGCCCTTGTAGTATAGCTGTGCTTCCTCGATGTGGAAGCCATCGCGGTCGCCGACGTTGCAGATGTCGCAGCCGCCGGTATAGCCAAGGTCGTAGATGCGTCCGCACCTGCGGCATAGGAAGTGTGCATGCGGACGCACGTCTGCGTCGTAGCAGTTGTTCCTCTCGTCGATTGTTAGTGTCCGGACAATCTTGTGGTCGCTCAGCAACTTCAGGGTGTTGTAGACCGTGGTTCTCGACAGGGTGGGCAGCTCGTGGTTCAGCGAGGTGTAGATCTTGTCGACATTAGGATGCGTGGGGTGCTCGATGAGGTATTTCAGTATGGTGATCCGCTGTATGGATGGCGGCACGTGATGCCGGTGCAGGATGTCTGCAACATCGGACAAGGGTATTTCGTTGGTCATGGTCTGGCGTTCGGATTGTAATTATTACAAGTGTGTGGCAAAGATAGTGCATTGTGGCACATACGTGCGCATCCATGCGGTCTAAAATTTTTGCCCGTGCTCCCCGTGCAGGCAAAGGTGGAATGTTTACTTTTGCATGACGCACACATCAGGGTGTGTGGCTGTATATACGTACTTAGACAATACTTTTTCTTATGCAATACGGATATGTCAAGGTGGCGGCGGCGATTCCGCAGATGCGTGTGGCCGATGTGCGATACAACGTGGACAACATAAAGGCCATGCTACAAGAGGCCGAGGACAAGGGGGTGGCCGTGATTGTGTTTCCGGAACTGTGCATTACCGGCTATACATGCCAGGACTTGTTCTTCCAGAACACGCTGCTCAAGGATGCCGAGGACGGCGTGAGGGAGCTGGTGGAATGGTCTGAAGACAAGGACGTGATAGCCATCGTGGGTGCACCGGTGGCCTACGGAGGGGTGTTGATGAATGCTGCCATAGTGGTACAAGGCGGCGGCATCATTGGCATGGTGCCAAAGACGTACCTCCCGAACTATAACGAGTTCTACGAACAACGGTGGTTCACGTCGGCGAAGGATCTTGGCAAGTTGGAATTGAAGTATGCAGGCTGCTGGGTGGACATTGACGGACAGGAGGCTCCGCTGTTCAGCGTCAGTGAAGAGCAGGAGATGATATTCGGCATAGAACTGTGTGAAGACCTGTGGTCGCCGGTGCCGCCGAGCAATATGCTGACGCTCAAGGGAGCGGACGTCATATTCAACCTGTCGGCCTCCGACGAGCTTGTGGGCAAGCATGATTACTTGAAGAGTCTCATTGCAGGACAGAGCGCACGCACGCTGTCGGCCTATGTTTACAGCAGCTGTGGTTTCGGGGAGAGCACACAGGACGTGGTATATGGCGGCAACGCCATCGTGGCCGAGAACGGAAACATATTGGCGGCTTCGCGACGTTTCGACTTCGAGCCGCAGATGTCCGTGGCGCAGGTGGATGTGGAACGTCTGCGTGCCGAGAGGCGCAGGAACACATCGTTCGGCATGGCGCAGCGCGGCATGACAGCCGAAATATCGTATGTGATCACGGCGAAGCGGGAACATCCGTTCGTGTTGGAACGCTATGTAGATCCGCACCCGTTCATCCCGGGAGATGCGGCCGGCATGTCTGCCGTGTGCGAAGAGATATTCAATATCCAAGTGGCAGGACTGGCAAAGCGCATGGTGCACACGCACAGCAAGCATGCCGTGGTGGGCATCAGCGGCGGCTTGGACTCCACGCTTGCACTGCTCGTCTGCGTCAAGACGTTCGACAAGCTGGGCTATGACCGCAAGGGCATTGTGGGAGTGACGATGCCCGGCTTCGGCACCACAGACCGGACATACCGCAACGCCATAAGCCTGATGACATCGTTGGGGACGACGATCCGCGAAATCAGCATACGCGACAGCGTGACGCAACACTTCAAGGACATAGGCCACGACATCGACAACCACAACGTCGTGTATGAAAACGGACAGGCACGCGAACGCACGCAGATACTGATGGACATAAGCAATCAGGTGGGCGGACTCGTGATTGGTACGGGCGACCTCAGTGAATTGGCACTGGGCTGGGCCACATACAACGGCGACCACATGTCGATGTACGGGGTTAATGTCGGCATACCGAAGACACTGATAAAGTACCTTGTGCGCTATGTGGCCGAGAGCGATGTCGACAAGGATTCTGCAGCGACGCTCATAGACGTGCTCAACACGCCGATAAGCCCCGAACTGATACCGGCTGACGAGCAAGGAAACATAAAGCAGAAAACCGAGGATCTCGTAGGCCCGTATGAACTGCACGACTTCTTCCTGTACTATTTCCTGCGCTTCGGGTTCACGCCTAAGAAGATTTATCTACTTGCACGCCACGCCTTCACTCCCGAACAATATGCCGACGAGGTGATAAAGCACTGGCTCGTCACATTCCTGCGTCGCTTCTTCCAGCAGCAATTCAAACGCTCATGCCTGCCCGACGGGCCGAAGGTAGGAAGTGTGACGCTGAGCCCGCGGGGCGACTGGCGCATGCCGAGCGATGCTTCGTCAGAGGCTTGGCTTCGTGAGGCGGAAAGCCTTTAGATAGTAGCGACGGTACAGGCGGCGGAAGGTCTCGGTCTGCTGAAATCTGTCAAGCCACGCATTGATGCTGTCGAGCAATACGGGTGACTTCCGGCTCACTGCCCATGAATAGAATTGATTGAAGCTGACGGGGGTGTAGATGTCTATCTGCTCCAGACTATCAGCCGCAAGTTCGGCTATGCGACGTTCGCACACGGTGTAGTCTATGTCGCCACTGGCAACCATCGCGATGAGCTGCTCGCGGCTGTGCGTGCCGTCTTCTTTTATATGTATGGTGTCGCCTATCTCCTCCGCCAGGTTGCGTATCCGCATTATTGCCGGAGAGCCTTTTTCCACATGTAGCGTCTTGCCGGCAAGGTTCACCTGACTGCGGATGAATGTTGTCGAGTCACCGCCAAGGCTGTCGGCTGCGGCGGCCTCCTTGCGCTGCACCAGAACCAGATGACTTGTGATTATCGGCGTGGAAAGTAGGATGGGGCTTTCACTGTCGGTGGAGCTTGTCACTACGGTTCCGTCGGCGATGATGTCGAAGCGTCCTTTCCGCAGTCCGTCGATGCGCTTCTCAAGGCTCATCTCCGGCACGATGTCCAGCTTCAGGCCGTGGTCGGCGGCGAATATGCTTATCAGCTCATAGTAGAAGCCCGAGAGTGTGTCGCCCTGCGGATGAAAGCCCAAAGCGTTGCACTCGGCCACGGCATACAGGGTGCTGTCGGCCTTTATCTCGGCATAGTCCCGCGGATGCCGCAGCATGCTGTCTGCGGCGAACCGGCACAGCAGGTACAGGGCGACAGCGAAGGCCGCCAGTGCTGCGTATCTCAGGATTCGGTGCTTGTGCATAGGCCGGTACGTTTGGGTGAGATCAGTCGTAGAAGTTCCACGACACGCCGAGCCTGAAACAACTTGGATTGATGGGGTAGTGGGGCGCAAGGAAGTAGTTGCGACTGCCCGTGCCACTGTTGACGTGGTACATCATCACGAAGAAGCGCGTGCGCTTCAGTTGCAGATTGGCATAGACGCTGACTATGGGGTAGCCGCCAATCTCTATCTGTTCGTCGGCGTTCTGCACGCGGAACTGCTGTATGGCGGGTGAATAGGCAGGGGCGTAGTACTTGGTGAAGTAGCGCACGTCTGCCCCCAGCTGCACGGTCAGCACTTTCTTCGCCAGCTTGGTCAGCAAGTACAGATTGTGGTAGAGCGACAGTGCAGGCAGGGGAAGCACGTCCTTGTTGCTCGTCTTCTGCCATATCACTTCGTTGTCCAGATGGAATACGCCGACACTGAAGTTCTGCTTCAGTGCTGCCTCTGCCACCTTTATGTTGCCACCGGCCTGCTCGGGTGTGGAGCTGCCGTTGAAGTACGTGTAGTTCTTTATCGTCTCCAGTCTGGCGCGTATGTTCGTCCCCGTCTTCGGGAAGTCCAGCTCTCCTTCCACGCGTGTGCGCAACTCCTTGTCCATGTCATCGAAGTCCCACGTGTAGTGGTTCGAATGGTAATGGCGCATATAGAACGACGGCAGCGTGTTCTTGATGTAGGCACGTCCGTAGATGCGCAACGTGTCGTTGAGCAGGGGTATGTTTATGTCGGCATTGCCACTGATGCCGTACTGTCCCGAGGCTACGCCTGCCAGCCCCAGCTCGCCCGTCACGCCGTAGTGCAGTGTCTGCCCTGCACGCTTGGCAAGCTCTCCGCCGACAAACACCTCATTCTCGCTGTACACGTCGTTGCCGCGCAGAGCCGTCTCGACATCCATATTCATCAGCGTGTAGCGGCTGTACTTGTGCGATATGTATGCCGTCAGCCCTGCCTTGGCGTATTTGTTGAAGCCCTCTAACAGCGAGACACCAAACACGTTCTTCACGCTCAGTGCCACGGTGGAGTCGTTGGTGAGGCTTGTGCTCAATGCGCCTGTCGTGGGGAAGAAACCGTTTGACTCGTCCTGCGAGTGGAAGTTGTGCCTTGAACGCTCCAGCTTGACGGTGTGGATGAAGCTGGTCACGGGAACAAACTCCCTCACCGTCAGCGTATCTTTCGGCACCGTCATGGTGTCCGTCTTCATGCCTCGGCGTTCCATGCGGCGTTGTGCCTCAAGTGCTTCTTCGTTGTCGACAATCTTCTGCACGTCGCGTGTGAAGCCCAAGCGGTAGCGGTGTGTCAGGTAGACGTAGAAGTTGTGGTTGCGGTTCGAGGTGGCCTCAAGATTGACGGGTATCTCATTGGACTTGTAGGTCTTGCTCCCCGATGCCATGTCTTCCGGATTGGTGATGTACCTGTCGTCAGCGATTCCTCCGTTTTCGTTCTGCTTTAGGTAGAAGTTGTTGTACATGGCGTGCATCTGATAGTGCTTGCCCTTGTAGCTGGCGAAGACACCGGCGTTGAAGTGCGATGTCGCCTGGTTGTCATAGCGTCCGCGGGCATACAGGTAGTCGAACTTGAAGCCGAAGGCGAACTTTTTGTTGGCATTGACCGAGAAGTATGCCTTGAAGCGGTCGTCGCCCATGGTCTTGTCGCCCGACTTGAAGTAGGTCAGGTTTGTGTACGGCACATTGCTGTTGGTGAACAACATCTGATCCGGACGCACGAAGAACGACGAGTACGGTTGTAGGAACAGGGTGGGGGCTGTGTCGTGCCGACGGTCGGAGAATACACGTGACAAACGCGGCGAGCCGAGGTTGCCGAGCATGTTGTAGTGGCCGCTCGTCCCCTCCGTGAGGTTGTCGCTTTGGAAGTTCAACGCTATGGTATCCACCTGAACGCGTTGTTCCTCGCCCAGGTCTTCGCTGATGCGCCACATGTACAACTTCGGTGCAAGGCTTATGACCTCTTTAGTGCTGTCTGTCAGGCTCTCCGGCTGTGTGGCTGGATTTATCTGATTGCCATAGGCGTCCCTGCCGGTCGTGGTGGTCTGTGCCCTCGTGCCTTGAAGTGACACGAAAGCCATCAGTAACCATATCAGCGCACATCGTTTCATCTTTTCAGAGACCGGTCGGAGGGGAGATGCCCATCATCCGCGAGTCACCGGTTGGTGAAGCGGATGATGAACTCCATAACTTTCAGGAATATGGCTGTCCCGCATACGTAGATGAACGTCCTGTAGTCGGCAGCGAAGTAGACCACGACACTGGCAATCGCCAGTATGATGAACAGCATATTGAGTACGTTTCTTATCTTGTCAGGATTCATGGCTGTGTGTGCTTATCATTGTTCGATAGGAATCTTCTTGATGCGACGTTCGTGCCTTCCGCCCTCGAAAGGTGTGCTCATGAACGTCTCCAGAATCTTCTCTACCTCGTCGGTCGTGATGAAGCGTCCTGGCATGACCAGCACGTTGGCGTCGTTGTGCTGGCGTGCCAGTGCCGCAATCTCCGTGTTCCAGCACAGGGCAGCCCGCACCTTGGCGTGCTTGTTGAGCGTCATGTTTATCCCGTTGCCGGTGCCGCAGACAGCCACACCCGTGCGGCACGTGCCGTCCGTTATGGCCTGTCCCAGTTTGTGGGCGAAGTCCGGATAGTCACAACTGTCGGTGCTGTATGTGCCGAAGTCCGCATATTGCAGTCCCTTCGCTTCAAGCCATTTCTTCGCAAATTCTTTCAGCTCGTAGCCTGCATGATCCGAGCAGAGACCTATCATTCCTGTTTCAATCATCTTGTTTCCGTTCCTTTGTGTTAGAACATCTCTTTTACCTGCCGGTACACGTTCTCCGCCGTGAAGCCGAACTTCTCGTCGAGCACCGTGTAGGGAGCCGAATATCCGAACATGCCCAGTCCCCATATCTTGCCTTCGTTGCCCACAAGCCCCAGCATGCTGATGGGTATGCCTGCTGTCAGGGCGAACTTCTTGGCACCGGCGGGGATCACCGCCTCCTGATATTCCTTGCTCTGGCTGCGGAAGAGGCCTTCCGACGGTGCCGACACTATGCGTGTCCTGATGCCGTCCTTATGCAGCAGCTTGCTGCCTTCGACGAGCGTCGATACCTCCGACCCCGAAGCGACCATGACCACATCGGGCTGCTCGTCAGAGCCTTCCACGATGTATGCACCCTTGCGCACGCCTTCGCTGTCGTTGCCCTCGGGCAGACTCTCCACCGTCTGCCGTGAGAATATCAGTGCCGTCGGCGTGTCCATGTTCTCCATAGCCATCTGCCATGCCACCGTCACCTCGTCGGCATCTGCCGGACGGAGCACGAGCACGGAATTCCTGCCGCTGTGGTTCTTCATCTTCTCCAGCAGACGCACCTGTGCCTCCTGCTCGATGGGCTGGTGTGTGGGACCGTCTTCGCCGACGCGGAAAGCATCATGCGACCAGATGAACTTTATGGGCACCTCCATCAGTGCCGCCATTCTCATGGCCGGTTTCATATAGTCGGAGAACACGAAGAACGTGGCGCAGGCGGGTATGATGCCACCGTGCAACCACATGCCCATACAGATACACGTCATCGTCAGTTCGGACACTCCCGCCTGGAAGAAGGCTCCGCTGAAGTCTCCCCTGGTGAAGGCGTGTGTCTTCTTGAGGAAGCCGTCCGACTTGTCCGAGTTAGCGAGGTCGGCGGATGCCACGACCATGTTGCCGACCTGCTCGGCCAGCAGTCCGAGGCACACGGCCGATGCGTTGCGTGTCGGCACGTTGCGCTTCTGCTCAATCTTGCTCCAGTCTATCTTCGGAGCCTTGCCCGCGAAGTAGGTGTCCAACGTCTGTGCCAACTCGGGGTTTTCGCTTGCCCACTTGGCCGTCGTGGCACGCTTGGCTGCAACCGTCCGTCGCAGCTCCTCCCGCCGACGGGCATACATCTGCTCCACCTCGGGGAATACCTTGAACGGGTCTTCGGGGTCACCGCCGAGGTTCTTGATGGTGTTCACGTAGGCATCGCCACCCAGCGGTGCTCCGTGTGTGGCGCAGCAGGCTTCATAGCTCGTGCCGTCGGCACGCCGCGCACCTTTGCCCATCACGGTGTGTCCGATTATGAGCGTGGGGCGTTCGGTCTCCGCCTTTGCCTCTTTCAGGGCACGGCGTATCTCGTCGGCATCGTTGCCGTCGATGGTCAGCACCTTCCATCCCCAGGCTCTGTATTTCATCGCGGTGTCCTCTGTCGTCACGTCCTTGGTGTCGGTGGACAGCTGCACGTCGTTTGCGTCGTAGAACATTATGAGGTTGTCAAGCCCCAGGGTGCCCGCCACACGGCCTGCGCCCTGCGAGATCTCTTCCTGCACGCCGCCGTCGGAGATGTAGGCATATATCGTCTGATCCATCACGTTGCCGAAGCGGGCCTTCAGGAACTTCGCCGCTATGGCAGCACCGACAGCGTAGGTGTGGCCCTGTCCCAGCGGACCCGAAGTGTTTTCTATGCCGTGCTTGAGGTCGCGCTCGGGGTGCCCCGGCGTGCAGCTACCCCACTGGCGGAATTGCCGGAGGTCGTCCATCGTGTAGTAGCCCATCAGCATCAGTTCGGTATAGAGCATCGGCGACATGTGTCCAGGGTCGAGATAGAAACGGTCGCGCGACATCCATGCGCCGTCGTCGGGGTCTATGGTCAGAAATTCGGAGTAAAGCACATTGATGAAGTCGGCTCCACCCATCGCGCCTCCCGGGTGTCCGGATTTTGCTTTTTCAACCATCGATGCAGCGAGTATCCTTATATTGTCGGCCGCGAGGTTCATCAAGCTCTTGTCATTCATGTTTCGTTAAGAATAAGTTGGTTTCCTGTCGTTTCCCGATGTCCAATGGCATCGTTCTTCCTTGCAAAGGTAATGCTTTATAGCCTAAGTCAGCACCTATGGCGGTGTTTCCTTTTTGCTTTTGACACTATTTCACCCTTGGGACATACGCGGAAAACGCTTGATTTGTCGTGTGTAATCAGAAAAAATAAGAGGTGTGCGTCCGTGGGCGTGCAGGCACGTGTCCGTGGACGTTCAACCTCTAAGTTTGCCGAGGATTGCGGCGGAGCCGCATAATAAG
>CAVHVD010000115.1:0-3186 GCA_963639425.1 Faecalibacterium prausnitzii
GCATGGAACACACCAAAAGCGTGGAGTAAGAAAACAAAAATCCTTCAACGCCCCATGCAAGATTTCCGACAAGCGGAGTTTAAAGGGGTGAGAGCTCTCGAGAAACAAACAAAGAATGAACAATTAAAAAAGAAAAGAAATGAAACGAATGAAATTCATCAAGCTGGCAGCTGCAATGCTGTGTTGTGTATGTGGAATGACCCTTGCGTCGTGCGATAAAGACGATGATCCGAAGCCGTCATCGAAGCTGAAGTTCAGCACCGAGAAGGCGGAGGTGGCCGTCGGCAAGACCGTCGACGTGACCGTGAGCGGCGGCACGGAAGCCTACACCGCCACATCAGGCGATGCGAAGATAGCGACAGTAAAGGTCAGCAAGAGCGTCATCACGGTGACTGGCGTAAAGGCCGGCACGACAACAATCACGGTGACCGACAAGAACAAGCTGACAGGAACGGTCTCTGTCACCGTGAAAGAGGCAACAAAATCCTTGACGTTCGACAAGACAGCCGTTAGTGTGGCAACCGGCAAAGAGGAGACTGTCACCGTGAAGAGCGGCACGGCTCCCTACACAGCCACGGTGAAAGACGCTGTCATCGCTACGACAACGGTAAAGGATGGAAAGATTACAATCAAAGGCGTAAAGGCTGGCACGACAACAATCACGGTGACCGACAAGAACAAGCTGACAGGAACGGTCTCTGTCACCGTGAAGTGAGATACCCGAAGAAAGGTTCTTCAGAGGAGATGGCGCGGATCTCTGTCTTGAGGTTCGCGTCATCACCCGTCTGAAGGAAAGAGAGAATTGCACTGATGACCCGCAGCGGGATTGACAACGAGGAGACGCTGGCACACCTGATTGCCGACGGCGACGAGCAGGCAATGCGCGTGCTATACAGCCGGTACGTCAGGTATCTGTCGGCCGTCTGCTCCCGATACATCCACAACGACGAGGACATAAAGGACGTGTTGCAGGATGCCTTCCTGAAGATCTTTTCCGCGGTAGGCTCGTTCGAATATCGCGGCGACGGCTCGCTGCGAGGCTGGATGACGCGAATCGTACTGAACGAGACACTGGAGTTCATCAAGCGCAACAGCCGCCTGGACTTCGTGGAACTCGACCCCGAAGAGACGAACATTCCGGACGACGAGCCGGAGACGGAGGGAATTCCGTCGGCGGTAATCCACTCCATGATACGGGAGTTGCCCGACGGCTACAGGACGATTTTCAACCTGTATGTCATTGAAGAAAAGAGCCACAAAGAAATCGCTGAACTGCTCGGCATCAAGGAGAACTCCTCCGCCTCGCAACTGCACAGAGCCAAGGCCATGCTGGCCGAAAAGATCAATAAGTATAACGCACTCTATTCTATGTCCGTATGAAAGACGATTGGCTAAAGGATATTCACGACAGAATGGCAGACTATGAGACCGACGAGCCTTGTGGACTGTGGGACGACATCTGCGAAGCATGGCAGCAGGAAAAGCAGGCGAAGACCGCCCGGCGCGGGAAAACTGTCGTATGGCTATGGACAAAACGAGTGGCGGCAGTCGCGGCAATGGCTGCGCTCATCATTTCAATAGGATATAATATAAAAGGAGACAAGGAGCGCACAGCAGACCTCCTGACCACAGCGGACGTCGGGACGACGGATGCCACAACGGAAGATCACGCCGCAGACCCCCAAGGAAAAGCGAATGAAACGCAGGCTGCGCCGACAAAAAACACGGGCTTCAAGACGCAAAAGAACGGGCGACAGGCAGAAATCATCCCAAGCATCGGGACATCAGCAGAGGCTGCTGCCGACACCACGTCCGCAGTCGACGAGGACATTCCCTGCGAGACAAGGCAACGCACATCCGATGAAACGCCCGAAAAGCACCGGCGCGAACAACAGCAACACCGCGACGGAAGCAGCCGGAGCGTCCGTAAGAACGGCTATATCGCCCAAGCCGTCGGCGCAGGTAACGGCAGTTTCGGAAGGCTATCCTTCGGTGTGTTCACCGCGGGAAGCACAGGAGCGGCACTCAGCAGCAAAGCCACAAGCGGCACCATGATGCAGGGTATCGGCCCCGACGCAGCAGCCTGGGAGGACAGCCCCATGCTCGGAATCCTCCTCTACAATCAGGGAAAGGAGGTGAAGACAGACATCAAGCACCGCCTGCCTGTCAAGGTCGGCATCTCATTGGCATACAGGATAGACAGGCGGCTAAGCCTGGAAAGCGGCATCACATACACCAATCTAACGTCCGACGTGCGCGAAGGCAGCAGGAGTCATTACTTCACCGGCGAGCAGACACTGCACTATGTCGGCATCCCGCTCAACGTGAGATACAAGCTTGCATCATGGAAGAAACTCGAAGTATATACCTTGTCGGGGCTGCTCGCAGAGAAATGCGTGGCGGGCACGATGAAGAAGGAATATGTCCTCAACAACCGTGTTGAGAAGAAAGAGACACAGAGCATGGACACACGGCCGTTCCAGCTGTCCGTCAATGCCGCTGCCGGAGTGCAATACAACATCTCGCCCGCGGCAGGGCTTTATGCCGAACCGGGCATCAGCTATCACTTCGACGACGGGACTTCCGTAAGAACCGTCTACAAGGACAGACCGCTAAATATCGGACTGAACCTCGGACTAAGGTTCACCATCGGGAAATAGGCACGGCAAGCCCGACAGGCCGGTGCTGGAAGAATATTTTGTCGGAGGTATGGCGTGATGCCGGCGTTTGCACTATCTTTGCGCGCACAATCGCATTAGTGTATTTTTACGACATACGGCAATGAAAGACTTCCTGAAACACACGCTGGCAACCATGGTAGGTGTGATTGCCGCGATGCTCATACTCACATTCGTGGCCGTCGGAGGGCTGCTCGGCATAGTGTCGGCAGGCAGCACACAGACTGTCACCACAGGCAATTCGCTGCTGATGCTGAATCTTGACGGCACACTCACCGAACGCAGCGAGTCAAATCCCTTGGACTTAATCTACGCACAACTGACGGGCGACGACGGGGCTACATACGGACTTGACGAGATTCTTGGCGCAATAGACAAGGCGCGTACAGACGACAACATACGCGGCATATACTTGCAAGCTGGAACGCTTGACGCACAGCCCGCGTCGCTCGAAGCCATACGCCGTGCGCTGACGGAGTTCAAGAACAGTGGCAAGCTCATCGTGGCG
>CAVHVD010000116.1:0-5030 GCA_963639425.1 Faecalibacterium prausnitzii
AAGTCCTTTGCTTATTATGCGGCTCCGCCGCAATCCTCGGCAAACTTAGAGGTTGTACGTCCACGGACTTGTGGTTGTACGTCCACGGACTTGTGGTTGTACGTCCACAAACGGCCCCGTCTTCACTCGGAGTTCCCGTGCCGTTCTTTCGGTAGATACGGCATGATGTGCGCCGACTTTTCCGGTCGTCGCCGAAGACGCGGAGGTGCCTATTTGGGCAGGTTGAAGGCGACTGTCATCTCCTTCATCTGTTCCTGCGTCATGCCGTCCGGCTCAAAGCCCATGTTCCTTGCAGCCTCGTAGATCAGTGCCGACTTGTTAAGCACATCGACCTGGTCGAAAGCAGCCATGATGTCGACATCGACGGCGAAGACCCCGTGCTTCTCCCACATCACCACGTCATAGTCGTCAAGCTCTTTCAGCGTGGCGTCGGCCAGCTCCACGGAGCTTGGCAGCTTGTACGGTATTATGCCCAGTCCGCGCGGACAGAAAGCCTTGGTCTCCGGAATCATGCTCCACAGCATATTCGTCGCCGTGTCCTTTTCGAGCCAGTGCTTGTTGTGCGTCAGTGCCACCAGCTCAATGGGATGCGTGTGCAGCGAAGCCTTGTATGGCGAGCCTCTGCCTATCAGGCTGTTGTGTACGGTGAGGTGTGCCGGCAGCTCGGAGGTGGGCTGCACGGGGTTGTCGGCTATGATGACGTAGCTGGCGCAGTCGTCAAGGATGCGTATCACTGCGCCGTTCTCCATAGGTCGGCGTGCCAGGTCGCGCATTCGCTTTCCTGTACCCTTGCAGTAGAAGTACTGCCCCTTGAGATGCGGCAGTGTGATGCCAATCTGTTTGACCTCACTGATGGCGGGCATCTCCCTGATGCCGCTGTCCACGCAGTCTGTAATGTTTATGGTGATGTTGCCGCCGTTGCGTTCGGCCCATCCTTTCTGCCACAGGTATCCGGCCACTTCGGCCACTTTCTCTACCTCTTCAGACAGCTTTGTACGATTGTCAAGTATTGATGACATAAGTTTTCTCCTATTCTATATATGTTGTTCATTTCAGCAGCTCGGGCACGAAGGTCGATACAATCAGCACCGCTATGCCTGCGACGAGCACCACGATGGTCTGCCCTGACACGCCCTTCCACTCTTTGAGGATGATGCCCCACACGTTCGAGAACACCACGTTGAGAGCCATAAGTATGCAGAACGCGAAGGTGGTGAGCGTGGGCGAGCCTGTCAAGAATCCCTTCCCGAGACTAAGCCCGAAGAACTGACTGTACCAGAGCATGCCGGCCAAGGCGCAGAACAGTATGTTGTGTGTCCATAACGTCCCCTGACGGTAGTCCCCCCAGGTGTGGTTCCTGCTGTTCTGGTAGAAGCAATAGGCGGCGTTGGTCACGAAGCCGCCGAGTGTGACGAGCAGCGTGGCAGGCAGAGACCTGTACATATCACCCGTCTCGGGGAAGTACAGACTACTGCCAAACTCCAGCCCGACGTTGAAGCAGCCACTCATGAATCCTGCCAGCAGAGCTATGGCAATGCCTTTGGGGAAGTTGAAGTCCTTCACGGCCTTCTTCTTCTCCTCTTCGCTCAGCTGGCTCGCCTTCATGCTGCCGGCAACTCCGATTATGGCAATGCCTATGAGCGTCACCACGACACCGATGAGCACCGCCGCCGTGAGCTTCTGCAGGTGTCCTGCATCGGGATAGATGAAGTTCAGCATGACAGGCCCCAGCACCGTGCCAAGTCCGGCACACGTGCCGAGGGCTATGGACTGGCCTAAGGCGACACCGAGGTAGCGCATCGAGAGGCCGAACGTCAGTCCGCCGACACCCCACAGCATGCCGAAGAACACCGTCATGCCCACGTCGAACGTGTTGGCAGATGCGAACAGCTCACCCAGACTATGTCCGGACGGTACGGCGAGGAACGCTCCTGCCAATGGGAACACAATCCAGGCGAAGATGCCCTGGACAATCCAGTAGGATTCCCAGCTCCAGCTCTTGACCTTGTTTATAGGCACGTAACTGCTCGACTGGCAGAACGCGCCTACGGCAATAATGAGTAGTCCTATGAGTATTTCCATCAGTCACGCTTGGATGTAACGTCCTTCTCGTACTGCTCGATGCATGGGATGTACTCTTCGCCCACCGGAACATCGTTCTTGAGGTTGAAGTAGTCGTAGACCGCACCGAACGGCAATGACTTGGCCTCTTCGAGCAGAGCCAGACGCTGGAAGTTCTTGCCTTCGTCCTCATACTGGCGCAGCTTTGGCAGAGGCTCGAGGAACGCCTGAAGCATGCACTTCTGCGTGGCACGCACGCCGACGACGTATGCCCCGATGCGGTTGATGGAAGCATCGAAATAGTCGAGGCCGATGTGCGCACGGTTCAGTGCGTCGGCACGCATAAGCTCCTTGAACAGGTCGAGCGTCTGGTCGTTCATGATGGTCACGTGGTCCGAATCCCAACGCACGGGACGGCTGACGTGCAGCATCAGCTCCGGAACGAACAGCAGCAGCGATGCTATCATGTCGCTGACGTTCTCCGTCTGCTCGTAGTGGCCGGTGTCGAGGGTGTACATGAGCTTGCGTGTGGCGCAATATCCGGCCACGAAGTCATGTGAGCCAACGGTGTAGCTCTCCAGCCCTATGCCGAACAACTT
This sequence comes from Faecalibacterium prausnitzii, assembly GCA_963639425.1. GTDB lineage: Bacteria > Bacteroidota > Bacteroidia > Bacteroidales > Bacteroidaceae > Bacteroides. The sequence continues at coordinate 2,661 of CAVHVD010000116.1, forward strand.
TGCCTCAAGGCAGGTCTTCATGTCGGGCAGGTTCTCCGACAGTATGTCGTCGAGCGAAGCCGCGAAGATCTCGCGGTAACGCTTGCGCTCCACGGTGCTGTCCTTGCTTCCATCGTGTACCCAGATGTTCATGATGGCGGGGTCGCCCTGTGCCTTACCCATGGCATCGGCGATGCGGCGGCACCGCTTGGTGTGCTCAATCCAGAAGTCACGGATACCCTTGTCGGGATTTGCCAGCGAGAGGTCACCGCTCTTGGGGTGGGAGAACGACGTTGAGTTGAAGTCGAGCTTCATGTCGTGCTCCTTTGCCCAGTCGATCCAACCCTGGAAATGCTTCACCTCCACCTGGTCGCGGTCTACGTGCTCCTTGCCGAATTCACCGTATGTCTCGTGCAAGTTCAGGCGGTAGGTGCCGGCGAGCAGAGACTTTGCATATAGCACATCCTGACGCAGCTCGTCGATGTTGCGGGCTTTGCCGGGGTAGTTGCCTGTTGTCTGTATGCCGCCGCTGAGTGATGTGACGTTCTCGAAGCCAATCACGTCGTCTGCCTGCCAGCAGTGCAGCGATATGGGGGTCTTCTCCAGCAGTGCTATGGCTTTGTCTGTGTCAACGCCGATGGCGGCGTATCTCTCCTTGGCTATCTCATAAGCCTTCTTGATTTGTTCTTCTTTCATGGTCTGTATGTTTTAGTGTGTTAGTGATGTCTTCGTCCTCACAGGCTCTCCAGCTTCCGTAGTGCAGCCTCCCATTTGTCTTCGTCTTCGCTCAGGAAGACCTCCATCTTCATGCCGCGCCGCACGGTCTGTCGCATCGAAGCCACGTCCTTGGCTTCTCCCGCAGCGATGGCCTGCAACATTATGTTGCCCAATGCCGTAGCTTCCGACGGCCCTGCCATGACCGGCAGACCGATGGCATTGGCTGTCCATTGGTTCAGGATCTCGTTGCGGCTGCCGCCGCCGATGACGTGCAGCACCTCTATCGGGGTGTCCGACAGCCGGCGCAGGTTGTCAAGCACCTGACGGTAGCGCAGTGCGAGGCTCTCGTAGATGCAACGCACCATCTGTCCCCGTCTCTCTGGCACAGGAACATCGTGTGCCTGGCAGTAGTCCTTTATGGCCTCTTCCATATTCGATGGGTTGGCAAACTCTTGAGCATCGGGATTGATGATGCTGCGGAACGGCTCTGCCTCAAGAGCCTCGGCCATGAGCTTGCCATAGTCGGGGTTGCCCCACTGCAGGCGGCAACGCTCGAGCAGCCACATGCCGCAGATGTTCTTCAGCACGCGTATGGTGCCGTCGACACCACCCTCATTGGTGTAGTTCAGTGCTTCTGACTCCGCGGTTATCACCGGCTTGCGTGTCTCAATTCCCATAAGCGACCACGTGCCGCTGCTGAGGTAGGCGAAGTTCGCATTCTTGGCAGGAACAGCAGCCACGGCCGAGGCCGTGTCATGTCCGGCCACAGCTATGACCGGCACAGCTCCCAGTCCCGTGAGCTTCTGCACCTCGGGCGTCAGCATGCCGACGGTCTCTCCGGGGTAGACAAAGCGTCCGAACTTGTCGGCACCAAGCCCCACGGCTTCGAGCAACTGCGGCTCAAGGCGGCGCGTCTCTGCGTTGACAATCTGCCCTGTTGTCGCCACGGTGTATTCCGTCACCATCTGTCCCGTCAGCATATAGCTCAACGCATCGGGAATGAACAGCAATTTGTCGGCAGACAGGAATGCCGCGTCGGCATTGCGCCGCAACGTGTCCATCTGGAACAGTGAATTAAAGTTCATGACCTGTATTCCGGTGAGACCATAGACCGTGCTGCGCGGCACACGGCTGAACAGCTCGTCGGGTGCACCATTGGTATGCGGGTCGCGGTATGAGTAGGGCAGACGCAGGAAGCCGCCATCACTGCCGACGGTAACGAAGTCGCAGCCCCACGTGTCTATGCCGACTGACGTTATCTGTATGTCATCTCTCGAAGCAGCAGCCTTCAGCCCTTCAATGATGTTGCGATACAACTCGTAGATGTCCCAGTAGAAGTGGCCACCGGCCTCAATCAGGTGGTTAGGGAAGCGGTTGACAACCTCCATCCTGATGCCTTCTGCCGCGAGAAACCCGAGGATTGTGCGTCCGCTGGTGGCTCCAAGGTCGACCGCAAAAAATGCTTTTTCCATGTCTTGTTATGTCTTGTCGTTAATCGTCATGCCGGTGCGCGGTCGTACAGGGAAGCACCCTCAATCCGCTGTGCTCGGCCATGCAAAGATAAAGGAATATGCCAATTTCCGTTCTTTTGGAGCGAAAAAGCAGGTACGTGTGTATAGATTTCCAACAAGAGCTTGTATATTTGCAGCGTTAAGAATAATTATACGCAGTATG
>CAVHVD010000117.1:0-27861 GCA_963639425.1 Faecalibacterium prausnitzii
TGTGAATGCTCACACCGAACGTGATGAGTGCTCACATCGAACGATGTGAGACGACTTATCATATCTTCTAACATGACATCTATCAGCCAACACAAGCTCTCTCCCTAATCTTTGAAATAAAAAATATTACCTTTGTGGGTGTCTGTATTCATGCAGAGAGCCTTGATGGACAGGGGGCGGGCAGAGAATGCTTCGTGGAACCCTCATGATTAAAATATAGAAATCAACACATGAATAAACAGACAAGCCCCATACCACTTTTCAAGGTGGTATGTTACCACCTTGAAAAGTGGTAAAAGACAAAATAGAAGTGATATGACATTAAACGAAACATACAACAAATGGCTGTCACTGTGCAGAAATTGGTAAAACGAATGACAGACAACGGATATATTGCGCGACTGGAAAATGGCTCATGGCGTGTGATAGCTACGTCAATAGTGTAGGGAAGCACCCTGAAAGGTAGATCGCGTATGTCTTTATAAATACTACTCAAATCTTTTATCTGTATTTCTCTTTCCTGTCACTGACGTGCAGGGAGATGAGAAAAAATTCGGCATTGTTGGACTTTGTCTGACTGTTTTTGCATATCTTAGCCCACGGATTGGGCGAAGACCCCATCCAAGACATTTTAGAAAAAAGAGGCGTTATGTCTTCTTCTTGTAAGTGAAAAGCGTAGGAAACTTAAGCACTTATGAACAAGAGAAGGTATGATGGTCTCCACGCATGTAGCGTGGAGCTGTTGTTCCCACATCTGTTCATAAAGGTATTCCTACCACCTTCACTTAGAGACGTGGGCGTTACAGTTCCGCGCTTCTTTTATATCTGTAACTTAGAATCCGCTGAGGGACGGGTGGAGCCAATTAACAAAATGAAAAACAAACTATTTGTTATCGCACTCGCGACCGCAGCGATACTGTCAGGGTGCGAAAAGTACGACGACACAGACGTACGTAGCGACATTAGCGATTTACGGAATCGCGTAACGGCTCTCGAGACTTGGTGCGAAACGGCCAAAAGCCAAATTGGCTCTTTGCAGGGTCTCGTGACTGCTCTCGAGGGCAAGAACTTCATTACGGGTGTTACTCCTGTTATGGAAGGATCACAAGAGGTGGGGTACACGATTACGTTCCAGACGGGTAACCCAATCACAATCAAGAACGGTAAAGACGGACAGAACGGTAAAGACGGCGCAACGCCGAAGATCGGTGTCTCCAAAGACAAGACAACTCCCTCTGACGGGAATTACTATTGGACTGTACAGGTTGGCGATGATGAGCCTACTTTCATTCTCAATGGCGATAAGAAAATACCTGTAACTGGGAATGAGGGCACATCCGGCCATACGCCTGTATTGAGCGTCGCAGAATATAATGGCACACTATACTGGCAGGTGGACGGCGAATGGCTGCTCAACGGGACAAAGAAAGTACCTGCCACAGGAGAGAAAGGAGACTCCGGTGATGCTGTTTTCCAAAGGGATGGCATTGATTACGAGAGCGACCCTGACAACGTGATCTTCACGCTGGCAGACGGCACCACATTGACCCTACCACGCACCCGCACGCTGACGGTAAGCTTTGACAGCTATGAGACATTCATATTGACCCCGACAACAGGCGATATCGGGATTGTGCTGCCGACCACATTGAGGGAGGAAGGTTATACCGCTCTCATTGCCGAGATCAGTAGCGAAGGTAGAACGGATATGGACATCGTAACACGCGCAGAAGCAACACCGTGGACGGTCAAGCTCACAGAACCATCTTTCGTGAATGGTGTCTATCAGAAAGATGCCAAGGCAACCGTAACAGCATCAGTAGGAGCCGTTAACGGGGATAAAGCCATCCTCAAAATCACGCTGATTGACAGCAATGGTCAGGAGACATCTACATCAAGAGTGCTGGAGTATTTCAGCGGAACTATCGCAGATGTATCGCAGGCAGGAGGACTGAGTACAGCTTTGGCCGATGCTACCAAAACAGATATTAAGGAACTTAAAGTTGCGGGTACTTTGAATGAAACCGACTTCGAGTATATCCGTGAGAACCTCACCGCGTTGAAGACATTAGACCTCTCCGGTACGGATATGACCGTGTTCCCCGATAGGGCTTTGCGATTCGACAACCCCAACAGTACGATTACCGAAGTGATTTTACCCGAAGGGCTTACGACTATCGGATATGCGGCTTTCGCCAACTGCTCCGCTCTTGAGAAGCTCAATGTCCCCTCTTCAGTTACCACACTCGGACGCTATATGTTGGAAAACACCAAAGTAACCTCTTTCACTATTCCCAGTGGCGTAACCGAAATACCTGATCGCTGTTTCTCTAGAAGTGCCCTTATTACTATCGAAATACCTGAATCCGTTACATCAATCGGGGAGTGGGCGTTTGAGGCTATTGAAGATCAGCCAACTTTACAATCAGTTACCATCAAGGCCAATATAAGCGAAATACCTGAGTGCTGTTTCCTTTATCAAGAGAAGCTTACATCCTTGTCTTTGCCTGACGGAATTGTTTCCATTGGAGCAGATGCGTTCAGTTGTTGTAAGGTCTCTTCGCTTACCCTGCCTTCCTCATTGCAAAAGATTGGAGTACGTGCCTTTTCCTTTAACAGTATTACCACACTGACATTGCCGAAGAACGTGACCACAATCGGCTTCGGTGCTTTTGCTGGCAATGATATCCCAACGATCGACCTACCGGCCTCCATTGAGTCTGTCCATAGAGTCGCTTTTAAATGGGAGTCAGCAACGACCGTTATTTGCAGGGCTGCAACTGTTCCCGAGACTCCTGATGGGGACGACAACAACAATACTTGGTCTCTATTCCATCAGATAAATAAAGACTGCGTACTGAAAGTGCCTGCCGAATCGCTCAATGCATATAAAGATGCATGGGGAAGCTATTTCAAGGAAGTACAGGCTATCGAATAAACGTCCGATACTAACCAAGCATCCGAAGAAACGATGAGCCTGGGCGCACAGGATCTTTTCCTGTTGCGTCCAGGCTCTATTATTTTCGACTTGACGGTGAGGAGACAACGGCCGTTTCATGACAAAAGAAATATCAGGCAGTTGCATCCTGTTATATGAAAAACAATCAGTACCTTTGTCGGCGATTTTGGTGCCCGTAGTCTCGCACTGAGGCATACGGGTGAAAAGGGAATCAGATGAGAATTCTGAGCAGACACCGCTGCTGTAAGCTCCGCGTTATGTCCTTGATAATCTTTGCCACTGTTCGTTGAGAACGGGAAGGCTTCAAGGGATGGAGCAAGCCAGAAGACCTGCCAATATCGTTAGTTTTAAGGCTTTCGGGTAATAAGAGCCGCGGACACACTGCTATTGATGTTCTCCTATTCGCTTATTGTAATGAGGTTGGGGGCTTCACGGGTTTCTTTGCGTTCTGTCATGTTCTTTCCCGAGGTGATTGCGTAACTCTTATATACGACAGGATGAAGAAAGGAAGAATTGTAAGCCTGCTGCTTTCCATGTGTATGTATGCAAGCGTTCTTGCACAGGCGAGGTTCACTCTCTCCGGCACAGTGGCAGATACGAAAGGTGAGCCTGTGTTTGCTGCCGCTGTCGCCGTCAAGAACACTACGGACGGTGCCTATACTGACGAGAACGGACATTATACCTTGTCTGTAAATGGGGGCAAGTATGTATTGGTGGTCTCCACTGTCGGTTATGAGTCTCAAGAACAGGCTGTCGAGGTGCGCTCAAACAAGAAGGTTGACTTTGTGCTGAAGGAAAGCTCGGTCAATCTGGAGTCGGTACAGGTATATGGGAAGAGCAAGGCACAGCAGCTCCGAGAAGGTGCGTATGCCGTGAATGCCATGAACGTAAAGTCGCTTGTCAACACCACCCAGAGCCTGAGCACAATTGTGAACATGACCACAGGAGTAAGGGTACGCGAAGAAGGTGGCGTAGGTTCGGACTTCGACCTTTCCATCAACGGCCTGTCCGGCAACTCTGTCCGTTACTTCCTTGACGGCATGCCACTCGACACAAAGGGAACAGGCGTGACGCTGGCAAATCTTCCGACAAACATCATCGAGCGTGTGGAGATATATAAAGGAGTGATTCCTGCACATCTCGGTTCCGATGCTTTGGGCGGTGCAATCAACATCATCACCACCCAACATCGCCAGAACTTCCTGGATGCCTCGTATAGCATAGGCTCTTTCCACACGCACCAGTTCAACCTCAACGCACAGTATGTGATGCCCAAGACGGGAATCATCATCAAGCCTGTGGTCAGCGTGAACTTCTCCAAGAACGACTACAAGATGAAGAATGTGGAAGTGCCAAGCGAAGACAAGACCTCTTTCGTGACGAAGGACTGCCGCCGCTTCCATGATGATTACCTCTCCCTGTTCGGACAGCTGGAGATAGGTGTTACCGACAAGCCCTGGGCTGATGCCTTCTTCGTTTCCGGTTCATTCTCTAAGATCGACAAGGAGCTGCAAAGCGGCTCTATGCAATCGTGGGTCTACGGCATGGCTGAGAGGAACACGAAATCGACCAATATATCCGCGCGATACAACAAAACGAACTTCTTGACAAAGGGCTTGGATTTCAATGCTTCCCTCTCACATACCTGGGATCATTCGCAGACCGTGGACACCGTCTACCGTAAATATTATTGGGACGGCTCATACATCAAGAATGCCTCCAGCGAAATCAGAGGACGCGGGAAGTCCTTGCGTCACTACAGACGTCCGATGACGATTATGCGCGCCAATGCAGAATATCGTATCAACGACGTACACGCCCTGAGCCTGAACTACATGCTGAACCGTACAGGCAACAAGCAGAACGATGACATGGACGATACTTATGTACCCACCAATGATGTGCTGATGAAGCATATCGTGGGATTGTCCTATAACCAGTCATTCTTCGGCGGGAAGCTCGACAATGTGTTCTTCGTGAAGGACTACATCAATCACCTGAAAGTGGAGCAGACAGAACTGTCGTCCATCACTGGCTCGAGTGAGGTGAAGCCAAACAACACACAAAGTTACTGGGGCTATGGAGTAGGCACACGCTTCACACTCAGTGAGCCGCTGGCAGTCAAGGCTTCCTATGAGCACAGCGTCCGTCTGCCTATTGCGCGGGAGCTGTTGGGCAACGGCTCGACGATTTATCCTAATGTTGCTTTGCGCCCCGAGAGCAGCGAGAACATCAATGTCGGTCTGTTCGGGAACATCACATTGGGTCGTTCACATCGTATCTACTATGAGGTGAACGGATTCATCCGTCTGGTGGACGACTACATAAAGGCCACCGTGAAGGAGCAGGAAGGCATGATGCAATATGAGAACGTGGCAGCTGTCCACATCAAGGGTGTGGAGGGAGAAGTGCGCTATGACTGGGCAGACAAGCTGAGCCTGATGCTCAACGCCAGCTATCAGGACTCGCGCGACCAGCGGAAATTCCTGGAAAGCGGAGCCTTGTCAGCCACTTACAACAATCGTGTGCCCAACAAGCCGTGGACGTTCATCAATGCAGAAGCCTCCTATTCGTTCCGCAATGTCCTGTTGCCCGAGAGCAGCATGAAGCTGAGCATGGACTATCAGTGGGTACATTGGTTCTACCTGACATGGGAGGCCTACGGCTCTGCAAAGACAAAGCCACGCATCCCGGAGCAGAACCTCGTCAATGCCACTTTGCAATATAGTTGGAAGGGCGGGCTGTACAATCTGTCGTTGGAATGTACCAATCTGTTTGACCGATTGGCATATGACAACTACATGCTTCAAAAGCCGGGACGTGCATTCTTTGCCAAATTCAGATTATTCATTCACTAACTAATTTATTAACTCTAACAAAAAGACATGAGAAAGTTCAAATTTGTTTTGATGGCCTTCATGGCCTTGATGACAGCCGTCTCCTTTACGGCTTGCTCGGATGACGATGATCCCGTGGATCCCATTAATCCCGATCCTGTAACCCCTGAAGAAGAAGTCTCCGACTATCGCTTTGAATTGTATGTATGTCCTGTGAAGCATGGTGGCATGAGCATGAACAAGAACGGCACGTTCGTGAGAAGCGTGGCCTCTCTTGCTGCTGACCAGCCTATGGTGCAGTTCACGAGCAAGGGATATGAACTTACCAGCAAATACACGATGGAAAGCATCACAAAAGGTGCATACCACTATCAGGTTCCTGAGACAGGCGATTCATTCGTCAAGTTCCGTTTCGCTGTAGATGATAGCGGCGATGAATATGTCGCTGACGAAGTGAGAGTTCCTCAGGCGGGTATGAAAGAAGTTGAGGTCAACGGTGAGAAGATTACTCCAACATTCTCCGGCCGTAAATACACACACGCCTGGATAGACAACGGCAAGACATTGGTGCTCATGGGCACGAACGGAGACAAGACATTGGTATATTGGGTGAAGCTGAATGAGGAGAACATGCAGATTATCGACAATGGCGTGTTGGATCTCACCATCCCCGAAGGCTACACGACACTCTCCACCTCCGGAATTCTGACCTATCGTGAGAAGTCCGGCGATCTGATCTACTTCTTCGTAGCCAAGAATTCCAAGGGCATGACCGATGCTGAACAGTCAAAATTGTGCATAGCCGTCATCCCCGACCCTTCTACCATGAAGGTCTCTAAGGTCAATGAAGTAGATAGCAGCCTTGCACTCGAATCAACAGCCAGTGCATACGGCGAGCTGATGCAGAACACGGTGATGTATGACGAGAGCGGCAATCTCTATTTGGCAGGTCTGCTGAAAGATAACGGTATAGAGTATGGCTCTTTGTTGCGCATGAATGCCGGCGACACGAACTTTGAAGCAGGCTACAACGCTCTGCCGAACCCCGAAGGAAAGCTTCATACGATTCAGTACCTGGGCAACGGAAAGGCGTTGGCTTATATGCGTAACCACACTGCGGAGATTGCCAGCGGTGTCAAGCCCACAGCCATTGATGCAGTCAATAACTTCTACACCATTATCGATCTGAACAGCAAGACAAGAGAGCGTGTGAAGTACAACGGCACAGATCTGCCCTACTGCAGCGGTCGTTTCTCACAGCGCACAGCTGTCGTTGCCGGCAAAGCATATATCGGCATAGCTGACCAGACAGCACTGACAGCAGGCGTATATATATATGATATAGCCACAGGAGCAGTGGAAGAAGGTGTCAAGCTGGAGAGCGGCTTCTGCTTCGACATCATCAGAGCCATGAAGGTGAAGTGATGTGAAGCCACAACTGCTGATAGGTGCATTGAATTCTGGAAGTGGGAAGACCACTTTCACTATGGGGTTCCTGCGGGTCTTGCGTAAGCAAGGCCTGCAGGTTCAGCCATATAAATGCGGACCTGACTACATCGACACGCAGTTCCATTCATTGGCAACAGGCAATCAGTCCGTCAACCTTGACACGTGGCTGGCTTCGGAAGAACATGTCCGTCATATCTATGCCAAATATGGTAAGGAAGCCGATGTCTGTGTGACGGAAGGTGTCATGGGTATCTTCGACGGCTACAGCCGGATGAAGGGAAGCAGTGCGGAGATAGCGATGTCGCTCAACATTCCTGTCGTGCTTGTGGTCAATGCCCGTTCAACCGCCTATACAGTGGCTTCCCAGATCTATGGCGTGAAGCAGTTTTGTCCTCGGATGAGACTTGCCGGCGTGGTGTTCAATCAGGTGTCTTCGCCCAACCATTTCGCTTTTCTGAGAGATGCGTGCAAGGATGCCGGAGTGGAATGTTTCGGTTATCTGCCTAAATCCGATGGGTTGTACATCCCGTCGCGCCATCTTGGACTGACATTGAGTGTCAAAGAACAAATGAACGGACAGATAGAACATGCGGCAGAATTGGTTGGGACATGTGTGGATGTAAACAGAATGTTGGAGTGCTGCACCTGTGAGTTCGGGGAGACACCCTGCCATGAGGCGAAGCCGACAATCAAATCACAGAAGATTGCCATTGCGATGGACGAGGCTTTCAACTTCATCTATCGGGAAAACGTTGAACGGCTGAGACAGATGGGCGAGGTAACCTTCTTCAGCCCATTGAAAGGAGAAGCACTGCCGGAAGCAGACTTGGTCTATTTACCCGGGGGATATCCCGAACTGTTTGCTTCCCGACTGCAAAGACACCGTCGGCTGATGAACGACTTGAGAAAGTATGCCGAAGACGGAGGCAGGATACTGGCAGAATGTGGAGGCATGATATATCTCTCACGAGCCTTGCACGGCAAGAGGAACAGGAGATATTCTTTCTGTGGCATACTGCCTTTCGAGTGCAGCATGGAGAATGCCCGCCTGCACCTTGGGTATCGTGAAGTTGTTGACGCGAAAGGAGACCATTGGCATGGGCATGAGTTTCACTATTCCGATGTCATCAGATCGGAATCGTCGTCGTTGCCTTCGATTGCACGGCAATACAATGCACAAGGCAAGGAGGTGAATACTCCGCTCTACAGATATAAGAACGTGATAGCCGGATACACCCATCTCTATTGGGGAGAGACGGACATCTTAAAACTATGGGAGTAAGAGATTAATGAATGGAATGATAAGGACAGTCTGTGCATGCGTGGCGGTTGCTCTGCTCATGCCGGCATGTCAGAACAAGAAACAGACAAGTGATGGAACCGGCCAGGCGAAGCATGTCGGAACAGAGCTTGCAGCAGGGGTGATTGCGCCTAAGTATGCACAAGGGTTCAAGGTGACATATACGGATGAAGGGTGCATGCTTGACATCCAAGACCCGCAACGTGAGGAAGGCCAATCCTTCCATTACCTGCTGATACCGAAGGGAACGACCGTGAGAGATGTGCCGGAAGGCTATACCCCACTGGAGATACCTGTCAAAAGCGTTATCTGCATGACCTCCTTGCAGCTCTCCAATTTCATAAAGTTGGATGAGCTGGACCGTGTTGTCGGGGTGACAAGTACCCGACATCTGTTCAACGAGGAGATGAACCAACGGCTGAAAGACGGGCGCACGCACAAGATTGGCATAGAAGGCAACTTCGACAATGAAGTGATTATCGGTGTCAATCCCGATGTCATTCTGATTTCACCTTTTAAGCGTGGCGGCTATGATGCCTTGAAGGAGGTTGGTATTCCCCTGATACCTCACTTGGGATATAAGGAGATGACACCGTTGGGACAAGCCGAATGGATCAAGTTCGTGGGACTGCTGACAGGACAGACCGAGAAGGCAAACCGTCTTTTTGCAGAGATAGAAACCAAATACAACAGTCTGAAGGAGCTGACGGAGAAGGTGACGGAGCGTCCCGTAGTGTTCAGCGGCGAGCTTCGTGGAGGCAACTGGTATGCCGTGGGCGGCAAGAGCTTCCTCGCCCAACTTTTCAAGGATGCCGGTGCAGACTATTTTCTGTCGGACGACGAACATTCAGGAGGTGTGACGCTCGACTTCGAGACCGTGTACAACCAAGCTGCAAAGGCACAGTATTGGCGGATTGTGAACAGCTATCAGGGAACATTCTCCTACGAGGCTCTGAAAGATGAGGATGAGCGATATACCGATTTCGATGCTTTCAAGAACAAGGGTGTAGTCTATTGCAATATGCGCGAAGTCCCCTTCTATGAAAGCATGCCGACACATCCCGAAGTGGTTCTGTCGGATCTGATAAAAGTCTTCCATCCTCAGTTGTTGCCCGACGATTACAAACCTGTCTTCTATGCACTGCTGAAATGAGAAGACATGTCACGCTTTCCATGCTGATGCTTGTCGCATCCATCTTCGCACTGTTCTTTCTGAACCTGCTGTTAGGCTCTGTGCACATCCCCGCCGGTTCCGTCTGGAACATCCTTTGTGGCGGTGGAGAGGAGGAGTCTGTCATTTGGCAGAACATCATCTGGAAGTCCCGCGTACCACAATCTCTGACCGCATTGGCGGCAGGAGCGGGGCTGGCAGTCAGCGGTCTTCAGATGCAGACGGTGTTCCGCAATCCGTTGGCAGGACCTTCTGTTCTCGGCATCAGCTCGGGAGCAAGTCTCGGCGTGGCATTTGTCGTGCTGCTCTCGGGAAGCATCGGCGGTGTGGCGTTGAGCACTCTCGGTCTTGTGGGAGAGCTGACTCTGACCATCGCTGCCATTGCCGGTGCACTCTCCGTCATGGCACTGATTGTCTTCGTCTCGCAGAAGGTTCACGGGAACGTGACACTACTTATCATCGGTGTGATGATTGGCTACGTGGCAAATGCTGTCATCGGTGTGCTGAAGTTCTTCAGTGTGGAAGAGGACATCCGTGCCTATGTCATTTGGGGATTGGGCAGCTTCGCACGTGTGTCCGGCAATCAGATCACCGCATTTGTCTGCATCATGGCGGTGTTGCTTCCACTGTCGTTCCTGCTCGTCAAGACGCTAAACCTGCTTCTGTTGGGCGATGCCTATGCACGCAATTTAGGGTTGAACATCAAGCGTTCACGTCTGCTGGTCATCACATGTTCCGGCGTGTTGGTGGCCATCGTTACTGCCTATTGCGGCCCCATCACCTTTCTCGGGCTGGCAGTTCCGCACCTCTGCCGTGCTATTTTCCGCACCTCCGACCACCGCATCCTTATGCCGGCCTCCCTGTTTGCAGGGGCTGCCCTGGCGTTGCTCTGCAATCTCATAGCACGTATGCCGGGCTTTGAGGGAGCACTGCCTGTCAACTCGGTGACAGCACTGGTAGGTGCACCTGTGGTCATATCCGTACTGTTCAAGAAACGACGTAACGAAATGAGCGAATGACAAGACAGGAAACCATCGACATCAAAGGCTTGTCCATCGGCTATACCGGCAGGAAAGGGACGAAGGTCATAGCCCGCAACATCAACGCCGCCATCTGTAGCGGCGAGCTGACATGCCTGCTCGGGGCGAACGGCGTGGGTAAGTCCACGCTGCTGCGCACGCTATCTGCTTTTCTCCGTCCGTTGGAAGGAGAGATCCGCATCATGGGTCGTCAGCTGAAAGACTATACAGACAAGCAACTGGCAACGGTAATCGGCGTGGTGCTGACAGAGAAGTGCCACTTGCGGAACATGACTGTCACCGAACTCATCGGAATGGGTCGAAGTCCCTACACCGGCTTTTGGGGTACACTGACAAGAGATGACCACCGCATCGTGGAGGAAGCCATCGCACTGGTAGGCATCGGGGAACTGCGAGACCGCATGGTGCAGACGTTGAGTGATGGCGAGCGTCAGAAGGTGATGATTGCTAAAGCCCTGGCACAGGAGACACCAATCATCTTCCTCGACGAGCCTACTGCCTTTCTCGACTATCCCAGCAAAATCGAAATACTGCACCTGCTCCACCGTCTCTCCCGCGAGATGCAGAAGACTGTCTTCCTATCCACCCATGACCTGGAACTCGCCCTCCAGATAGCCGACCAGGTGTGGCTCATGGACAGACAGTGCGGTGTCCTGACGGGAACACCCGAAGACCTGGCTTTGGACGGCAGCTTAGGCGGGTTCTTCCAGCGCAAAGGCGTTGCCTTCGACATTATGACTGGGCTCTACCGCATTGACAACACCTTCCATTCCGAAATACGTTTGGAAGGTAGTGGCGCGAAGTATGCAATGGTGCAGAAAGCTCTCTGCCGCAACGGCATCAGGGCATCTTCCGAGGTCACGTCGCCGACTGTCATCATCGCCGACGACACCGCTGAAGGCTATACCGTCCGCCTTGCCGACGGGAGGGAGATCAAGACAAAGACCATCAGGGATTTGCTCGTCGAAGTGGTGTAACACTGTTGCTGGAACGTGCTTATTTGCGACAAAGCCGTATCTTTGCGTCTGTAAAAACCACACACCACTATGAACGATGTCATTATATGCCAAGACTTCGGACGCGATCTGAAGGAGGCGGTATCGTCCTGTCGGCATGACAAGCTGTTTCTTCTGACCGACGAGACCACACATCGCCTATGCCTGCCGACGGTAGAGAACACCGGTGCGGCTGCCGGAGCAGAGGTAATCACCATCGGTGCAGGCGACGTGAACAAGAACATCGAGACCCTTGCAGCCGTATGGAAAGCTCTGAGCGACGGCGGTGCCAGCCGCAAGTCTCTGCTGGTCTGCCTCGGTGGCGGCATGGTGACAGACCTTGGCGGGTTTGCAGCCTCAACATTCAAGCGTGGCATCCCATACATCAACATCCCCACGACGCTGTTGGCAATGGTCGACGCAGCTGTAGGTGGCAAGACAGCCATCAACTTCAACGGACTGAAGAACGAGGTCGGCGTGTTCCAAAAGGCTGCATGTGTGCTGATGGAGACGGAGTTCCTGCGCTCACTTGACATGCACAACATCCTGTCCGGCTATGCCGAGATGCTGAAGCACGGACTCATCAGCAACCGCCAGACACTCTGCGAGCTGCTGACATTCGACATGGACAGCATCGACTATGCACTGCTGAAGCAGATGGTAGGAACTTCGGTGCAGGTGAAAGAAGACATCGTGCGTCAGGATCCGCGCGAACAGGGCATCCGCAAGGCACTGAACCTCGGACATACCATCGGTCATGCTTTCGAGTCCTTTGCCCTCTCATGTCACCGCCCTGTGCTGCACGGATATGCCGTGGCATGGGGTCTCGTCTGCGAGCTATATCTCAGCTACCTACAAGCAGGCTTCCCCAAGGACATCATGCTTCAGGTGTGCAACTTCATACGCACGAACTACGGGGCGTTCGCCTTCACGTGCGACGACTACCCCACGCTCCACGAGTTCATGAAGCACGACAAGAAGAACGTGGGAGGCATCATCAACTTCACGCTGCTCGGAGATGTGGGCGACATCAGAATCAACCAAACGGCAGACAAGGAAACGATATACCAGACTTTCGACTTCTTCCGCGAGAGCATGGGACTTTGAAAAAATAATCATCAAAATGTTTGGAGGATAAAAAACTATACCTACCTTTGCAACCGCTAACAAGAAAGGGTGTCATAGCTCAGTTGGTAGAGCAAAGGACTGAAAATCCTTGTGTCCCCGGTTCGATTCCTGGTGACACCACAATAGCTAAGGCCTCTGGACGCTGTCTCAGGGGTCTTTTAGTTAGACGGCAACGGAAAGTAGCGCAGTTGGTAGCGCACTACGTTCGGGACGTAGGGGTCGGGCGTTCGAATCGCCTCTTTCCGACGACGGCGTGGGCAATTATGAAGCGCATCAGAAGGGTGTCCTCCCATCGGGGACAGACGTACCCGCTGATGCGCTTCTTTCGTTCTGTCTCGCCATGCCACGTGCCATGCCACAGGAAAAGCCGACTCACAAGGGTGGAAGTCTAAAATAAATAGGTTACTTTTGCACGTGAGCCGGACAGAGGCTCCACGCACACCTATTATGAAAAGGACATCCATCATGATCAAACGCACAATCCTGTTCCTCAGCCTGGCTCTCCTCTTCGGCGCGCCGGACGCATCGGCACAGTCTTTCAAAGGACTGCTCAAGAAAGCCGTGAAGAAAGTGGAACAGCGAGCCAAACAGAGAGTAGAGCAGGAAGTCGACGAGCAGGTCGACAAGCACATCAAGCAGACTGTCAAGAAGGGAATAAATCAGGTGGTCGGCGAGGATGCCGGTCAGGCCATATCCGAGAAGATGCTGAAACGGTCCGACAACAATTCGAGCCGTGATGCCCAGCTGGAGAAGCTCGCCGACACATACCTCGGACCCGACGGCAACAAGAACGCGGAAGACGAGGCTCCAACGGTCAGACTGCCGAAGACACACACAGCTTTCTTCGCACCGCTGGGCTACCCCATTGAGGAGAAATATGGCACACGGACGGTGAAGCCGTCGACACCTCCACGGAAGGCTGCCGACCAGGTGGACTGGAGCAACAACCTGCCCGATGCCGCGACCCTCGACAACCAAAGTCTTGTGGATGAATACCTGCTGCTCAAGGGGTTAATGGAGGATGGCTACATCGAGAACCTGACCCCTGCCAGCTGGAGATACCGCGAGCTGGTGATTCCCGAACTTTGGAACCGCGTGAGCGCACTGAACGCGATGGTGTCACAATACAACGAAATCCTGTATGAATACAACATAGACGACACCTACAACTGGGTCATCAACGGCCTGCACAACGACCTTGTAGAGACCTTGAGCAGCAACGCCTACAAGACCTTACTCCGGTCTTCGCTGAAGCCGCTCTTCACGCTCGAGGGCGACTACTCCGTCAGCGAAGACGCGAAGAAATACTTTGAGGAACGCGGCGGCTACGAGAAAGCCAGGACAGAGAAATGGACCGTCTGGGATCCCGAGCCAAACAAGGAAAGCACCACCACATCGGTGGCAGGACAGACAGCCACGGTGAAAGGCGGCAATGCCTCCGGCGGCATGGTGGACATAGAAGGCATAACCTACGTCCTGCACAATGGCAAGAACGGCAGCACAGGACATGCGTTCATATCGGAGGCTGTCAAGATCGCGATAGCTGGCAAGGACATCGTGATTCCCGACTACATCAACTACGACGGCAGGAAGTATCCGGTCACGGAGATGCGTGCCGACATATTCTCAGGCTCCGAAATCAAGTCCGTCAAACTCCCGTCCACACTGACCGAAATATCCAACTCCGCCTTCAGGGAAACTCCCATCAGGGAGATAGTGATACCCGCATCAGTACGGAAGCTACAAGGTTCTGCCTTCTACGGATGCACCAACCTCGTGAGCGTCACCTTCGAGGGCGACTCTATGGACGAGCTGCACGGCTGCTTCCAGAAATGTACCGCCCTCAAGAGCATCAAGTTCCCACGCCGCGTCGGGCTGATGAGTTACAGTATGTTCGAGGGATGCACAGCCCTGACCGACGTGCAGCTGCCGGAGAACCTGAAGGAGATCTACTCACAAATGTTCGAGGAATGCAAGAACCTCAAGAACGTGGACATACCTGCAAGCGTGACCAAGGTCGGAGGCAATGCCTTCGCCAACAGCGGCATCACCATGCTCGACCTCTCCAACGTCAAGGAGTTCGGAGGCTTCTGCTTCATGAACTGCAAGGCTCTGAAGACTGTCAAGCTGAACGCAAGCCTGAAAGAGAACTTCCTGATGGATGTATATTCCGAACAGTTCGTAAACTGCCCGCTCCTTGAGGTCAAGTACGTGAACAACGAATACGTTTATCCCGAAGGGTTCATCTTCGTCAACGGCAAGTGAGAATCATGAAAAAAGCAATCCTGTTACTGCTTCTGTCGGCACTGCTGTGGCCGCTGGGCGGCTTGGCACAGAACAAGCCGAAGATAAAGTCCGTAGACCTCGTCATCCCCGTTCCTGAACCGGGGATGTCACTCTTTGATGCACGTGAGTTGCAGTTCACCGCTGCCAAGACCGAATATGGCGACCTCGCCGCAGACGGAGGCATACGGGTACAGCAGCTCGACTGGCTTGGCGACTTCCGCGAGACAGACGATGGCGATATGTTCTTCAAGGACGGGTTCATCTACAAGGCACGTATTCAGTTCATGATTGACCCTTCGGGCAAGTACGACACCGACTACATCTTCAAGAACAACGACTACTACATCGACGGCACCCGCATCAGTGCCACCGTGAATGGCCGAAAGGCCACGGTAGAGCGCAGCGCACCCTACTTCATCAACATTGAGGTCTCGCTACCCGTAGGCGCAGGAGGCAAAGGCTCCGAGCGCGACCTGGCACAGAGCAAGCCCACAGACTATGAGCTTAACAAAGACTCATACCGCGCCTCCATGAGGGCATACTCACTGTCCGAGGCCGATGCCGCCAACCCCGAGATCAACCCGCTCGATGTCATAACCATAAACGACAAGTACCACCCGCGCTTCTACGCCAACAATGGTTTCCGCAGCGAATACAACGGACAGAAGAACATGCGCGTCACCAAGATAATCGTCGACACCGGCAACGAGAGGATATACGGTGACGTAGCGGCCGATGTCAACAACTCCGTTCAAGGCACATACAACATCCGTGAGGTATGGATCAGCGACAAGGTCGATGCGACGAAGTTCATTCGTGGTATCTGTGGGGCGATGCAGGGCGGTTGGAATCACGACTCCGGTATCTATCGTGCCTATAATAGCTATATGTTCCAATCCCAGCGTGCCACGCTCTTCATCCCCGCGTCCGCAGCGGACAAGGTGATGCAGATGCTCAGCCGCCCCACGTGGAGCTACGCCACGCTGTTCTCGCTGAAGACATACGCCGGCGATGTCTACTCCGCACAGAAGGCAGGGGCAGAGGCGGCAAAGCCGTTCTGCACAAACCACGTGTTCACAGCCAAGATGGCTGCCGCAGACAAGGTCGTCAGATACTCCACCTGCGAGCACTGGACAGAATACTACTATTCATGCAAGTACTGCGGACAGAGCGAACACAATGCCAACCACACCTTCACGGAGCAGCACTCCAAGTATGAGAAGACTCCGCCCAGCCAATACTTCATGCCACTGGCAGACGACCAGGCATACGTCGGCGTCAATGCCGCGGGACAGCACGTCTGGTGGTACAGCTGCCTATGGTGCGGACACTCGCAGGGCTATGACCAGAAGCACATCAGCAAGGCGGAGTGGCAGGCCACAGGGACGGAAGCCACCTATGAAGCATACCGAAAAAGCATGGCCGATATGGCGAAGCAATATGAGGAGGAGGCTCTGCTCAAGACCACGGCACAGGTGGGGATGTTCATCCTCAAGAAGAAGTCCGATGCCAGGACAAGCACCGCCTACCAAAGCAGCGTGAACTATGCCCTCAACGACAACCTGCTCGACGACAGCATCCTCGGCAAGGACTATACCGTCACCCTCAACCACGGCCAGCTGTTGTCGCTGGCAACACGTCTGGTGGAGGAGCTGACAGGAAAGGCAACACCGGCGGCGGTCATAGGCATCAGCACCGTCACGGGGAAAGCCGTGGCAGACGATGCACCGGCCACACGGCAGGAGGCGGCAGCGGTGATGTACCGCGCCCTCAGATTCATTGAGGAGAGCAGGCTGTACTCATACACCGAGTTCGCGTCCGGACTGGACAAGTATTCCGACAGCGGCACCATAGCCCCCTGGGCACAGGAGGCAATGGCATTCATGGAGGCACTGGGACTGATGAAAGGCACGTCCGGCAGCGCCATCGCTCCCGACAAGACACTCACCATCGAGGAGGCAATAGACCTGGCGCAACGGTGCACCCATGCCCACCAGCTGGGATGGTATCAGGCACGGGCGTGGGGAGAGGGGAAAGGCCGCACCTATAGTGGCTCCGTGCTGCTGACACCGTCAACGGTAGGCACACCACATACCATCGCCCCAGGCGAGAGGGTATGGGTCACAGGGCCACGCCTTGGCGCGGATGCCGAATACCTGCCTATCACCGACTCATACACTGGACAGACCATGTATGTCAAGGCAGAGTGGTTCCGTCCCGTCAGGAAGGCCGTCTATGCGTCGAAGCGCACCATCACAGGCCCTGTCATCTTCCAGGACTATTTCTACGGGGTCTCCACCAAAGCACAATAATGAACCCCATATAGGAGTAACATATCGTTTCACATAAAAAAACATAGCAGCCAATACTGTTGATTTGAATTAGTAATAAGCACAGCAACTAAATGAAAAACCCCGGATTACCCCCCCAACAGACGAAGTCTCGTCCTGTAAATCGAAGAGAATAGAGTATATAGATGCGATGCGTGGATTCACCATGCTGTTGGTGGTTTCTGCTCACGTGACATCTTTCTGTTTCAAATCTGACGCTGATGAGCTTCCGTTTATCTTTGGGGATTTGTTCAGCCAGTTCAGGATGCCGCTCTTTTTCTTTATCAGCGGCTTTGTGCTGTACAGCGCAAAGAGGACGTGGAGCACTGCCGAGATTGTGCAGCTCCTCAAGAAAAAGATACCTGTGCAGTTGCTGTTCCCCGCTGTCTGTATGGTGATATGTATGTTGGTCACCCATAGTAGCAGTATTGAGGAGGCTGTGTGGGATTCTGGGAAAGGAGGATATTGGTTTACGTTTGCGCTGTTGGAATACTATGTGGTGTACATCGCGATGCAACTGCTGCTTAAACCGCTACGGAACCGTTTGGCTGCGGACATCGTTCAGGGTGCAGTGGCACTTGCAGTGTTTCTCGGGATGAGGGTTCTGTGGCACTACCAATTTGATCAACTCCTGCAAGGTACTTTGCTTTCGCTGTTTTCCGTGATGAAATTTGATCTTTTCATATTCTTCGTACTCGGAACACTCGTGCGCAAACACTTCGCACGGCTTGAAAAATATATGGACAGCAACCTGTTTATCTTGTCATGCCTTGCTGTGTACCTGTCTTTCAACATATTTCATCCAAGACAGACCATACTCATACTCGGCATCGGTATCACAGGTATCATGATAGTGTTCATGTTCTTCAGACGCTATCAGCACAGCTTTACGTCAGACAGACGTTTGGGAGCAGTGATGCAGTATGTCGGAAGAAGAACGCTTGACATATATCTGCTCCACTATTTCTTTATTTACACCAACGACCTGACAGGGCTGAAGCATGTTTTCAACGGCTCTCCCGTGCTTGAACTGTGCTGTTCGCTCTTGTTTTCTTTCATTGTGATTGGTCTGTGTCTGATCCTGTCCAATATACTCAGGATGAGCCCGTTCATATCCAAGTATTGCTTGGGGCAAAACAAAATAAATGAAACATTACTGTCTGCCTAAAGTCAGTACTACTTACTTTGCAAAGTAAGATATACTTCAAGAGCAAAGTAAGATATACTAACTTGTTCAAGTAAGTATATCTTCTCCGACAGTGGATAGCCAAGAAGTCTGTGAACAGGACTTGCGCCGCGCACCATCGGAGAGGTACACACTATTGGCTCTACCTGTTTCATGTGTCATATCCTGCGGCTACATGGTTGCCGATGTATGTCCATAGACTTATGGGCATACAACCAAAATCATCAGAACGGCACATCACCGCCAGTCGGCCCAAACGGGTCGTTCTGACTGGAAGATGGAAGACCGTAGCCTTCAGGCGATGGCGGCGGCACGGGAGCATCGCTGCCGATGGGGCTGTTGATGCGTGAGCCTAGCGTCTCACCGTCGTTGCTGCTCTCTCTGATGTCGAGCACGGACTCGTCGTTGAGGTTCTGGAAGCGGGTGTACTGCCCTATGAAGCGCAGCCATATGTCGCCGATGGCGCCGTTGCGGTGCTTCGCCACGATTATCTCGCCCTTGCCGCGCAGGTCGTTGCCCTTGTCGTCTTCGTAGATCTTGTAGTATTCGGGGCGGTGGATGAAGAGCACCATGTCGGCATCCTGCTCTATGGCGCCGGACTCGCGCAGGTCGCTGAGCTGCGGGCGGCGTGCCTCGTAGCCCTGCTTGGCGTTGTCGCCGCCGGTGCCCGAATAGCGTGTCTCCACGGAGCGGTTGAGCTGTGACAGTGCAATGATGGGGATGTTCAGCTCCTTGGCCAGTCCCTTCAGCGAGCGCGAGATGGTCGACACCTCTTCCTGGCGGCTGCCGTAGGACATGCCGCTTGCGTTCATGAGCTGCAGGTAGTCTATGAAGATGATCTTGACCTGATGCTCACGCACCAGACGGCGTGCCTTTGTGCGAAGCTCGAAGACGGACAGGGCGGAGGTGTCGTCGATATAGAGCGGCGCATCGAGGAGGTCGCGCAGCTTGTAGTCCAGCCTCTGCCACTCGTAGTCTGCCAGCTGTCCGCTCTTGATCTTGTCGCTCGGTATCTCGCAGGTGTTCGCTATGAGCCGGTTCACGAGCTGCAGGTTGCTCATCTCGAGCGAGAAGAACGCCACCGGTATCTTGAAGTTGACGGCCATGTTCTTTGCCATCGACAGCACGAAGGCCGTCTTTCCCATGGCGGGGCGTGCGGCGATGATGACGAGGTCGGAGTTCTGCCATCCCGAGGTGATCTTGTCGAGTTCGTGGAAGCCGGTCTCCAGTCCGCTCAGTCCGTTCTCCCTGGCGGCAGCCATCTGTATCTGTTTGTATGCCTGTTCGAGTATCGGGTTTATCTGCGTATAGTCCTTCTTGAGGTTCTGCTGTGAGATCTCGAACAGCTTGCCTTCGGCCTCCTGCATCAGGTCTTCCACGTCCTCCGTGGCATCGAAGGCCTTGCCCTCGATGGTGCTGGCGAATGTTATCAGCTCGCGTGCCAATGACTTCTGGGCGATGATGCGTGCGTGGTAGAGCACGTGTGCTGCCGAGGCGACTTTGTTGGTGAGCTGTGCCAGGTAGAAGGCGCCGCCGACCTCGTCAAGATGTCCCTCGCGCTGCAGCTCGTCCTTCACCGTGAGCAGGTCTATCGGGCTTTCGTTTATGGCCAGGCTGGTTATGGCACCGTAGATCAGCTGGTGTCGGGTCTCGTAGAACGACTTGGGCTTGAGTATCTCACTGACTATCGAGAAGGCATCCTTCTCTATCATCAACGCGCCGAGCACAGCCTCCTCAAGGTCTGTGGCCTGTGGCGGTATGCGTCCGTAGTCTGACACGGGCGCGACCTGTGTCTTGTTCCTGGCAGTGCGCGGCCTGCGTGCTGCCGACGGTCGGTTGTCTTCTGGCATGGCTATATATAATTTCTGCTAATAGAGCAGGCGCAAAGATACTCCGTTTCGGAGTTGCGCCGGTGTTTTCATGGTACGAGTTATCAACAAGTTATCAACTATTGTCTAACTTTGTGCGGCCTTATGATGCCATAAACGGATTATTATGATTGTCTTTCCCAACTGCAAGATAAACCTCGGGCTGAACATCACATCACGGCGCGATGACGGCTATCATGACCTTGAGACCGTGTTCTACCCCGTCCCGCTCGAAGACGTGCTCGAGATTGTGCCACGGCAGCACGGCGACAGCATGGCTGACAAGTGCACACTGAAGCAATATGGTAACGCCATCGACTGTGCCCCCGAGAGGAACCTCGTGGTCAAGGCATACAGGTTGCTCGACAGCCTGTATGGGCTGCCGCCGACGGATGTCTTCCTGCACAAGTCCATCCCGTCGGGGGCAGGCTTGGGTGGTGGCTCGTCCGATGCCGCCTTCATGTTGCGGATGCTGGACGAGGCATACCATATTAATATAGGTACACACCTGTTGGAGGAGTACGCCGCGCGGCTCGGTGCCGACTGTGCCTTCTTCATCCAGGACAGGCCGGCGTTTGCCACAGGCATAGGCGACAGGCTCACACCCGTCGCACTTGACCTGCACGGGTGGCAGATTGTGATTGTGAAGCCGGACACTTTCGTCTCTACCAGGGAAGCCTTTGCTGGCATACGTCCGCAGAAGCCTCGCACAAGCCTTCAGGACATCATCCGGCAGCCTGTCGGGCGGTGGCGTGAGCTAATGGTGAATGACTTTGAAGACAGCATATTCCCGCAACATCCGGAGATAAAGGCCATCAAAGAAGCGATGTACGGCTGGGGTGCAGCCTATGCCTCAATGTCAGGGTCCGGCTCCTCGGTCTACGGCCTCTTTCCGCACGATGCCCCCCTGCCCGACCTCACAAGCCTCAACAAGCACTTCTTCCGCTTCACCGCCACACTGTGACAGAGACGGCGGTGTAAGGGCAGTCGTAATCATAACAAATGCACAGAGGGTGCACCGGTGATTGGTTCCGGTGCACCCTCTGTATGTTGATGTTCTGCGGTCTGACGCTTGTCAACCGAAGTTGTCGAAGCGTATCATGTTGTCTTCCACGCCAAGGCTGTCGAGCAGGGCAAGCACGGTCTTCGACATCATTGGAGGGCCGCAGAGGTAGTACTCCACATCCTCGGGAGCTTCGTGCGCCTTGAGGTATGTGTCGCCCAGCACATTCGCGATAAATCCCGGAGTGTACTTCACGCCCATGGCATCGGCCTTGGGATCCGGACGGTCGAGAGCCAGGTGGAAGTGGAAGTTAGGATACTCTTTCTCCAGCTCGAGGAAGTCCTCCATGAAGAATACTTCATCAATGCCGCGTGCGCCGTAGAAGTAGTGCATCTCACGGTCGCGTGTGTGCAACGTGCGTAGCATATGCATGATCTGCGAGCGCAGAGGAGCCATGCCGGCACCACCACCTACCCATATCATCTCACGCTTGGAGTCGAACACCGGATGGAAGTCTCCATAAGGGCCGGACATCGTTACCTTGTCTCCGGGCTTCAGGCTGAAGATGTAGGTCGAAGCTATGCCGCAAGGCACGTTCTGGAAGCCCGGTCCCTGCTCTTTCGGCTTGAACGGCGGCGTGGCGATACGTACCGTAAGGGTGATGATGTCGCCTTCTGCCGGATAGTTTGCCATGGAGTATGCACGCACGGTAGGAGTGTCGTTCTTCTGCTTGAGGCCGAAGATGCCGAACTTCTGCCACGTCGGCACGTAGAGGTCTCCTATAAGGGACTTGTCCATGTCGCGGTCGTAGTCTATGTCGTATGTCGGGATCTTGATCTGCGCATACGAACCGGGGAGGAAGTCCATGTGCTCTCCCGGGGGCAGCTGCACCTTAAATTCCTTGATGAACGATGCCACGTTCTTGTTGCTGATGACGGTGCACTCCCACTGCTTGACATCAAGAGCCGATGCGGGAACCTTGATGGAGAGGTTGTTCTTGACCTTGGTCTGGCATGACAGACGCCAATGATCCTTTATCTCCTTGCGCGTGAAGTGTCCCTTCTCCGAATCAAGGATCTCGCCGCCGCCGTCAAGAACCTGACATCTGCACTGTCCGCACGAGCCTTTTCCACCGCATGCCGACGAGAGGTAGATGTGATTGTCTATCAGCGTCGAGAGCAAAGAGTTGCCCGACTCTACCTCTATGGTCTTGCTGTCGTTGATGGTGATCTTCACCGGCCCACTTGACACCAAATATGCCTTTGCCACAAGCAGGATGGCCACAAGCACCAACACGATGACGAGGAAGACCCCGATACTTGTAAGTATAAAATTCATATCCATTTGTTTGTCCTCCTCAATTTAGATTTTCAATCCCGAGAAACACATGAACGCCATTGCCATAAGTCCCACGGTGATGAACGTTATGCCCAGTCCCTGAAGTCCTTTTGGCACGTCGCTGTAAGCCATCTTCTCGCGGATCGCAGCCAAGCCGACGATGGCGAGCAGCCATCCGATGCCGGAGCCCAGGGCGTAAGCAATGCTGTCGGCAACGCTACCGATGTACTGTGTGTTCGCAGGGTCAAGGTTAATCCTTTGCTGCATGAAGAGGCTACCACCCATGATTGCGCAGTTCACTGCTATCAAGGGGAGGAATATGCCCAACGAGTTGTACAGCGATGGGGAGAAACGTTCTACCGCCATCTCGACAATCTGCGTGATAGCGGCTATCACGGCAATGAAGAGGATGAAGCTCAGGAAAGAGAGGTCAACGCCCTCGACAATGGCATTGGGTCCCAACACTTTGGTCTGTAGCAGATAGTTGACAGGCAACGTCACCACGAGCACGAAAGTCACAGCGGCACCCAGTCCGAAAGCTGTCTTTACATTCTTTGATACGGCCAAGTAAGAACACATACCCAAGAAGAATGCGAAAATCATATTGTCAGCGAATATCGACCTGACAAGCAAACTTATAAAATGTTCCATTATTCTATTCTTTACCAGTTATGTGTATCACTTACTTCTTCTCCGGTGCTTCGTGCGACCGCTTGTACCAAATGATACAACCGACGAGGATAAGAGCCATCGGAGGCATCAGCATCATTCCGTTATTGGAATAGCCAAGGTCGTACACGGCCTGCGGTATCACTTGAAATCCGAAGAGAGACCCGTTGCCGAGGAGCTCACGGAAGAAGCCCACGATGACGAGTATCGCAGCATATCCCAAGCCGTTGCCTACACCGTCGAGGAACGATTCCCACGGTCCGTTGGACATGGCAAAAGCCTCAAGGCGTCCCATCAGGATGCAGTTGGTGATGATCAGGCCGACATAGACGGAGAGCTGCACGCTAACGTCGTAGGCAAAGGCCTTGAGGATTTCACTGACTATGGTGACCAATGCTGCAACGACGACCAGCTGCACGATGATACGGATACGTGACGGTATGGTGTTGCGCATCAGTGAGATGATGACATTGGAAAAAGCCACGATGACAGTAACGGAAATACCCATTACGACAGCTGGCTTGAGCTGCGCCGTCACTGCCAGTGCCGAACAGATACCTAGTATCTGAACGATGACAGGGTTATTTCCCAACAGGGGACCACAGAGGATCTCCTTATTTGCTTTAGAAAACAAACTCATAACAGATTCTCCTTAATTACTTGTTTAGAAAGTTTGTGTACATACCGATGTATTTCTCCAGCATATTGTGCACGCCGTTTGATGTCAGCGTGGAAGCGGTGACACCATCGACAGCGTTGCCGCCCTGCTGGTTTGTCTTCTCTGCATTGCCTCGTTTGACGACAGAGATGATCGTGCCTTTGTCGTCGATGACACTGCGTCCGGCAAACTGCTTCTTGAAGCTGTCTGCCACGATCTCGGCACCGAGTCCCGGTGTCTCACTGGCATGTCCGAAGTAGACACCGATGATGGTTCTCTTGTCCGACTTCAGGCCTACGTAGCCCCAAATGGAACCCCACAGTCCCTGGCCGGTCATCGGCAACACATACTCCGTCTCGCCGTTGACGTTTGCGACATATACCGGAAGGACGTCGCCGTCGAGTGCAGCATCGAAGCCACCGTTGTCGGCAACCTGATTGCCCTGTGCGTCAACGATTATGTCCTTGATCTGATAGGTCTCGAAATCAGCTTTCGGGTCACTTGACGATATGTTCAGAGCCGCAAGAATCTGCTTGCGCTTGTCGTTTGCCACGTTATCGTTCTGGATTGTCTTCAGTGAAGAAGATACCAATGCCATTAGGAATGCAACGATTATAACCATCACCGCTGCATAGATAAAAATGTAAGTGTTACTATTCTTATTCATGATTGCTGCAGTTTAAGAGGTTATTTGACCAACGCACGCTTCGCGCGCATATCGATGTTGTTCTGTACGAAGAAGTAGTCGATGAGCGGAGCAAACAGGTTGCCGAGCAGTATGGCAAGCATCATGCCCTCCGGATAGCCCGGGTTCATGACACGCACAATCACAGCCACGGCACCGATGAGAAATCCGTAGATCCACTTGCCGCCCTCTGTGCGCGCACTGGTCACAGGGTCTGTGGCCATGAACACTGCGCCGAAGCAGAAGCCGCCGAGGATGAGCTGCCTGTACCACTCTATGCTGGTCATGCCCAGGGCTTCAAACAGCAGTCCGAACGCCGCGCCGCCGACGAAGACACTAAGCATGGTCTTCCAGCTTGCAACGCCTGTCCACAGCAGGATGACCGCGCCTATGGCGATGGCTATGACGCTGGTCTCGCCTATCGAGCCGGGGATAAATCCTGCGAACTCCTCCCACAGGCTCGACGATATGTCAGAGCCTACCGCAGCCTCGCCCAACGGTGTTGCTGCCGTATAGGCATCGACGCTCAAGTCCTTGCCCAATCCGAAGATGGAGTTCTGCGAGATCCACACCTGGTCGCCACTCATGTGGACGGGATAGGCAAAGAACAGGAACGCACGCGTGATCAGCGCGACGTTAAAGATATTCATTCCCGTTCCACCGAAGATTTCCTTGGCGAAGATGACGGAGAACGCCACTGCGACTGCGAGCATCCACAGCGGACACTCTATTGGGACAATCATAGGGATGATAATTCCGGACACGAGGTAGCCTTCCTGTATTTCCTCGCCTTTCCACTGGGCGACGACGAACTCGATGCCCAAGCCCACGACGTAGGAGACAATCAGCTTCGGCAGTACGGCCAGGAAGCCATAGGCGAAGAGAGCCATAAAGCTGCTCTCGGCGAGCAGTCCGGCAGCCTTGTAGTGCTGGTACCCTACGTTGTACATACCGAACAGCAGTGCCGGTATCAACGCAATAACCACGATCGACATTATGCGTTTGCTGTCAATCGAGTCATGAATGTGCGTTCCTGATTTCGATGTTGTGTTCGGCACAAAGAGGAAAGACTCAAAGCCGTCGAACACAGAACGAAATGCGTGGTATTTGCCGCCCTCCTCGAAGTTAGGCTTTATCTTGTTGAGATAATTTCTTAACGCTTTCATATTATTCTGTTTATTCTGAAATTACTTATTGACCGTCTCACGCCATTTCCTTGCGCAACATGTCCAGTCCCTCGCGCACGATGCGCTGCACCTCCACCTTCGACGAGTCGACAAACTCGCACAGGGCGAAGTCCTCGGGAGCCACTTCGTAGATGCCGAGAGCCTCCATGCGGTCGATGTCGCCGGCTATTATAGCCTTGATCAACTGTTCGGGATAGATGTTCATCGGGAACACGCTGTCGTACTCGCCCGACATTATCATGTGGCGTGCGCCGCCCTTGATGCGTGCGTCAATGACGTACTCCTTGGATGAGCCTTTCAGCCAGCTGAAGTAGGAACGACTCGTGCTGAAGTCGTTGACGCGCGGCATAATCCATCCGAACAGCTCGTTCACGTCGTCGCCCTCGGGGATGACCGTCAGCTGCGAGTGGAATGCTCCGAGATAGCCGTCGGGGGTCACCTGCTTACCTGTGAGCACGTTGCCGCTGATGTATCTCAAGTCACGGCCTTCAGACACACGTCCGGCAAATATCTTGTTGAGTTTTGCTCCGACCTTGAGCTTCAGGTAGGCCGGATGGCTGACCTCTGAGCCGGTCAGTGCCACAGTGCGTGTCAGATCCACCTTGCCGGTATTCAGCAGGCGGCCGATGAAGAGCACTGCCTCCGCACCTACGGTCCATACCACCTCTCCCTTGTTGACCGGCGATATGTGGTTGATCTGCACGCCGACATTACCTGCCGGATGCGGACCGTCAAAAACGTTCACGGTGACGTTCTTCGCTGCTGTCAGAGCTGCGGACTTCTGCTTGGGGCTGATGCCGAGGTAGAGCTTTGCCAGCTTTGCCAAGGCGTCCAGACCGGTCTGGAAATTTTCCGCCTCGCCCTTGAGCACGAACTCGAAGTCGGGTGCCAACGGTGCACTGTCGAATGTGGAGACGAAGATAGCCTTCGGCGTGTCTGCCGGATTGGCTATGACGTCATAGGGACGCTGACGCACGAAAGCGAACATTCCGGCTTTCAGCAGCAGTTCCTTGACCTGCTGTGCGTTCATGCCTGAGAGGTTGCTCTTGCCAAAGTCCGCATACTGCTGGTCTTTGTCGGGGGTGACGATGACGTTCAGAATCTTGCGCCTTGCACCACGTTCCACGCTTGCAACCACTCCACTGACAGGCGAAACAAAATTTACTTCGGGGTGATTCTTGTCCACGAACAAGGGCTGCCCCACCAGGACCTTATCTCCTTCCTTGACGACCGGCTTCGGAGTCACTCCGGTGAAATCATCGGGAACGAGCGAGTACGCTTCCGGTGCGTCCACTGTGATTAACTCTTCGGCAGGCTTACCTTTGAGGTTAATGTCCAGGCCTTTACGTAACTTAATTACATTTGCCATGTGATTATATAAAATATAGGTTTCCGAATAACGCACGCAAAATTAGCGAATTAATGCCAAAGGAGGGAGCAATCGCAGAAAAAAAACTGTGACCGCCGAGGGCCACGTCAAAATCCACACCGCACGGCATCCGGAGGTGTGGCAGTCGACATTCTCGCGGCCGGAAAAGCAAATCCGCATGGTGCGCCGAACGGGATTGAGAATATTCTCAAAAGACGTTGATAGCCACAACAAATCACGTTAGTAAATCCGCGGATGAAAGCCGGTTCGATTGCAGATATACGTCTGCGTTTCCGTGGACGTACAGTCACAGTTCTGTGGACGTACAACCACAACTCTATGGACGTACAACCTCTAAGTTTGCCGAGGATTGCGGCGGAGCCGCATAATAAGCAAAGGACTT
>CAVHVD010000118.1:0-9165 GCA_963639425.1 Faecalibacterium prausnitzii
CCTATATATAATAAGGTGTAATCCGCAGGCTTCGCGTCGCAAGGCGAAAAAATGCGGTCTTGGGCAAAAGTTTCATTTGAAACCTTTGCCCAGGTGGATATTAATCCTACCTTTGCGCCGAAATAATCAAGTAAAAAGGAGTTTTGGAACAAAAACGAAACAATCAGATCTACACAATGAGAAAGAACAAAATCCTGTGCCTGGCAGTAGCGATGCTTGTCGGCGCAACCTCAGCCTTCGCAGGAGGCATCATAACCAACACCAACCAGAACATTGCTTTCAACCGCATGATGAGCCGCGAGGCAAGCATCGGCATCGACGGCGTGTACAGCAATCCTGCCGGAGTCGTCTTCATGAGCCTCGGCTCGCATTTGTCTATAAACTGGCAGATGGCATTGCAGACACGCACCGTCCGCAACACATATCCTCTCTTCACCAACAACGTGGAGACCCCGACGGACAACCGCCGCTATGTGGGCAAAGCATGTGCACCGGTAATCCCTTCGTTCCAGTATGCCTACAACACCGACCGCTGGTCGTTGCAGCTTGGCTTCGCCGTCACCGGTGGCGGCGGCAAGTGTGAATTCGACACGGGACTGGGCTCGTTCGAGCACATCGTCGCCAATACCGCCATCGGCGTGCAGCAGCTGGCTGCCGGTATCGACGGAGCAAGCCGACAGTTGGCTCCGCTCGGCATCGCCGACCCCGGGTTGTCGGGCTACTTTGGCAATGCGGGCTACTCGTTCGACAGCTACATGCGCGGACGCCAATACTACTTCGGCCTCCAGGCAGGTGCCGCCTACAAGGTCAACGACAACCTGGCGGTCTATGCTGGTGTGCGTGGGGTGTATGCCACGTGCAACTACTACGGCTATGTGAAGAACATCTCCGTGGCCGGTGTGCCGCTGTACAGGATGCTCGATGCCACGCGCAGCAACTCGGCTGACATCGAGCTGAACTGCGACCAAAGCGGCATAGGCTTCACACCCATCATCGCCGTGGACTACAAGACCGGCCGCTGGAACTTCAGCGCACGCTATGAGTTCAAGACACGCATGAGGCTGAAGAGCAGCTCGGCGAACATCGTGCCCAGCATCGGCAATCTGGCAAACACGCTGGCACTGGACTACGACGTCGCGCTCCTCAACCCCGGGCTGGTGCAGATGTACGACGGCTCGCCCTATCAGCAGACCGTGGCATCTGCGCAACAGGCACTTACCAATACGCTGACGGAGTTCAAGGGCAAGTTTGACGAGGCTCTCGAGGCTGCGACCGGTGAGTATGCCGACGGCACGAAGGTGGCCGGCGACATCCCCGCCCTGCTGACGCTCGGTGCCGGCTACAGCCCCATAGACCGCCTGCACATCAACGTCGGCTTCCACTACTTCTGGGACAAGCAGGCCACGACCTACAACCACCGCAACAAGACACTCAAGCGCGGCACCGTGGAGTGGAATGCCGGAGTGGAGTATGCCGCGACGAAGATGCTCACCGTCAGCGCGGGATGGCAGAACACCGACTACGGGCTGACAGACGAATATATGGACGACAAGTCGTTCGTCGTAGGCTCCAACTCCATTGGTCTCGGCGCGTGCATCCACCTCAGCAAGACGGTAGACCTCAACGCCGCCTACTTCGTGACGCTCTACAAGCACTATCGCACCTCGGAGGTCAACGCACAGACCGCGCTGGCATATACAGCCGACTACACCCGCACCAACAACGTCTTCGGCCTGGGTCTGGACATCAGCTTCTGATAGCCCCTGACAAGCAGTTCTATGGACGTACAGCCACAGTTCCGTGGTTGTACGTCCACAGTTCTGTGGTTGTACGTCCACAGCCGCGTGGTTGTACGTCCACAAAGTTGTGGCTGTACGTCCACAACCGCGTCGATTTTCGCCCGTGGTTTTTCCGCCGGAAAATCCCTATCTTTGCACCGCCGGTCGGCGAAGTACCGGCTGACGTGTATTCCAGAACACCACGTAAAAAACAGGATTTATGAAAGAAAAGACCGTAGCCACAGTGTCGGTGCCGTTCATGGTCATGAGCATACTGTTCTGTGTATGTCTCGTCACGGCAAACCTGCTCGAGATAAAGGCTCTGAGCTTCTTCGGCGGGCTGTCCGTGACCGCCGGACTGATAGTGTTCCCCGTCTCATACATCATCAACGACTGCATCTGTGAGGTGTGGGGGTTCCGCAAGACGCGCCTCGTGATATGGTGCGGCTTCGCCTGCAACTTCTTCGTCGTGGCCATGGGCATGCTTGCCGTGGCACTGCCTGCCGCCCCGTTTTGGGACGGCGAGGAGCATTTCGACTATGTTTTCGGCATGGCTCCACGGATTGCCATCGCCAGCCTGCTGGCGTTCGTCACCGGCTCCTTCATGAACGCCTACGTCATGAGCCGCATGAAGGTGGCCGACCGTGGGCGGCGGTTCGCGCTCAGAGCCATCCTGTCGACCGTCGCCGGTGAGACTGCCGACTCGCTGGTGTTCTTCCCCGCAGCTTTCGGCGGGGTGATTGCGTGGCCGCAGCTGGTGCAGATAATGCTGTTGCAGGTCGTCCTCAAGACGCTGTATGAGGTCATTGCCCTGCCCGTCACCGTGCGCGTGGTCAGGGCGGTGAAGCGTGTCGACGGCAGCGATGTCTACGACGACGGCTCTGTCTCCTACAATCCCATGAACCTGAAAGACCTCTGAGGCGATGCGTCAGCGGCGGTGTGCAGCCTTGGAGGGTATCGCATACGCCTTGCGGCTTATGACGGCATAGGCCGTGAGCACGGCGATGCCGGTGATGGTCCACGACAGTGGATAGACGCACATCAGTACGGTGAAGTCGCCGTCGTACCACTGCACCACGGTGTGTATCCACACGATGCGCAGCAGGCACGTGCCGAAGATGGTGAAGATGGTTGGCGTGAGCGAATAGCCCAGTCCGCGCAGTGCGCCGCCGCTGATGTCATAGCTGCTGGCGATGAACTGCCACATCAGCACCGTGTGCATACGTATCCTGGCATAGTGCAGCACGTTCGGGTCGGAGGTGAACAGCCCTGCGAAGAAACTGCTGTGCAGTGCCAGAAACACGTTAAGCACGCCGCAGGACACCACGCTGAACAGCATGCTGAGCCAGAATATGCGCTTGCAGCGGTCAATGTTTCCGGCTCCGTAGTTCTGGCTCGTGAAGGCTATGGTGGTCTGTACAAAGGCACTGATGGCATAGTCGCAGTAGTACTCGAAGTTGAGCGCGGCGGCAGAACCGGCCACGGCGTCGGAGCCGAGGGCGTTGATGGCCGACTGTATGAAGACGTTCGACAGCGAGAAAATCATGCCCTGAAGTCCCGTGGGCACGCCGATGCGCAGTATCTTGCTGAGTTCCTGGGGGGTCACCCTCATGTGGCGCAGGTCTATGCGGATGGGGTCTGCCTCATTCACGAGCAGGCGAACCACGATGACGGCGTTGACGATGTTTGCCACGACGGTGGCCACGGCAACGCCCGCAACACCCATGTCGAACACCGTCACGAGCACAACGTCGAGGATGGCGTTGACCACACCGGCCACCACGAGCGAGTAGAACGGGCGGCGCGTGTCCCCGACGCTCTTCAGCACGGCGGCTCCGAAATTATAGGCCATGATGAACGGCACGCCGGTGAAGTAGATGCGCAGGTAGAGCGATGCCTGTTTGATGACGTTCTCGGGAGTGTCGAGCAGGCGCAGTATAGGCTCTGCCGCCACCAGCCCGAGCACCAGCAGGAATATGCCGCTGATGCAGGCAATCACGGCGGCGGTGCCGACGGCCTTGCGCACCGCACCGCTGTCTCCCTGTCCGATGTGCTGTGCCACGACGACGTTGACGCCGACGGCTATGCCCACAAACAGGTTTATCATCAGGCTGATGACGGAGCCGTTACTGCCGACGGCGGCCAGATCTTCGCTCGTGGAGAACTGCCCGATGACGGCTATGTCCACGGCATTGAAGGACTGCTGCAGCAGTCCGCTGGCAAAGAGCGGCAGGGCGAAGGCCAGTATGTGCTTTGCCAGGCCGCCATGCAGCATGTCGATGCGCGAAGTCTTGTCCTGTCTCATTGGTCTGAGGCGTGCAGCCGCGTCATCACGTTGCGGCGCAGATGCTCCTTGTAGAATATCAGCTCGTACAGGTGCAGGTTGCCGTGCGGAAAGAACCACTCCAGCTCAGGGCGGAAGTACTGCCCCATGTTGTGCCCGCCGGCCTGGAGGTAATGGTACGTCGTGTCCGTGCGCACCCAAAGGCTGTCGTTGACGAACGTGGTGTCCGTCCCCGTCTGCCAGCCGACGGGATTGATGCAGATGCGGCTGCCGCCCGTCGCCGCTCCGAGGCGTGCCGCGGCACTCTCGGCGGTGTTGTAGCAGATGGTCACCTGCCGGTCACTCGCTCCCGTGGCGGGACGGATGTTGGGGCTCTTGAGGTCTTCGTCCGTGACGTTATAGCCGCAGACGTATGCCGCTACGAACCTCTGCATCTGCTCCAGCGACAGGCGTTTCACCAGCTCTATGGTAATCTTCGCTCCTTGGCTGAAGCCGGCAATGAAGAAGCGGTGCCCGTTGTTCAGGTGTCTCATGTAGTAGTCGAACGCCTCCTCCACGTCGCCGGTGGCAATGGCCAGACGGCGGCTTATCACGCTGTCGGGTGCGCCCCAGCTCTCCATGCTTATCTGGCGGTAGTATGGTGAGTAGAAGTTGCAGGAATCGCCGAAGATGCTGTCGGCAAGCGCGAGCGACGGCTTCATGCGCGAGCGCAGTGCCTCGTTGTGGATCTCCGCAAAGTGCATAGTGCGGCCAAGGCTGTCGGGGTAGTCGAGGATGCACGTCGGCAGTATGTAGAACACATCGGCGGCGGTGCCGACGGAGTCTCCGCGATGGGTGACGTACCATGTGTCGGCACGGCTGTAGTCGGGCGCGGCGGGCACGATGTCCGCCGTGGCGGTGCCGCCGTCAGGTGTCGTGCGCATGCTGTCCGCCATGAAAAACACAATGGCTGCAACAGCAGCCACAGACAGGAGTGTGATCCAAACTTTCTTTTTCATGGGGGCAAAGTTAGACATTTCCGACTGATATGCGTATGTTTGCGCGTGCAAACACTTTTTGCGCAACATATCCATAGGAGGGAAAGAACGATGCTGAAGGAAGGAATAAAGGGCGCGTCGGAGGTATGCGTGACGCGCGACAACACGGCAGCCGCGATGGGCAGTGGTGAGCTGGAGGTCTTTGCCACACCGGCAATGATAGCCTTGATAGAGAAGACGGCGTGGCAGAGCGTGGCTCCACATCTCGAAGAGGGAGAGGGCACGGTAGGCATCAGGCTGGACGTCGACCACCTCGCACCCACACCCGTAGGTGTCACGGTGCGCTGCACGACCGAGCTGACGGAGGTGGATGGCCGCCGCCTGGTGTTCACGGCGGAGGTCTACGATGAGTGCGGCCTCGTGGGGAAAGGCACGCATCAGCGTTTCATCGTTAAGAACGGGAAGTTTCAGCAGAAAGCAGACGCACGGCGCGGCGGCGTTTAGGCTTCGTTGTCGTCGTGGCGGAGGATGTCGCACAGCACCAATGCCGCCAGACGGAAGCCGAAGATTGCCGTGATGTGAGCCACGGTGCCGTTGATCTGTGCTTTCGACGTGCACCACTCGTGGTTCAGCAGCGCGGGGTCGCCGGGGCCGACCTTCGCCTTGGGACACATGCAGTGTTCCGTGCCGCAGGAGTGGTTCATACCTTTGTTGCGCAGCAGCTCGTCGCTGAACACGCACTTGAACTTGCGACGCGGGAAGATGCCGCTCTTCTTAAACTTACGCCGCAGAGCGGCGGCAAGCGGGTCGCCCTTCACCTTCCAGAACTCGGCGACCTGTATGTGCGACGGGTCGAGCTTCAGGGCAGCACCCATCGACGAGAACAGCCGCGCGTCCGACCGGCATGCGTTGAGGATCAGCAGTGCCTTGTCCTTGAGGCTGTCGATAGCGTCGATTACGTAGTCATATTCGTTGAAGTCAAACAGCGGGGCTGTGTCCTCGCTGTATATTTTCTGTAGTGCCGTGATGTCGGCGTGCGGGTTGATGTCCAGCAGGCGTTGCCGGAGCACGTCGACCTTCACCTGACCCACGGTCTGCGTCGTCGCCATCAGCTGGCGGTTGATGTTTGTGATGCACACGCGGTCGGAGTCGACGATGGTGAGGTGGCCGATGCCGGAACGGACGAGGCTCTCGGCACACCAGCTGCCTACGCCGCCAACGCCGAGAATGATGACGCGCTTGGAGGAGATGCGCTCCATGGCCTCGGTGCCAAGGAGCAGCTCCTCACGGTTGAAGAGACCTTTTTCTAAAGCCATGACGGGTGTGTGATTGCGTGTGTGTGCGTGGTGTGGCGGGCTATCTGCGTCCCTCCTCGCGGTGGCCGCCGTGGCGCATGCCCCTCACCAGCTCGCGGCGGAAGCTCATCTCGGCCTGTTTCACCTTATATATCTTCTCCGACGACAGCACGTTGCGGAACTTCGTGAGGTAGCTCTTCTCAAGCCTGTCCGACGACAGCGAGTACTCGATGAAGCCATCGAGAATCTCGGCGTATGTGGCCTCCGACGTGCCCGCGTCTTCGCCGCGGCGGAACAGCTCCCATGCCTGCTCGTTGATGCTGCGCTTCTGCTCCTGAAGTTCGAAGTATAGGGGGAAGAACTTGTCGGCCTCGGCATCCGTCAGTTCGGCCTCGCGCTTCAGGTATTCCTGCTGACGCGACATGAACTCGTCGTGTCCTCTGCGCCCCTGTGCCCACAGCGTCAACGGCAGTGCTGCAAGTGTCATTATAAGTGCCAGTAAAATCTTTCTCATGGTTTATCTTCTGTGTGTTTGCTGTTGTTTCGTTTGTCGTCCGGTCTTAATTCTCTGCATCGGCGAGATACAGATACAGTGAGTAGTCGTCCATCATGGTGTCGTCCATGACGTTGTTGATGACCTCGGTCTCATACTTAGCCTCCTGCTCCGCGATGTACTCGGGGTCGTTCATCTTTTGGTAGTTCAGCACCTTTATGAGCAACGCCGCGCCAACGAATATCGCCGCCAGGTATAGGTATGGCTTCACCTTGTCACGCAGCGTCACCTGCTCCGGGCCTTTCGGCATCTCTTTCTCGGGAAGATGCTCCATGATGTCCGAAGTCAGGTTCTCGAAGTAGCCGTCGGGAGTACCAAACGGATTCTCCTTGCCAATCTTTTGAAACAGTTCCTCATCTTTCATATTGTCGCCCTCCTGTCCTTTTGACCTCCATTCGTTGTCGGGGTTTAATCGTTCTCCTCAAAAAACTTCTTTATCTTCTTCACCGCATGGTGGTAGTCCGCTTTCAGCGCGCCCACCGATGTGCCGAGGAATGTCGACATCTCGGTGAACGTCATGTCCTCGTAGTAGCGGAAGTTGAACACCATGCGTTGCTTCGGCGGCAGCGATGCCAAAGCCTTCTGTAGCAGGAGCTGCACCCTGTCGCCGTTGAAGTACGGGTCGCCCTCGAGCATGTTCATCACGCCCTCGCCCTCTTCGTCGAGCGACACCGTATTCCTCGCGTTGCGCTTGTTCAGGAAGTTCAGACACTGGTTCATCGCTATGCGGTAGAGCCACGTCGCGAGGCTCGACTCGCCACGGAAGTAGTCTATGTTCTTCCACGCCGCAATCAGCGTCTCCTGAAGCAGGTCGTTGGCATCGTCGTGGCTGAACACCATCCTGCGTATCTGCCAGTAGAGCTGCGGGCTGAACTGCTGCACTATCTCCTCGAACGCACGGCGGTGTGTCGACGGATGTTTCAGCTGTTCCAGTATGTTTTCCTCGTCAAACTTGGAGTTCATCGTTCGTCTTGTTGTATCTGTTGGACATCCTTCGGAATCGAAGGTTTAATCTCTATGCGCATGTTCTCGCGAGCCAGCACCACGTCGGGGAACACGGCTTCCGCCTCCTCTCGCAGGATTGTCTCGTCGTCATATCTGGCGGAGAAGTGACCGATGACGAGCCGCCCGACATGTGCCGCACGTGCCACCTCGGCGGCTTGCACGGCGGTGGAGTGGAACCGCTCCCGCGCTTTCGCGGCATCGGCATCGGCGTATGTCGCCTCGTGGAACAGCACGTCCACGCCGCTCACCAGCTCCGCCACGTCGGGGGTGCAGAGCGTGTCCGAGCAGTAGGCATAGCTCCTCGGAGGGTCGGCAGGGGTCGTGAGCCTCACGTTGGCGATGGTCTCGCCGTCGGCGGTCACGAAGTCCTCGCCGTCCTTGATACGGTTTATCATCGACAGGGGGATGTCGTATGCGTCGATCATGTCGCGCAGGATGTGTCTCTGTCCCTGCTTCTCGCGGAACAGGAAGCCGCAGCAGGGGATGCGGTGGCACAACGGGATGGTGGTGACGCTGACGGAGCGATCCTCGAATATCACGGTCGGCTCACGGTCGTCGAACTCGTGGAACAGCACCTGATAGGTCATCTTCGGGTTGAAGAACTGCAACACGGGGGCGATGATGCTCTCGAAGCCCTGCGGACAGTGGATGTGCAGCTCGGCGGTGCGTCCCAGCAGGTTCAGCGTGGACACCAGCCCCGGCAGGCCGAAGCAGTGGTCACCGTGCAGGTGTGAGATGAAGATGCGGTTCAGCCGTGTGAACTTCAGGTGCGAACGGCAGAACTGTATCTGTGCACCTTCGCCGCAGTCGATCATGTAGAGCTTGTCGCGCACGTTCACCACCTGCGACGTTGGGAAATGCCGTGTGGTAGGCTTCGCCGACCCGCATCCCAATATGTTCAGTTCGAATTTCTCCATCAGCCTGTCCGCGCGGCGGCAGCCCCTGTGTGCAGGCGCAGTGCCGTTCGCCGTGCAAAGAAACGCAAATTCTCTCAGACGGCCAAGCACGGCCTCATTCACAACCCTTTGTGGCTGTTTTACAACGAATATGGTGGTATCTCCCGGTGCCATCAGGAAACACATCAACCGGCTGAAGGCAGATAGTATCATCGTTCGTCGGGGTGGTGAGAGGGTGGCTTACGGAAAATGCTGGAGGATTAAGAGAGTGCCTGTGTTGTGTAAAACGTTGATATTCAGCCACTAACGCTCTCGAAAATGCCAAATTAACATTTTTAACATTTAGGGGTCTTGCCGTTAACAGACGCTGAAAAAGA
>CAVHVD010000119.1:0-11923 GCA_963639425.1 Faecalibacterium prausnitzii
GGTGGTGGCGTTGATACCGGCCTTGGTAAGGTCGATGCTGAAGCCAGGCTTCTTGTCACCAAGAGCAACGGTGACGGGGTCAAGGACGTTGGTGCCGATCTTGGTGGAGACATTAAGCGTGGCAGCAGACTTCCCGGCCTTGCCGGTAACATCAAGGAAGTAGACGGTACCCGTAACGGTGAGGTCGCCGATGGACTTGTCATCGGGACGGGTGCTGAGCTTGAAGGTGTGCTTCTCATTGTCGTAGGTGATGCCGTAGTTCTTGATCTCAAGGTCGTCGAAGTCAAAGTACATGTCATACAACGCTTCGGCATTATTGAACTTGACCTCGTTATCCTCACCGACAACGACCTCCTTACTAGTCCAGGTGGCAGCAGTGACTGTAGGAGCGGTGAAGGCTGTGAACGTGGCGGCGGTGCCGGCCTTGTAGGCGGAGCGGAAGACACCGTCGGCAACAAGGGAGTAGGCAGCCGTGGTAGTAGAGCCGATAGAGGCCGTCTTATCATCTGCTATGAGCTTCACCATAGCCTTGTAGTCAGAAGAAGAGATCTCCTGGGTGGCAATGCCAACAGTGTAGATGCCGTTGCCAGCAGAGCGAGTGGCAAGGCCCTTATAGGGGGTAAGGGTGACCTCAACAGGGAGGGTGTTAAGCTTACTGTCCTGGAGGGTGAAGCTCTCGATACCGCTCACGACATCATCAGGAGTGAGCTGGACATATATGGTGTTGTCATCAGCAGAAACGGTGCCGGCAACAAAGATCGTACCTGCCTCAGGCTGAGACTTGGGGCCTTCCCACTTGGTGAGCTCGGCTGCAGAACCGTCGAACTTGAAGCCGCCAGCTGCACCGTTGCTGTACAGCTTGTCCAAGACAGTGTTGGTGGTGAGGAACTCGATGCCGGTGAGCTTAGAAGCAGCGGTGGGGAGCTCGATGGATTGCGGAGCATCCAGCTGCAACTCATTGTGCCTAAGTAGGCACACCACAAAAAATACTCCCGCGTTGCAAGTCGCTTGCAACGCAGGAGTGCGTTTCATATTGCGGGGCAGTCTGCCCGAGAGGGTCGCCTATGCGTTCCTAATCATCGCTCGGTGGTGTCATCGTCGGTGTCATAGTCGAGCACGGCGTGCTTGTTTGCCACGACACGGTCATAGTCTTCTTTCGAACCAACGATGAGCTTCTCATACTCGCGCTGGCCGGTACCGGCAGGGATCAGATGTCCGCAGATGACGTTCTCCTTCATTCCCTCCAAGAAGTCGGTCTTGCCGTAGATTGCAGCCTCGTTGAGCACCTTGGTGGTCTCCTGGAACGATGCTGCCGACATGAAGCTCTTGGTCTGCAAAGCGGCACGCGTGATGCCCTGGAGTATCTGTGTCGATGTGGCCGGAACAGCGTCTCTCACCTGAACGAGCTTGAGGTCGCGGCGTTTCAGCATACTGTTCTCGTCGCGCAGCTTGCGTGCCGTCACGATCTGTCCGGCCTGCAGCGTCTGCGAATCACCGGCATCCGTGACCACCTTCTTGCCCCAGATGCGGTCGTTCTCTTCCTGAAAGTCGAGCTTGTCGACCACCTGCTGCTCAAGGAAGCGCGTGTCACCCGGCTCGTTGATCTGCACCTTGCGCATCATCTGTCGCACGATAATCTCGAAGTGCTTGTCGTTGATCTTCACGCCCTGAAGCCTGTAGACATCCTGCACCTCGTTGACGATATATTCCTGCACAGCCGTAGGGCCTTTGATGGCAAGAATGTCGGACGGCGTTATCTCGCCGTCAGAGAGCGGGGTGCCGGCGCGGACGTAGTCGTTCTCCTGAACCAGTATCTGCTTCGACAGTGGCACAAGATATTTCTTCACGTCGCCGACCTTTGATGTCACGATGACCTCACGGTTGCCACGCTTGACCTTACCCATCGTGACCTCACCGTCAATCTCGGACACGGTAGCGGGATTTGACGGGCTACGTGCTTCGAACAGTTCGGTGACGCGGGGAAGACCGCCCGTGATATCACCGGCCTTGCTGACAGAGCGCGGTATCTTGACGATGATGTCGCCAACCTTGACCATCTGTCCGTCCTGAACATCAACGTGTCCGCCCACGGGCAAGTTGTACGTCCTTATCAGCTCACCATTCTCATCGACGATGCGAGCCAAGGGCACCTTGGTCTTGTCTTTCGACTCGATGATGATCATATCGCTGTATCCGGTGGACTCATCGGTCTCTATGGTGTATGTCACATTCTCAACGACATCTTCAAACTCAATCTTACCGGCAGCCTCGGTGATGATGACAGCGTTGAACGGATCCCAACGGGCAATCATCTTACCCTTCTCCACACTGTCGCCGTCGTTGACGTAGAGCGTAGAGCCGTAGGGTACGCTGTGCGTCGACAGCGTGATGTCGGTGTTCACATCCTTGAAGTGAACCTCGGCCAAACGGCTGACGACAATCTGTATATCCTGACCTTCGTCGTTGACAGCGTTCACGGTGCGCAGCTCATCGAACTCGACCTTAGAGTCGTTCTTGGCCACGATGGTGGCGTTGGCGGCTATGTTAGCAGCAGTACCACCGGCGTGGAACGTACGCAACGTCAGCTGTGTACCGGGCTCGCCGATTGCCTGTGCGGCGATGACACCCACAGCCTCACCCTTGTTGACCATCTTGCTGGTTGCGAGGTTACGTCCGTAGCACTTGGCGCATACGCCGTGCTTGGACTCGCAGGTCAGCACCGAGCGAATTTCGACGCTCTCGATAGGAGACTTCTCTATCTCCGCGGCCTTGTCCTCGGTTATCTCTTCGCCGGCTGCCACGATGACCTTACCTGTCGTCGGATTAATGACATCATGCACAGACACACGACCCAGGATGCGCTCATAGAGTGTTGCAACGACCTCATCGTTGTTCTTGATGGCCGTGCAGACGAGTCCACGCAATGTTCCGCAGTCCTCCTCATTGATGATGACATCGTGCGACACATCGACCAAACGACGTGTCAGGTAACCGGCATCGGCAGTCTTCAATGCGGTATCTGCCAAACCCTTACGGGCACCGTGCGTGGAGATGAAGTACTCCAGCACAGACAGGCCTTCCTTGAAGTTCGACAAGATAGGGTTCTCGATGATCTGTCCACCTTCGGCACCGGCTTTCTGAGGTTTCGCCATCAGACCGCGCATGCCGGAGAGCTGACGAATCTGCTCCTTGGAGCCACGGGCACCGGAGTCAAGCATCATATATACAGAGTTGAAGCCGTCATTGTCTTCAGACAGGGTCTTCATCAAGATATTTGACAGCTCCGAGTTTACATGCGTCCAAATGTCAATAACCTGATTGTATCTCTCGTTATTGGTTATGAAGCCCATGTTGTAGTTGTTGATGACCTGCTCCACCTCTTCATATCCCTTGTTCACCAGTTCCTCTTTCTCCTTCGGGATGATGATGTCGCCAAGGTTGAACGACAGTCCACCCTTGAACGCCATGTAGTAACCGAGGTTCTTGATGCCATCAAGGAAGTTACATGCCTTCGTGACACCGCACACCTGAATGACGTGGCTGATGATGTCGCGCAAAGACTTCTTGGATATGACGGTATTGAGGTATCCTGCTTCGTCGGGTACCATTTGGTTGACGATGACACGTCCCACGGATGTGTCGTGCTTCATCACCTTGACAACATTGCCATTCTCATCGACATCGTTCACCACGACGCTGATAATGGCATGGATGTCACACTTGCGCTCGTTGTAGGCGATGATGGCCTCTTCCGGTCCATAGAACGTAAGTCCTTCGCCCTTGGCACCCTTGCGCAGCTTGGTGATGTAGTACAGGCCGAGCACCATGTCCTGCGCAGGTACCGTGATAGGTGCGCCATTGGCAGGGTTAAGGATGTTATGCGGCTCGAACATCAGGAGCTGTGCCTCAAGTATCGCCTCGTTGCTCAGCGGGAGGTGCACTGCCATCTGGTCACCGTCGAAGTCGGCGTTGAACGCCGTACATGCCAACGGGTGCAGCTGGATTGCCTTGCCCTCGATCATCTTAGGC
Source organism: Faecalibacterium prausnitzii (assembly GCA_963639425.1). Taxonomy (GTDB): domain Bacteria; phylum Bacteroidota; class Bacteroidia; order Bacteroidales; family Bacteroidaceae; genus Bacteroides. The sequence continues at coordinate 4,030 of CAVHVD010000119.1, forward strand.
TGGAAAGCCTGAATACCGAGTCGGTGCAGCGTCGGGGCACGGTTAAGCAAGACGGGATGGCCTTTCATCACATATTCGAGAATATCCCAAATGACAGGGTCTTTTCTGTCGACAATTTTCTTCGCGCTCTTGACAGTCTTGACGATGCCGCGCTCTATGAGCCTACGGATGATGAACGGCTTGTACAATTCGGCCGCCATCAGCTTAGGCAGACCGCACTCGCCCATCTTCAACTCAGGGCCGACAACAATGACCGAACGAGCTGAATAGTCGACACGCTTACCGAGTAGGTTCTGACGGAAGCGTCCCACTTTACCTTTCAAGCTGTCTGACAAAGACTTCAAAGGCCGGTTAGATTCCGACTTGACAGCACTCGCCTTACGGGAATTGTCGAACAAAGAGTCGACAGCTTCCTGCAACATACGCTTCTCATTGCGGAGGATGACCTCCGGAGCCTTTATCTCAAGAAGTCGTTTCAGGCGGTTATTTCTTATGATGGCTCTTCTGTAGAGGTCGTTAAGATCGGATGTGGCAAAGCGTCCACCATCCAGCGGAACGAGCGGGCGCAGGTCTGGCGGGATGACAGGGATAATCTTCATGATCATCCACTCCGGTCTGTTGATACCCTTCGATGCGCGGAACGACTCCACGACCTGCAATCTTTTCAAAGCCTCTGTCTTGCGTTGCTGTGAAGTGTCGCTCTCGGCGCGGTGACGCAGCTCATACGACAGAGAATCCAAATCAAGACGGACGAGGAGGTCATAGACGGCCTCTGCACCCATCTTGGCAATGAACTTATTTGGGTCGCTGTCGTCAAGATACTGGTTGTCCTTGGGCAGCTTGTCCAAGAGATCCAAGTATTCTGTCTCCTCGAGCAGTGCCATCGGCTCAACCTCATCCTTGAGGATACCGGGCTGGATCACGACGTAACGCTCGTAGTATATTATCGCATCAAGTTTCTTTGTCGGCAGACCCAACAGATAGCCTATCTTGTTAGGCAGGGAACGAAAATACCAAATGTGAGCCACTGGCACGACAAGCTGAATGTGGCCGCTACGCTCACGTCTGACCTTCTTCTCCGTAACCTCAACGCCGCAACGGTCGCAGACAATGCCTTTATAACGTATGCGCTTATACTTTCCGCAATAGCACTCATAGTCCTTGGTAGGGCCAAAGATACGCTCGCAGAACAGACCATCGCGTTCCGGCTTATATGTACGGTAGTTGATTGTCTCGGGCTTCAGCACTTCGCCGTAGGAGCTTTCGAGAATCTCCTCTGGAGATGCCAGTCCGATGGTAATCTTCGAGAAATTGGTTTTTGGTTTATTGTCTTTTCTAAAAGCCATACTTATATTGAGTGTATAAAGTTCATCGACTATGTGTTTCTTATTCAAGGTGAATGCTCAATCCCAAGCCTCTCAACTCATGCAGCAGCACGTTGAAAGATTCCGGTATTCCCGGAGTTGGCAGAGGTTCACCCTTGACAATGGCTTCATAGGCCTTAGAACGCCCAGTAACATCATCCGACTTGATAGTCAGGATTTCCTGCAAGACATGGGCAGCACCGAACGCCTCGATAGCCCAAACCTCCATCTCACCGAAACGCTGTCCACCGAACTGCGCCTTACCACCCAACGGCTGCTGAGTGATCAGTGAGTACGGGCCGATGGAGCGTGCATGCATCTTGTCTTCGACCATGTGGCCGAGCTTCAACATATATGTGACACCCACCGTTGCCTGCTGCTCGAACGCCTCACCGGTCTCGCCGTCATACAGCGTAGTCTTGCCATAACGCGGCAATCCTGCTTTGTCTGTCCATTCGTTCAGATCGTCAATAGAAGCCCCGTCGAAGATCGGCGTAGCGAACTTAACGCCCAACTTACGTCCGGCACGTCCAAGGACAGCCTCAAGAATCTGACCGATATTCATACGCGAAGGCACACCCAACGGGTTCAGACAGATGTCCACCGGAGTACCGTCTGCCAAGAACGGCATATCCTCCTGACGTACCACTCTCGACACAATACCCTTGTTACCGTGGCGACCCGACATCTTATCACCCACACCAATCTTACGCTTCTTGGCAATGTAGATTTTCGCGAGCTTTATGATGCCGGACGGTAACTCATCACCGATGGTGAGAGAATATTTCTGCCGCTTCAGCGCAGCATCCATCTCCTTATACTTCTTTAGGAAGTTCATGACGAGGGTGCGGATGAGTGCATTGGTATGGTCATCATCTGTCCAGTTGCTCAGCTGCACTGCACTGAAGTCCATGTCTGAGAATTGCGATGCAGAGAACTTGACACCTTTGGCAATGACCTCAACATCCATGTAATCCTTCACTCCCGCGGAGGTGCGTCCCTCAGTGAGTTTCAACAGTTTGGTTACAAGTATCTTGCGCAGGTCTTCGACTTTTGCCTCAAAATCTTTGTCAAGTTTCTCCAGCTCGACCTTGTCCGACGCTTTCGTTGAGCGATCTTTTATGGCCTTTGAATAGAGACGTGTCTTGATGACCACACCCTTCAATGAAGGATTGGCTTTCAGGGAAGCATCCTTGACATCACCGGCCTTGTCGCCGAAGATGGCACGAAGTAACTTCTCTTCCGGTGACGGATCCGACTCGCCCTTGGGAGTAATCTTTCCGATAAGTATGTCCCCCGGCTCCACCCTTGCGCCGACTCTGATGATGCCGCGCGCGTCAAGGTCTTTCGTAGCTTCTTCGCTCACGTTAGGAATGTCCGATGTCAACTCTTCCATTCCGCGCTTTGTCTCACGCACTTCCAACGAATACTCATCTACGTGTACAGAGGTCATTATATCTTCACGTACGATGCGCTCATTCAGCACAATAGCATCCTCATAGTTATAGCCCTTCCATGGGATATAGGCAACGAGGAGGTTCTTTCCTAACGACAACTCACCGTCGGCAGTGGAATAGCCTTCAGTAAGGATCTGCCCTGCTGTAACGCGCTGTCCTTTCTCACAAATAGGACGCAGGTCAATGGTCATACCCTGGTTCGTCCGGTGCCACTTAGGGATGTCATACGTCTTCTCCGCACTCTCGAAGCTTACGAAATCCTCTTCCTCCGTTCGGTCATACTTGATGCGTATTGTCGTCGCATCAACAAATTCGATAACGCCATCGCCCTCGGCAGCAATCTGTGTGCGTGAGTCTCGTGCCAACTGACGTTCGATGCCTGTTCCAACGATAGGCGACTCCGTACGCAACAATGGCACAGCCTGACGCATCATATTGGAACCCATCAGCGCACGGTTGGCATCGTCATGCTCAAGGAATGGGATAAGGGCAGCAGCAATTGATGCTATCTGCTGCGGGGCGACGTCCATGTAGTCAACCTCATCCGGCGACACCACAGGGAAGTCCGCATCTTGACGTGCATGGATTCTGTCACCGATGAATGTTCCATCGTCCTTCACGGCAGCATTGCCCTGTGCTATGATTTTCTCCGACTCCTCCTCAGCGGTGAGATAGACAAGCCCATTCTCCGAGAGATCAACCTTTCCGTTAGTGACCTTGCGGTACGGGGTCTCAATGAAGCCAAGATCATTGATCTTTGCATATACGCAAAGGGATGATATCAGACCGATGTTCGGGCCTTCAGGTGTCTCAATAGGACACAGACGGCCATAGTGTGTATAATGCACGTCACGAACCTCAAAGCCGGCACGATCTCTTGACAGGCCACCAGGACCCAATGCAGACATACGACGTTTGTGCGTAATCTCCGCCAACGGGTTCGTCTGATCCATGAACTGGGACAGAGCGTTCGTGCCGAAAAATGAATTAATTACGGACGATATTGTCTTGGCATTGATCAGGTCTGTAGGCGTGAACACCTCGTTGTCACGTACATTCATGCGCTCGCGTATAGTGCGCGACATACGTGCCAAACCTATTGAGAACTGGTTTGACAGCTGCTCACCGACGGTACGTACACGACGGTTGCTCAAATGGTCGATGTCATCGACATCTGCCTTAGAGTTTATCAGTTCAATGAGATATTTTATAATCTCGATTATGTCTTCTTTTGTAAGGACTCTGACAGACATATCAGTGTCCAAGCCGAGCTTCTTGTTTATTCTGAAACGGCCGACATCACCCAGGTCATATCTCTTCTCCGAGAAGAACAGTCCATTGATGACCTCGCGTGCGCTCGAATCGTCAGCAGGGTCAGCATTGCGCAGCTGGCGGTAGATGTACAGCACAGCCTCCTTCTCTGAGTTACTCGGGTCTTTCTGTAGAGTATTATATATAATGGTATAATCCGACTGGTTTGAATCTTCCTTGTGTACCAAAATATTCTGCACGCCTGACTCAAGAATGACATCGATATGTTCTTCTTCAAGTACCGTCTCGCGGTCGATCACGACCTCGTTACGCTCGATTGAAACGACCTCTCCGGTATCTTCATCCACGAAATCCTCTATCCACGTCTTCAGCACTCTGGCAGCAAGTTTGCGTCCAAGCACTTTCTTTAGGTTGGTCTTGTTTACCTTAATGTCTTCTGCTAGATTGAAAATCTCAAGAATATCCTTATCGCTCTCAAAGCCGATAGCTCTCAACAATGTGGTGACCGGCAATTTCTTCTTACGGTCGATGTACGCATACATCACATTGTTGATGTCGGTAGCAAATTCTATCCACGACCCCTTGAACGGGATGATACGTGCAGAATAAAGCTTCGTTCCGTTGGCATGTATGCTTTGACCGAAAAATACGCCTGGTGATCGATGAAGCTGTGACACCACAACACGCTCAGCACCATTAATCACAAAGGTAGAGCTTGGCGTCATGTAAGGTATCGTACCCAAATAGACATCCTGAATCACAGTATCAAAGTCCTCATGATCAGGGTCTGTACAATACAGCTTCAGCTTTGCCTTCAACGGGACACTGTAAGTGAGCCCTCGCTCTATACATTCGTCGATGGTATAGCGCGGCGGATCAATGTAATAGTCCAGGAACTCCAGGACGAAGTTGTTCCTCGTATCGGCAATAGGGAAATTCTCGGCAAAGACCTTGTACAAACCCTCTTTCTTACGCTTTTCTGTAGGAGTGTCGAGTTGCAGGAAGTCCTTAAACGATTTCAACTGCACTTCCAAGAAATCCGGGAACTCAAGCGGGTTCTTGGCAGTGGCAAAATTAATTCTGTTGTTTATTGTGTTTGAAGACATCTGGGGATTTGGATTTGGGATGAACTAAAAAAATAATATAGACACAAAAGGTTAAGAACCCCACAACGAGGGTTCCTAACCGTTATCCTGTATGAAACAGGTGGAATTTATTTTAGTTCAACTTCGGCACCTGCATCCTCAAGAGCCTTCTTGAGCTCCTCAGCAGCAGCCTTATCCACACCTTCCTTCACCGTGCTCGGAGCACCGTCTACCAAGTCCTTAGCTTCCTTCAAGCCAAGGCCACAAGCCTCTTTCACGGCCTTCACAACCTGAAGCTTAGCAGAGCCTGCGCTCTTCAGCACAACATCAAATGAAGTCTTCTCCTCAGCAGCAGGACCACCGGCTGCAGCAGCAGGACCAGCAGCGACTGCAACAGCTGCAGCAGCAGGTTCAATACCGTATTCGTCTTTCAGGATGGTTGCTAACTCATTAACTTCCTTAACTGTCAAGTTAACCAATTGTTCTGCGATAGCTTTTAAATCTGCCATTTTAGTATAATTTTAATTGTTTGTTCAAAAATGTGTCTTTTGTTTTCTCTGTTTCTTTTTTAAGCTTCAGTGCGCTCACCCAGTGTCTTCAAGACACCATGTATAGTGTTCGCACCCGATTGGAGAGCAGAAATGACATTCTTTGCAGGCGACTGCAACAGTGCAACGATGTCCGCAATAACCTCTTCCTTGCTCTTTATGCTTACCAAAGCATCCAGCTGATCTGCACCAACATAGAATCCCTCTTCAGCATAAGCACCCTTCAAACTTGGAACTCCCTGTTTTACCTTATCCTTGAGGAGCTTTGCAGGAGCGTTAGCCACATTCGTGAACATAACGGCTGTTGTTCCCTTCAGGCATTCAAACAACGGAGAGTAGTCTATGTCCATACTTGTCAGAGCCTTGTGCAGAGGCGAGTTCTTCACGACCACCAGCTTGATACCAGCATTGAAGCACTCGCGACGCAATGCGCTCGTGTCAGCAGCATTCATAGCTGTGGTGTCTACCAAGTAGAAATGACCATATTCCTTAACGACAGCGGTAAGCTGTTCTATAACTCTGCCTTTATCTTCCTTTTTCATAGATTCTGCGTTTTATAAAGTATCGTCAATACTCTTTGTATCAACTTTGACACCTGCACTCATGGTGCTTGAAAGATAAATGCTCTTGATATATGTACCTTTAGCTGTGGCAGGCTTCAACTTTATCAAAGTCTGGATAAATTCCTTCGCGTTACCGAAAATCTGGTCAGGAGTGAACGAGATCTTGCCGATGGATGAGTGAACGATACCGCTCTTATCCACCTTGAAATCGATCTTTCCCTGCTTGACTTCCTTGACAGCCTTAGCAACATCCATAGTAACAGTTCCGCTCTTGGGGTTAGGCATCAGTCCGCGAGGACCAAGAAATCTTCCCAAGGGGCCAATCTTTCCCATGACAGAAGGCATGGTGATGATGACATCAACATCAGTCCATCCGCCCTTTATCTTCTCGATATACTCATCAAGACCAACATAGTCGGCACCTGCCTCTTTTGCAGCAGCTTCAGCATCCGGTGTGCAAAGCACCAACACGCGCACGGTCTTGCCAGTTCCGTTGGGGAGTGTCACCACGCCACGAACCATCTGGTTTGACTTACGCGGGTCAATACCAAGTCGAACATCGATATCAAGTGAAGCATCAAACTTAGTGTAGGTGATTTCTTTCACCAGCTTAGATGCCTCAGAGAGAGAGTATGCTTTCCCTGCTTCAATTTTTCCAGCAGCCAACTTTTGATTTTTCGTCAGTTTACTCATAGTTAATTGAAGTTTATTGATTGTTTACAGGGAACTCCCCTTTCACAGTGATACCCATACTTCTTGCCGTACCGGCAACCATTTTCATCGCCGACTCCAATGTGAAGCAGTTCATGTCAACCATCTTGTCCTGTGCTATTGTACGCACCTGTTCCCAAGATATCTCTGCAACCTTCTTGCGGTTCGGCTCGCCGGAGCCACCTTTCTGCTTGGAGGCTTCGAGCAGTTGAACAACTACCGGAGGAGTCTTGACTTCAAAATCAAATGATTTGTCAGAGTAGTAGGTGATGACGACAGGCAGAACCTTACCGGCCTTATCCTGAGTCTTGGCATTGAACTGCTTGCAGAAATCCATTATGTTGATTCCCTTAGAACCCAATGCAGGCCCTACTGGAGGTGATGGATTTGCAGCGCCACCTTTAATCTGTAATTTGATTAGTCCAGCAACTTCTTTAGCCATTTTAATCGTAATTATATATTAGTTGAAAAAAACCAAAGAGGCCACAACCCCGTGGAAGAGATCGCGTTCACTCTTTAACAACCTGCATAAAGTCAAGCTCAAGAGGGGTCTTTCGACCGAAGATCTTGACCATTACAGTCAACTTTTTCTTTTCGGGGTTAATGTCTTCAATGACACCACTGAAGCCACTGAAAGGACCGTAATTCGCCTTTACGGTATCTCCGATTGCATAAGGGATTTCGATCAAGTCATCACCGTCCTCCACTTCGTCAACCTTCCCTAAGATGCGCTTTACCTCAGAGTCTCTGAGAGGCGTGGGATTGTCCATGCCACCCAGGAAACCTAAAACATTCGGAGTATTCCTCAGACGATGAGGAGCCTCGCCAACCAAAGCAGCCTCCACAAGAACGTAGCCCGGAAGATAATTTCTCTCTTTCATTATCTTCTTGCCG
>CAVHVD010000120.1:0-10465 GCA_963639425.1 Faecalibacterium prausnitzii
CCCCGACCCTCTGCTTGTAAGGCAGACGCTCTGAACCAGCTGAGCTAAGCGCCCTCTTGCATGCCACGCCGGAACCTTGGATGAGAAGTGTGGGCGCTGAGGGATTCGAACCCCCGACCCTCTGCTTGTAAGGCAGACGCTCTGAACCAGCTGAGCTAAGCGCCCTCTTGCATGCCACGCCGGAACCTTGGATGAGAAGTGTGGGCGCTGAGGGATTCGAACCCCCGACCCTCTGCTTGTAAGGCAGACGCTCTGAACCAGCTGAGCTAAGCGCCCAAGGCCCTGTGGCTTGCAAAAGCGTTGCAAAGGTAGTGCTATTTTCATTACCGCAAAACTTTTTGTACATTTTTTTATTTTACGACGTAAAAAGCCAAACTTTGCAACGTGCAAGCACGTGGTTTGCTAACTTTGCGCCACGAATACATAAAAGAGAGAGACAGAACAATGGCAAAGGAAAGAATCATCCTTACGGGCGACCGTCCCACAGGCCCGCTACATATAGGGCACTACGTCGGCTCGTTGAGAAGAAGAGTTGAGATACAGGATGCCGGCGACTATGACAAGATGTTCGTGTTCATAGCCGACGTACAGGCACTGACAGACAACATGGAGAACCCCGAGAAGGTGCGCCAAAACATCGTGCAGGTGGCTCTTGACTACCTGGCGTGCGGGCTGACACCCGAGAAGTGCACCATGTTCATACAGTCGCAGATACCCGAACTGTTCGAGCTGACCTGCTACTACATGGACCTGGTGACCGTCAGCCGCCTGCAGCGCAACCCGACGGTGAAGACCGAGATACAGATGAGGAACTTCGAGACGAGCATCCCCGTGGGGTTCTTCACCTACCCCATCAGTCAGGCTGCGGACATCACGGCCTTCAGAGCCACGACGGTGCCTGTCGGGGAGGATCAGGAGCCGATGTTGGAGCAGGCGCGTGAGATTGTGCGCCGGTTCAACTACCTGTATGGAGACACACTGGTCGAGCCTAACATCATGCTGCCCGAGAATGCTGCCTGCCTGCGTCTGCCGGGTACCGACGGCAAGGCGAAGATGAGCAAGTCGCTCGGCAACTGCATCTACCTGTCCGACTCGGCAGACGAGGTGGCAAATAAGATCAAGGGGATGTACACCGACCCTGACCACCTGCGCGTGCAAGACCCGGGCAAGGTCGAGGGGAACACGGTGTTCACATACCTCGATGCCTTCTGCCGCCCCGAACACTTTGGGAGCTACCTGCCGGAGTATGCCAGCCTGGACGAGCTGAAAGCACACTACCGTCGCGGCGGACTGGGCGACGTGAAGGTGAAGAAGTTCCTGACAGCAATCATGCAAGAGGTGCTGGAACCCATCAGAAACAGGCGCAAGGTGTGGGAGAAAGACATTCCGTCGGTCTATGCCATTCTGAAGAAGGGCAGCGAGAGAGCACAGGAAGCCGCCGCCGAGACGCTGGACAGGGTTCGCGATGCGATGAAGATTAACTATTTCGACGATACGAGCCTGATTCAGGAGCAGTCGAAGATGTTCGCACAAGGGAAGTGACGGCAGCGTCTGCACACCGTGCGGGCACCACAAGGACGAATAAACGGAAGCCTCTGGCACATGCAAGGTATGTTGCGTGCCGGAGGCTTCCGTCGTCTGTGGTCATGGTCAGCGGGCAAACATCTTCTGTATGTCGGCCTCGCTGATGGTCGTGAGGACGGCAAGGCCATCGGGAGTGTAGTTCGGTGTACGGCAGGAGAAAAGCCGGTCTATCAGGTCGGCCATCTCTTCCGGACTGAGTGCCTGCCCGTAGGCAATAGCGGCGGAGTTGGCAAGGGCCAGGGCTATGACACTCTGCACATCAGACCCCACACCGCCGCCACGCTCTGCGGCGTTGCTGATCATGGTACGCACCAGCTCGATGGGGTTAAGCCCTTCCGTGCCCGACGGTACGCCGTTGACGGCATAGCTCCCGCCGCCGAGTGGTGTCAGCTCGAAGCCGACGTGCGACAGCTCGTCTCTTATGTCTTCCAGCACGGCGGCCTCCGACGGTGGTAGCTGCACGACCTCGGGGAACAGAACACCTTGCGACACGCCCTGTCCGGCCGTGCTCTGCTGCATGAACCGGTCGAAGAGCACACGCACATGGGCGCGGTGCTGGTCGATGAGCATCAGGCCCGACTTGACAGGCGTGAGGATGTAACGCCCCTTGAACTGCAACAAGCCGGCTCCACGTTCGTAGGCACCGCCGCCTTCATCAGGGAACAACGGCTGTTGCGTCGCAACGGCCTCGTCGGTCTCCGTACCGGCAGGGGCAATGACATCCTGCGTCGTGCGTCCAATGCCGTCAAAGAGCTTTGCCCAGTTTGAGTTCATCTTGGGACGCGAGTACTGCCGGTCGCGGTCAAACGGGTTATAATCGGGGTTATATTGCACCTTGGGCGGCGCAGCCGAGGGTTGCGAGCCGAAAGCCGGCATGTCGACAGGACGGTCGGCAGTGTCGAAATCGATGGTCGGTATCGCACTGGATTTCCCCAGTGCCTCCCTGACCGTGGCGCAAAGGATCTGCCACACGGCCTGCTCGTTCTCGAACTTGATCTCCGACTTCGTGGGATGTATGTTGACATCGATATTTGCAGGGTCTACGTCGAAATAGATGAAGTAGGACACCTGCTCGCCTTTGGGAATGAGCTGGTCATAGACTTCCATCACAGCACGGTGGAAGAACGGGTGCCGCATGTAGCGTCCGTTTGTGAAGAAGTATTGGTGAAGGCCTTTCTTCCTGGCGGAGGCGGGCGTGCCGATGAAGCCTCTTATGTTGACGATAGAGGTCTCCACTTCGACAGGCAGCAACTGCTGGTTCTGCTTCTTTCCGAATATACCGACAATGCGCTGATGTAGTGATGAGATAGGTAGATCGAACACCTCCGAGCCGTTGCTGAAAAGACGGAAGGCGACCTCCGGATGAGCAAGGGCAATCTTCTCGAACTCAGCAAGAATGTTGCTCAACTCCGTGGCGTTCGACTTCAGGAACTTGCGGCGTGCCGGCACATTGAAGAACAGGTTCTTGACGCTGAAGTTCGTCCCCTTGGGACATGACACGACCTCTTGCGACTGTATCTTGGAGCCGGAGATGAGGATGCGCGTGCCAAGCTCTTCCGAAGCCGTGCGCGTCTTCAGCTCCACCTCGGCAACAGCAGCGATGGAGGCCAACGCCTCACCACGGAAACCCATGGTGTGCAGATTGAAAAGGTCGGCTGCTTCACTGATCTTGGAGGTGGCATGACGCTCAAACGACAGACGTGCGTCGGTCTCAGTCATGCCCTTGCCATCGTCGACAACCTGAATGCACGTGCGTCCGGAATCGGTGACGATGACCTGTATCTCCGTTGAGCCAGCATCCAGTGAGTTCTCTACCAGTTCCTTGATGACCGATGCGGGACGCTGGATAACCTCACCGGCAGCAATCTGGTTGGCAACGGAGTCGGGAAGAAGATGTATTATATCGCCCATTGGATCTGCTTGTCTTTACCCGTATCGGGAGAGCATCTCAGATGATGCCGTTGACTATGGCATACCACAAATATAGCAGAAGCCCGATAAGTACCAACAACACCGCAGGGCTGGCCGGCTTGCGTCCGCTCTCCTTCCGGCGTTTCAGGTGTGTCGTCCTCTCCACGAACTTGCCACGTATATCTTCGGCATTGAATTCCTCGGGCGGTAACATACCGAGTTCGCGCTTGGCACGCTCTTCTATCTTGGCCAACTTCTCCTTGCGTTCATCCACATATATGTACGTGTGATGAAAGCCACGCGGACGGCGTGTAGTGAACATTCCCATATCTCTAATTCCTCCTGTTGTTACGTCTTACGTGTATGTCGCGCGGCGACGAGTCCGAGTCCCGCTCTATCTTCTTCAGCACTTTGTCTGTCCCTTTGTCGCGCCACACAAAAATATCACTTTTGTCTTTTGGCCGTATGTCTTCAAACCATGCAAATGCGTCAAGACGGTCCTTTCCCGCCGGAACCTGGTCGAGCGGATAGGCAGTGCCCGTGGTCTTGCCGATGAAAAGGCCGCGCTCCAGCTTGCGATCCTTCATGTACATGCGCAACAGACTTCCCTCCGAAGAGTTCATCAGTATTATCGTGCTGTCCTTGTCGTCGATGGGATAATAGATGACACGTACATTGCCGTTGACCTCGGTCCGACGAATCTCACCGTCAAGGAAGTAGGCCTTCATCTCCTTGCCGGTCACCTGATTGTAGTGCAGTGAGTCAACCTTCTCTACGACCAAGGCCTGATTGATGATATGTGCCCAGTCGATGGTGCTGTCATTCATGTAGACACGTATTTCCTCGCCCAACAGCTGCTCATAGCCATGCCACAGCACCGGGTCTTTGTACATGGCCAAACACGTATCGGCCGATGAGAACACCAAAGAATCACATACGGCCTGTATGTCACTGCGGAACGCACGAACCTTGTGGTATGCACGCATCTCACGGTACATGGAGTCGGTGTTGATATTGAAGGTTATGAGCCGGAGCGTATCGGCATGCATGAAGAGGCTGTCGCCCTGTGAGTAGTCGACGGCCACGGCGTTGTCCGTGGCGAAGGCTTTCTGCTGAAGCTGGTCGTAATAGCAGTAATCGCCGAGAAGCATATTGCGGTTGACGGTATCGTTGAGCACGACATTATCGAAAGCCTCGCCATAGCCCTTGATGCGGTCATAGAACAGGCTGTCGCCCGTCATCACGCGCCCGTCACTGTTTATCACCGAGCGTTCAAGAAGTTCAGCCTGCTCGGTCTCGGTATAGTAGAAGCCCGACGTGGTGTAGATGTGCGTTTTGTCATTAACAATCTCGGCAGGACTGTTTATCGTGGCAATCTTCGTCACGGTATTGTAGAGCAGTGTCTGTGATGTCAGCGTGAAGTCGGGATTGACCAAAAGGACATCCGTCGTGAAGTCGGCGGTCTTTGTGACGGGGCTATACGAGCCGGACTCGGACGTAAGGACATTCTCGTCATTGGTCAATGTGCCACCATCAAAGTAGTATCCGAGATTCTCCACACGGTCGTAGTTCAGGCTGTCGGTCTCAAGCTGTGCGTTGTTGTTTATCAGGCGCACGTTGTCACGCAGCATGGCCAGCTGTGCCGTCCCGTCATAGTAGAGGTAATCGCCGAAGATGAACAAGGTGTCTCCCTGCTCCATCCGCACGTTGCCGAACGCCTCCACGGAGTTCACCGCCTCATAGATGAGCGCACTGTCGCAGTACATGTACATACTGTCGTGACGTAGCTTCACCGAGCCACGAAGTTCCTGCACGTCGGGACGGTTCTGCTTGTCGGCAGAAGCCTCATCGGCATATAGAAGGTCAATACGAACCTTGCCACGCTGTTGCTGTGGTGTCTGTGGGCTCTGCGGCATCTGTCGTGCTCCGAATGCCACGAACGTCACAGCCATAAGAGCAATCAGAACCAGCACATGTCTGAATGGACGAGGAGATGATGATATGTGAGACAATGCAGACATCAATGAATCCAACCAGGATACTTGAATTCACAATTGCTCTTCCAGTTATCGCTGATGCGGACATAGGTGTGCTTTTGTTTCTCACGTATCCACTTATCGAGCACTTCCTCCTGACGTTTCTCCACCACCATCTCTTTAAGTCGCTGGTAGTCATCCGACACCGTGGCCTTGTGCCCTTTTATCCGGTTTTTGAGCTTGACAATGACACATTCTTCCTGTCCGTTGGAGGCGATCATAGTGAATGCCTTTGAGATCTCACCTATCTCCATTCCGTCGACCACCTTGGCTATTTCGGAAGGCAGCTCCTGCATCTCGAACCGTGAGGTGTTGTTGTTCTCGTTAGGCAGAAGCCCCTGATTGTTGCGCGTGTTCTTGTCCTCGGACAGCACCGTAGCGGCATCTTCGAATGTGAACTTGCCTGTACGGATGTCATCGGCAATGGAGTCCAAGCGAGCCATGCCTGCCGTCAACGCCTCTTCCGGCACGTGCGGCTTCAGCAGGATATGCCGCACCTTGATGCGGTCACCGCGCTTCTCGACAAGTTGTATGATGTGATAGCCGAACTCGGACTCTACGATCTTCGACACCTTGCCGGGTGTCTGTAGGTTGAAAGCAACATTGGCGAATGCCGGATCTAACTCTCCACGCCCCATGAAACGCGGCAACTCACCACCATTCGATGCAGAGCCGGTGTCCTCCGAGTACAGGCGGGCAAGCATTGTGAAGCTCTCACCGTTATTGACACGGTCGGTGTACTCACGCAGACGACGCTTAACGTCTTCGATCTCGTCCTGCGGAATCTTCGGACGGCGTGTTATTATCTCCACCTCGACCTGAGTCTGGATATAAGGGATGCTGTCTTGTGGCAGGCTGTTGTAGAACCTACGAACCTCTGACGGCGTAATCTTGATGTCACCTATTATCTGCTGCTGCATCTTCTGCACGGTGATTCCCTCACGTGCACTTTGGCGCAGGTCTTCGCGTATCTGGGTCGATGTCTTGTTGAAATACTCTTCCATCTTCTCACGCGAGCCGATATTCGAGATGTAAAGATTGGTCATGTAGTCGACACGCTGAATGACCTCGGCCTCCGACACTTCAATACTGTCGAGTTCGGCCTGATGCAGGAACAGCTTCTGCACCGCCATCTCCTCCGGCAACACGCAGTATGGATCTTTGTCAAACCTGCGTCCTTCGTACAACGCACTGAGACGCGCTTCCTCGACTTCCGATTTCCAAATGGCTTCATCGCCGACTACCCACGCCACCTCGTCGATGACGTTGTCTTGCGCCTGCGCCGATATGCCGACAAGCGCCAACAAGACTCCTAAGACAAGTCTCTCAATTCTATTTATGTACTTAACCAACATATTCTCTGTCAAAGATAAGGGATTCCATGCACGTTCGCGAAGGTACTGCTTTCTCGTTTCACGAAGTCTACAATTAACGGTTTTTAATTCCGCACGTCCAACATCCCAGTAGTACTTACTTTGTCATCGAAGTATATCTTACTTGGCAAAGTAAGATATACTGACTTTGTCAGGTAAGTATATCTTCTTTGGCCTCGGTCAAAATCCTAACGTCTGTACTTATCTCTCATCTGTTCAACCCACTCACGTTCCAAATAGTTGCGGTAATCGGCCGTAAGCTGTTCGCGCACTTCATTGTAATCGTCAGGTCCGTTGACTTTGACAGAGCTGCTACGCATGTAGGGATATTCAGCAGCACGCGAGGCATCAGAGAGCTGAAGCTCCGAATTCAGCGTAATGACCTCCTCCACCAAGGAATTGGCTCGTTGGTGTTCGTCAAGTACTATCGGAAGCCCCTTCTTGAGTGCTTTCTTTACAATCTTGGCCACACGGCGGCATGTCTTCTTGTCCTTAGCCCAAACGACGTAATGCCTGTACTTTGGCTGCGGCCAATAATAATCCTTACGATGCGTGCTGTAATAGGCGTAAAGTCCGGCCTCATCGGTCATGCTGGGTTGTGTGACCTTCAAGAACGTTATCCTGTCCACAAGATAACGTCGCAGATAATCTTCCGACCGCTGTTCTATGTCAGGATCCGTGGCGACGAGCAGTGAATCCTTATAGTCAACGAGGTTTTTGACGACGAAAGCCTCGTATTGTGTCTTCCTGTCTCCCTGATACACCTCAGCGAAACCATTGAAGTCATTGCGGTCATACGTCTTCCCTCCGATGGAGAACAGAGCTCCATTGCCCGACTTTCCGCGTAGCAGCTGTTCCTTCTCCTGCTTGTTTTCCGAAAAGCCACACTCCTCTTTCAGAGACTGTACAGCTGTCGATGTCTCATCTATCGCAGGTATCATGCCCGAAAAAGAACGTCCGTGTTCAGCAGCAAAGTCCTCATACGGGACGATGGCTTTCGCCATGAGCTTCACGACAAACACTCCTTCATACGAGACAAACGGCTCTGTGACATCTCCTTGATTCAGAACAGAGATTTTCTTCTCCACATCCGTGGGGAGTTCAGTCATGAAGACATCGGCACTGTCAATCCTGACATCAGGGAAGTCAGCCCTTATCTTGCCGAGCTGTTCACCTCTTTTCAGCAACGAACAAACAGAATCCATTCGGGTCACAGCATTGCCCATCTCCTCTGATGCACCTTGTTGCCGTACTCTCTTTGTCAACATCAGCACGCTCAAACGCTCACCGCCGGTGATACGGCAGAAACGTTCATAAGCCTTGCGTACATCATCACCGCCCACAGGCCATATCCGCTCAGATGCCAACCGGCGCTTAAAGCCGTTCACGGCATCGACACATTCCGCCGTGCGGTCCAGCCCGACGCTCCGCGCCTCCATGACTTTCATGTCGAAGTATGGATCGACCTGTTGCGCCCCAAGACATGGTGCACAGACAAGGAACAACAAAAACGCCGATACTCTGAACATCATCTATGACTTTGTACTATGAAAAAAATACGCCCGAAAAGACAAAAGCTAATCGGGCTGTATTTGTATCTTCTTGCATTAACGCAGATACCACCTTCATTCCGGGCGGCTGTAGTTAGGAGCTTCACTCGTTATGGACACGTCGTGTGGATGGCTCTCAAGCACTCCGGCACCTGTTATCCTTGTGAACTTGGCATCGTGGAGCTTCTCTATGTTGGCAGCTCCGCAATATCCCATGCCTGAACGCAAGCCACCGACCAGCTGATAAATGACTTCATAAAGGGTGCCTTTATAAGGAACTCTACCTGAAATGCCTTCGGGCACAAGCTTCTTGACATCTTTCGTTCCGGCCTGAAAGTACCTATCCTTGGAACCGTTCTCCATTGCTTCGAGCGAACCCATTCCGCGGTATGTCTTAAACTTACGGCCATTGAAGATTACGGTCTCACCCGGCGACTCTTCTGTGCCGGCAACGAGCGAACCAATCATCACGCTGTAACCTCCGGCAGCCAAAGCCTTAACCACATCACCGGAATATCGCAAGCCTCCATCAGCAATCAATGGCACGCCAGTACCTTTCAGAGCTTTGGCAACATCGTAGACTGCCGACAGCTGCGGAACGCCGACACCTGCCACAACACGCGTGGTACAGATAGAGCCAGGGCCTATGCCGACCTTGACAGCATCTGCTCCCGCCTTTACCAGCTCCGTGGCAGCAGCACCGGTAGCTACGTTTCCGACAACAATATCAATATTCGGGAATGCGTGTTTCGCTTCTTTCAGCTTCTCAATGACGTACTTGGAATGACCGTGGGCAGTATCAATGACAATGGCATCGACATCGGCATCGATCAAAGCCTGCATACGTTCCAGCGTATCGACAGTCACACCGACACCGGCAGCCACACGAAGACGTCCCTTGCTGTCCTTGCATGCCATCGGTTTGTCCTTAGCCTTTGTTATGTCCTTATACGTTATCAGTCCGACCAGCTTGTTGTTGCCGTCGACTACGGGGAGTTTCTCAATCTTGTATTCCTGAAGTATCTTGGCAGCAGCCTCAAGGTCGGTACCCGAATGTGTCTTGACAATGTTCTCTTTCGTCATGACATCATCGATGTGTTTATTCATGTCACGCTCGAAACGAAGGTCGCGGTTGGTCACGATACCTACGAGATTGCGCTCGTCATCGACAACCGGAATACCGCCAATCTTATATTCTGCCATCAGGTCAAGAGCATCTTTCACCGTGGAACCACGCTTTATCACGACAGGGTCGTAAATCATTCCGTTCTCAGCACGCTTGACCATTGACACCTGACGCGCCTGCGCAG
This sequence comes from Faecalibacterium prausnitzii, assembly GCA_963639425.1. Lineage (GTDB taxonomy): Bacteria > Bacteroidota > Bacteroidia > Bacteroidales > Bacteroidaceae > Bacteroides. The sequence continues at coordinate 9,765 of CAVHVD010000120.1, forward strand.
CAATGCTCATATTCTTGTGAATGACACCGATACCCCCCTCACGTGCTATCGCAATCGCCATCTTGGCCTCCGTAACGGTATCCATTGCCGCCGTCACAAAAGGAACTTTCAAATCAATGTTTCTGGAGAACTTGGTTGACAAGTCAACCATCTTAGGTAAGACTTCAGAATAAGCAGGAATAAGCAAGACATCGTCGAATGTCAGCCCCTCCATAACAACCTTGTCTGCAATAAATGACATAATTTTACCCTTTAGAATTTATTGCGTGCAAAATTACGGAGTTTTTCCAAGCGCAGAAAGCATTTCATCTTTTTTATTTCCCGCTTCCGCAACGTCTGTCCTGCCGTCAGTTTGCCATCTCGGAGATGAATTTTATCCTGACAAGCCTTATGTCTTCCTCGGTATAGTCGCTCCCCAATTCCTCAATGGCAGTGTCTATATCGTCTGTCGTAGATGTCTTGAAGTAATCATAGATGTCAAGCATGTGGTCTTCATCCATTATCTCATTGAGGAAATAGTCTATATTAAGCTTTGTACCCGAATAGACAATAGCCTCTACCTCATCGAGCAACTCGTCAAATTCAATTCCCTTCGACACGGCAATGTCGTCAAGTGCGACCTGACGGTCAATGGCCTGTATTATCGAAACCTTCAGTTTCGACTTGTTTGCGACGGTGCGCACACGCAAGTCCTCTGGGCG
>CAVHVD010000121.1:0-12050 GCA_963639425.1 Faecalibacterium prausnitzii
CTCACGGGGACTGCGGTCTACATGGCATGCTTCCCTGCCGAAGCGGCTCTCGGCTGTGGTCAGCAACGCCCAACCCCATCCGTATTCCTTGCCGTCACTGCCATGAGGATAGACGAAGTCTTCGGTGACGATGTATCCGGCATTCTGTAGCCGCGTGACGTAGGCATCGAAGCGTCCGCGCATCTTCGGGCCGGTAAATCCACAGGCTTTGCGCAGATCACGTGTAATCATGCTTCCGCCCTCCGAGAGCACAAACAGGATGGATTCTTCGATGCTTCCTTCTTCAACAGGAGGAGAGACACTGCGACGCCAGTTGCAGAAGTCCGGCCACAGCCTTTTGCTTATGAACGTTGCTTTGCCCAGCACGAACTTGCCGTAGGCGCAGCCGGTTTCCTGTATGGCTCCGCCTTTCCATTTCCAAAGAGGCCACTCCCAGCCACCATCGGGCAGATTGGTGTAGTGGCACTCCTCCGATGTCATGTCTTCAGCCGACCAGCCACGGATGCCAACAGGCAACAGCGGCAGTATGCCCCATTCCTCTATGGCTTCTTCCAGCTCGGGACACGTGTATATCTTCTTCATCTTTGGGAGTAATATGTATCGGCGCGCGCCAACGTGTCGGGCTTGCCGATGTCGAACCAATGTATTCCGGACTGACGATATGCAGCGAGCGGCAGGCGTGTGCAGACATCAAGGTAGAACGGCATAATGGGGAACGCTCCCTGCCACGCGGTGCCGGCACCCATATATCCGAATATCTCGGGCGAAAGGACGTGTATGCCGCCGAATGCCAGCTCACAGCATCTGCCCTCTTCGGGTACGAAGCCCTGCGGACGCACCTCTCCCGTCGTCTTGTTGGTCCATCCGCACAAACGAAGTCCACCTTGTTGTCCTCCGAAGCTGTCGTCCTTTCTGAATATGAGCTTGCGCGAGGTGTCCCTGTCGCTGACGAGCAGTGTTGCCACCGCCGTGCCTGAAAGGTGCTGTCTGTACATGGCCGTCAGATCCACATCGGTGGCTATGTCGACATTATGCACCAGAAAAGGCTCGCTTCCGTCGAGAAACGGCCGTGCCTTCAAGACTCCACCGCCGGTGTCGAGCAGGCGGCCGCGCTCGTCGCTGACGTGCAACGTCACACCAAACGCCGAGTTGGCATCGAGAAAGCACAGGATTTGCTCGCCAAAGTGGTGGATATTGACCGTTATCTCCGTGAATCCCGACTCCTTAAGCCGCAGAATGACGCGCTGAAGCATGGGAATTCCGGCGACGGGCACAAGAGCCTTGGGCATTCTGTCGGTCAGAGGCCGGAGGCGAGAGCCGACACCCGCTGCAAAGATCATTGCTTTCATGGTCTGCGAGCGTTGAGCGTTTGATGGAGATTTTGTTCGTTGTGATGCAGCTGCACCTCTACACCGTACTTGCCGTTGATGTGTTCCGCCATGTGTTGCGCCGCATAAACGGAACGGTGCTGTCCTCCGGTGCATCCGAAGCACACCATCAGGCTTGTGAAGCCGCGACGCATGTAGCGTTCCACTGCCGCGTCAACCAGCGCGTAAGCGTGTTGCAGGAACTGTTGCATCTCGCCGCAGCTCTCAATGAAGTCCATGACAAGACGGTCAAGACCATTGAGGCTCTTGAACTGTTCCAACCGTCCGGGATTGGTCATGGCGCGGCAGTCAAACACGAAGCCGCCGCCATTGCCACTGCGGTCTTGCGGGATGCCGCCTTTCTTGTAGCCGAAGCTGAAGACCGTGACCACGAGCGGCGGCGTGCTGCCGGACGTGCCGACTTCTGCCGCCGGAGCGGCAACATCGAACTGCGGCAAAGCCACGAGTTGCCTCAAAAGGCTGTCGAGATAGGGATACTCGGCGAAACCACTCCCGCACAACAGCTGCTTGAGATTTCTGACAGCAAACGGAATGCTTTGCACGAAGTGTGCTTTCTGCTCGAAGCGGCCACGGAAGCCGTAGGCACCGAGCACCTGCAACGTGCGGAACAGCACGAAGTGGCGCAACATACGCGTGAAGTGTTCGCGGTCGACGCTGTGGTACGTCTGCAAGGCTTTGAAGTATTCGTCGAGAAGTTCTGCACGCAAGTCATCGGGGAAGTTCGCCCGTGCCTGCCAAAGGAATGATGCCACATCATAGCAGTACGGCCCACGACGACCGCCCTGATAGTCGATCAGCCACGGATGCCTGCCGTCGCGAAGCATCACGTTGCGGCTCTGGAAGTCGCGGTACATGAAGCTGTCGCAACGCTCGGACAGCAGGACACGCGCCATCGCCTCGAAGTCGTCTTCCAAACGGTCTTCCTGAAGCTCCAGTCCGACGGTTTTCAGGAAGCAGTACTTGAAGTAGTTCAAATCCCACATCACACTTCGTCTGTTGAACTCGGGTTGCGGATAACAGCGGCTGAAGTCCATGCCCTCAGCACCAAGGAACTGCACACGCGGAAGCAGCCGCATGACATCGTGGAGCAATGCTCTCTCCGCGTCGCTGAAGCATCCTGTCTGCCGTCCGCTGCCGATTGCGTCAAACAACGACGTGCTGCCGAGGTCTTCCTGCAAGTAGCACGACGCATCGTCGCTCTGCGCCAATATCTGCGGCACGGGCAGTCCCAGTTGCCTGAAGTGGCGCGACATGTACAGAAAGGCTTCGTTCTCCTCCACCGAAGTGCCCACAGCACCAATCACCGTCGTGCCGTCGGCGGCAGCAAACCTGAAGTATTGTCTGTTGGAACCTGATGCGGCGAGCTTCTGCACGCTCTGCGGCTCACGGCCGCTGTAGCGTTTGTATAAATCTTTCAGCTGTTCGTTCTGCATGCCACTGTGCATTTTGCGCGCTAATATAGTCCTTTTTCACAGGCGCAGAGACCCACAGGCGGGATTTTATTTACCTTTGCGAACAGTATGCGTAGGCTGCACCCCATAATGTTCGTCGGTACAGGCAGTGATGTCGGGAAGAGTGTCATTGCCACGGGCTTCTGTCGCATCTTCCTGCAAGACGGTTATGCTCCCGCACCCTTCAAGGCACAGAACATGGCACTGAACTCTTTCGCCACGCCCGAGGGCTTTGAGATTGGGCGTGCACAAGCGGTACAGGCTGAAGCGGCAGGCATTCCGTGCCATACGGACATGAATCCGCTGTTGCTGAAGCCGCAGTCTGACCACACGAGTCAGGTGGTACTCAACGGCAAACCTGTCGGTAGCCGCAACGCTTACGATTACTTCCGGAACGACGGGCGCGACGAATTGCGTGCCGAAGTGTGTCGTGCCTACGACCGCCTTGCAGCGAACTACAACCCCATCGTGATGGAGGGTGCAGGAAGCATCTCGGAAATCAATCTGCGGGACACGGACATCGTGAACATGCCGATGGCGATACATGCCGGTGCAGACGTGATTCTTGTGGGCGACATCGACCGTGGAGGCGTGTTCGGCAGCGTTTATGGCACAATGGAACTGCTGACACCGGAGGAGCGCAAACGCATCAAAGGCATATTGATAAACAAGTTTCGCGGCGACCTGCGGCTGTTCGACACGGGCACAAAGATGATTGAAGACTTGTGCCGCGTGCCGGTCATCGGCGTGGTTCCTCACTTTAACGACATATATATAGAGGAGGAAGACAGCGTGGCACTGGCTGCGAAAAGTCGGCAGGCCGAGCACGGGAAAGTGAACATCGCCGTGGTGCTGCTAAGACACATCAGCAACTTCACCGACTTCAACGTGCTTGAACGTGACCCGCGCGTGCACTTGTTCTACACGAACAACACGGACGACATCAAGAAAGCCGACATCATAATACTGCCCGGCACCAAGAGCACCATCGACGACCTGTACGAGCTGCGGCGCAACGGCGCGGCACGAGCCGTGATTGAGGCACACCGCAAAGGCACGACCGTTCTTGGCATCTGCGGCGGCTACCAGATGATGGGCGTCGAAGTGCTCGACCCGAATCATGTGGAGGGCGACATCGGACGGCTGCCGGGGCTGTCGCTACTGCCACTGAGCACGACGATGACCGAAGAAAAGGTGACACGGCAGGACAAGTTCCGCCTCGCCGTCACCGAAACGGGGACAGAAGACACGATGGAGGGCTACGAAATACACATGGGCGACACGCATCCTGTTTCCGGAACCGAGGCGTCGCCGCTGGCGGTCTTCGCGGATGGACATACGGACGGATACTATGCCGACAGCAGCTGCATGGGGACATACATACACGGCATTCTCGATAATACCGGCTTCATCGACTTCCTGCTGCGGCCGTTCGCAGAAAAGATTGGCGAAGCAGACAGAAGTTTCGACTATCGCGCGTTCAAGGACGAGCAGTACGACAAGTTGGCGGCACACATTCGTCGGCATGTCGACATGGATTTGGTCTACAAAATACTTACGGACAATGATTGAGGGGCACGGCGATGACATATACAGATATGGCGATGCACCGAAGACAAACTTCAGTTCCAACATCTACAGCCATGCCGACTTGTCGGGCTTGAAGTCGCATCTCGAGCATTGCCTCGATGTCATCGGTCGCTATCCGGAGCCGGAAGCATACAGTCTGGAACGCGCCGTGGCACGTCACTGCAACATTCCGCCGGAAAACGTGATGGTCACGTCGGGAGCTACCGAAGCCATTTACCTGACGGCACAGACGTTCCGTGGCACGGAAGCGGCTGTTCTTCAGCCCACATTCCGCGAGTATGCCGACGCGTGCACCATGCACGGTTGCCATGTGACATCGCTCTACAGGCTTCCGGCGGCAGATTCCGGCTACCGCTTGCCACACAGCATACGTATGTGCTGGATCTGCAATCCCAATAACCCCACAGGGACGGTACTCGACAAGGAATATGTGTTGAATCTCATCGCCTGCAACAGTGAGGTGCTGTTCGTCTTCGACCAGTCATATGAAGACTTCACGCTGTGTCCGCTGCTCTCTTCCGCCGAAGCCCTGGAGTTCGACAATGTGCTGCTGCTGCACAGCATGACGAAAAGATACTGTGTCCCGGGCATCCGTCTCGGCTACATCACCGGCAGTGACGGACTGCTTTCGCGTATGCGCACAAACCGCATGCCGTGGTCGGTAAACGCGGTCGCCATAGAAGCCGGATTGTATCTCCTCGACCGCGGCATCGACAGCATGCCTCCGTTGGAAAATCTTCTGTCCGAAGCACAACGTCTGCGCAGCAGGCTCAACGCACTCGGAGCTCTTGAGGCGTGGAACACGGACACGCACTTCATGCTGGTGCAGCTACGCACTGGACGTGCGTCGGCACTGAAAGACAGCCTGATGCGCAAACACGGCCTGCTGATACGCGACGCGTCGAACTTCGAGGGGCTTGACGACCGCTTCTTCCGCATCGCGGCACAAGACCCTGACGAGAACGACGCGCTGGTACAAGCCATTGCCGATTGGCTGATGGAATGACGGTACGGATATTGACGTGGATACACAAGCACGATGATGACTGAAACGATATTGGCAGCACTGCTCCTCGGATGGTTCATGGACCTCGTCTTCGGCGATCCGCAGTGTCTGCCGCATCCTGTCGTGCTGTTCGGGCGCATGATTTCGTTCATGGAGCACCGCCTCAACCACGGCACACGCCGCAAGCTCAAAGGAGCGTTCATGGCCGTCACGCTGGTGTTTGTCACATTCTTCGGCACGTGGGCACTGCTAACGCTGTGCTTTAAGGTGTCCGAACTGCTGACATTCATCGTGCAAACCACGCTGATATTCTTCTGTCTCGCCGGTACAACGCTGATACGCGAAGTGCGCAGTGTGTTCAACGCTTTGGATCGCTCGCTCGACGAAGGCCGACGGCAGGTGGCACGCATCGTGGGGCGCGACACGTCGCAGCTCAGCGCACAGGAAGTGCGTGCAGCCGCCCTTGAGACGCTGGCGGAAAACCTCAGCGACGGTGTCGTGGCACCGCTGTTTTGGCTCATGATAGGTGGCGTTCCAAGCATGATGGCGTACAAGATGGTGAACACAATGGACTCGATGGTCGGTTATCACACCGAACGCTACATTGACTTCGGCTGCTTCGCCGCACGGCTCGACGACGCGGCGAACTATCTTCCGGCACGTCTCACGGCTTTCCTCATGCTGCTTGGCATGTGGCGTCTCGACCTGTTCGGCTTTGTCCGCCGCTTCGGACGTTGCCACGCCAGCCCCAATTCGGGCTATCCGGAGTCTGCCCTTGCCGGCATTCTCGACTGCCGCTTCGGAGGGCCGCACTACTATTTCGGCGAACTCTTCCCGAAGCCATACATCGGCACCAACGACCGTGAGCTGACCACTGCCGACATGCTCGTCGCCGTGCGTACCAATCGCCGCGCCGAAGTGCTGACGGTGCTGCTGTGTTCTGCCATCTGTCTGCTGCTGTGATGTCCCACCACGTGCGAGTACAAAAGAAGAGACTGCATCGCAGGGTTACGTGCGGTGCAGCCTCTTGAATATCTTAGCTGAAACGAAGTATCTCGCTTACTTCAGCTTCTTGTAGCCGTACTTAGCATTGTCGCCAAGCTCTTCCTCGATGCGGATGAGCTGGTTGTACTTAGCCATACGGTCGGTGCGGCTCATTGAACCGGTCTTGATCTGACCCGAGTTGGTAGCCACTGCGATGTCGGCAATAGTCGTGTCCTCGGTCTCGCCGGAGCGGTGAGATGTCACCGTGGTGTAGCCGTGACGATGAGCCATCTCGATGGCATCAAGAGTCTCTGTGAGCGAACCGATCTGATTTACCTTGATGAGGATTGAGTTTGCAGCACCCATCTCGATGCCCTTCTGCAGGAACTTGACGTTGGTCACGAACAGGTCGTCGCCAACCAGCTGGCAGCGGTCGCCGATCTTGGCTGTGAGCTTAACCCAGTTGTCCCAGTCGTTCTCGTCGAGACCGTCCTCGATGGAGTCGATAGGATACTTGTTGATGAGTTCCTCAAGATATGCAATCTGCTCGTCGGCTGTCAGCTTCTTGCCATTAGGATCTTTCTTCTTGCCGTCCTTCAGCTGGCGGTAGTCATAGTACCACTGGCCGTTCTCGCATGTTGCGAACTCCGAAGCAGCGCAGTCCATTGCGATACGGATGTCCTTGCCCGGCTCGTAGCCTGCGTCCTTCGTTGCCTGGCAGATGCTCTCCAAAGCGTCCTCGATGCCGTTGAGTGCAGGAGCGAAACCACCCTCGTCGCCTACGGCTGTGGAGAGGCCGCGCTTCTTCAGCAGCTTAGCCAATGCGTGGAACACCTCAGCACCCATGCGGATGGCTTCCTTCTCGTTGGGAGCACCTACGGGACGGATCATGAACTCCTGGAATGCAATGGGAGCATCAGAGTGTGCACCGCCGTTGATGATGTTCATCATAGGAACAGGCATGGTGTATGTATTGCAGCCACCGATGTAACGGTACAGAGGAATGTTGAGAGCTGCAGCAGCGGCCTTGGCACATGCCAGTGACACGCCGAGGATGGCGTTTGCGCCGAGCTTGCTCTTTGTGGGTGTGCCGTCGAGTGCCAGCATCTTCTTGTCGATGGCACGCTGGTTCAGCACGCAGTCGCCCTTGAGTGCCGGAGCGATGACCTCATTCACGTTCTTGACAGCCTTCTGAACGCCCTTGCCGCCGAAGCGTGACTTGTCGCCGTCGCGAAGCTCGAGAGCCTCGTTCTCGCCTGTAGAAGCACCCGACGGAACGGCTGCACGGCCTAATACACCATTCTCCAACACAACGTCAACCTCAACGGTTGGGTTGCCACGTGAATCAATGATCTCACGAGCTACAATTTTCTCAATTTTCATAATTCTTCTTTATTTTTAAAGATAGTGTTTAATAATGTCCTCTCTTATATGCGCAAAGTTAATCTTTTTCCGGCCAACGCTCCACAATTTTGTCCGTTTTGTCCGTGATTATTTGGCCGCCTTGCCGTCGGCGTTGTCATCGGGCTTCTTCTTCTCGGTCTTGGCCAGCATGACGATGTTGTAGACCAGTTCCGCCATCCATGCTTCGGAGAAGCCGAGACGCTCCTTGTATGCCTGTATGCCGGCAGCGGTCTTCTGCTCGTCGTCTTTCTTCCAGATGGTCTTGGTGCAGATTTCGTGCACGGTGGACTCGACGGAGCCGCGGATGGTGTTCTTGAACACGGCAGGCATGCGCAGTTTCCACTGCATCAGATTGCCTATCATCATCATCAGGTCGTTTGTGAAGCCCTGAAACATGAACATGTATGGCTGCACCTGCGCCTGATTGCGGCAGTGTTTCTTTATGGAGCTGTCTATCTCTTTGAAATAGTTTTCGCTGAGTCCGTAGTCCTGCATCAGCATCTTGCGCGCAGCGGCTTTCTCGCCCTGCCCCAGCTTGCCACCCACGGTGGGAACCTTGAACAGCCGCTTGAAGTTGGCAACATCGGGAATGAAGCGCACGTTTGTGATGCCGAGGTTGACGGCCAGTGCCGACTGGAAGTAGACGCGCGTCAGCGACATGAAGTCTTCTGCACTCTTTGCCGATGTGCTGCCGTCTTTCTTTCCGAACAGTTTTGAAAATATGCTCATGGATATATGTATAAACGTTATGTGATTATCGCCGCACAAAGGTAGTGCAAATGTTCCTTATAACCGTGCAGGAAGCACATTTTATCTTCCGTTCGGGCCGCTGCCGCTCACGGCACAAACACATAAAAAAAATCCGCCTTTTGCACAGCGTGACAAATATTGTGTACTTTTGCACCGCAATTGACAATTGCACACTAAAGAAGAAAATGTGAAGAACAAACTATAGTGAAGACCTATGGGAAAAGCTATCATCAACAACTACGAGGAATTTGAAGGGTATGTCGGAAAGAGAATCGGCGTGTCGAACTACATCGAGATGTCGCAAGACAGGATAAACCTCTTTGCCGATGCCACGCAAGACCATCAGTGGATACACACAGACCCCGAACGCGCCAAGACGGAGAGTCCGTTCCACTCGACGATAGCACACGGCTACCTGACGCTGTCGGTGCTTCCGCATCTGTGGGACGACATCATACAGGTGAACCATCTGAAGATGATGATCAACTACGGCATGGACAAGATGCGCTTCGGACAGGCTGTGCTCAGCGGCCAGCGCATCCGTCTCGTCGCCGACCTGAAGTCGCTCGTCAACCTGCGCGGAATTGCCAAGGCGGAGATTCAGTTCTACATCGAGATTGAGAACGAGAAGAAGCACGCTCTTGACGGAATCGCCACGTTCCTCTACTACTTCGAGTAGACACACCTGCGGCTGCACCCTCCGCGTGTGGGTGTCAGCCCTTTTCCGTGTCCGGCGCATGGAGCATGAAGTCGAGTATCGGGCGGCACTTGCTCTCGCACGCCGGATAGAAGTGGCCATGCACGCGCTCCACGTCCTTGGGCGAAGCTCCCCACCAGAATTCGGCTATCGCCAGCGGCTTCATGCTGTGCTTGAAGGCATATTGTAGCAGCTTCGGCGCAGCACACTCTCCGGCACCGGCAGGTGGCAGCTGACCGCGTGCCTGCCCGAATATCTGACAGAGATCCTGACGGCGGCCGTCGCTGCTGAGCATCACGAAGTGGCGGAACAGACGTTCCTGCAATGCGGCGGAGCGTTCGTGACGCTCACGCTTGAGCCGCCCTATCTCGTCGGCGACGCTGTCCACACGCTGTTGCAACGTCTCCAGCCGTTGCCGCCATTCCCTCTCCGTGCGACGATATTCTGCTTTCTGCCTTTGGCTCTCGCGTATCAGCTCCTCCTCCTCGGTCTCGGTGAGAGAACCTTGGCGCAGCTTGTCACGCCGTACCTTGGCTTCTGCCATCTGCAACTTCAGCGCACCGAGTGCCGTGTCTGCCTCAGCGCGCAGGCGTGCCAGCGATGCCGCATCGTTCTTGTACGCGTCCGACTGCCGCAGGCTGTCTATGCGGGCATTAAGCTGCGAAATCTCGCCCTCCTCAATCTTGAAGAACCCCTGCGGCTGCAGGAGGTCATAGACCGGAGGCACGAAGTATGGAATGTCGTTGCGCCCGTCGAGCAGTCCGGAGAAAGCGGCGATGAAGCCGAGACTGCCGTCTCTGTCCCTCACGGCGAGGACACCGAACATCTTGCCACGCTCCAGCTCATCGCTCCACTCTGCCCTACTGCCGACAAACCGTTGCACGTCGCGTGCTGCCATCAGGCACAGCGGATGTGGCCGGTAGCAGAACGGATCGTTCAGCTCTGCCGGCACGGCGACAGCATCCGTAGGCTCGCTGAAAGTATGTAGGCGGGCATCTTTCTGCGGTGGTCTCTTGCTGCACCGGCGTTTCTTGAGCCATGCGGCCTTGCGCTGCTCATACTCCGCGAAGTGTTTCTCCAGGAAATTGTCTGCCATGTGCTGTGTGCGTGTGGAAAAGTTCAAAAAGAGCCGAGAAGCCTAAGCAAAAAAGACTGCTGTGAGGCTATGTCTTCACAGCAGTCCCTGCCTGCGCCCTCCTTGTCAGGCGCAGTATTCTCTTTGTCTCTTCTCAGTCTTATCAGTCGCAGTTTGCCAACTTGTTGTCCGAGCCGAGAACGTCCTTGATCTTGCTCTTGTACATCTCGGTCATGTAGTTGCGGGCAACCTTGCCGTACTGACGGGGATCGAAGTATTCTGGATGCAGGGCGAATGTCTCGCGGACACCGGCAGTGTATGCCAGACGTGAGTCTGAGTCGATGTTGATCTTGCAGACTGCACTCTTCGAAGCCTCGCGGAGCTGCTCCTCGGGTATGCCCACTGCATCGGGCAGATGGCCACCGTACTTGTTGATGATGTCCACATAGTTCTGCGGAACGGAAGAAGAGCCGTGCAGAACGATTGGGAAACCCGGGAGCTTCTTCTCGATCTCGTGCAGTACATCGAAAGCCAATGGAGGAGGAACCAGACGGCCTGTCTTCGGGTCGCGTGTGCACTGCTCCGGCTTGAACTTGTATGCGCCGTGGCTTGTGCCGATAGAGATGGCAAGGCTGTCGCATCCGCTGCGTGTGGAGAAGTCGATGACCTCCTCGGGACGGGTGTAGTGAGACTCCTCTGCTGCAACCTCATCCTCAACGCCGGCCAGTACGCCAAGCTCTGCCTCAACGGTGACATCATACTTGTGGGCATACTCGACACACTTGCGTGTCAGCTCGATGTTCTCCTCGTAAGGCTTGCTTGAACCGTCGATCATGACGCTGGAGAAGCCCAGGTCAACGCAGTCCTTGACCAGCTCGAACGTGTCGCCGTGGTCAAGATGCAACGCAATCTCAGGATGATGGCATCCGAGGCTCTTCGCAAACTCAACGGCACCCTGTGCCATATAACGGAGCAGGATCGGGTTGGCATAAGCACGTGCACCCTTCGACACCTGAAGAATAACCGGCGACTTCAGCTCGGAGCTGGCAGTGATGATAGCCTGCAGCTGCTCCAGGTTGTTGAAGTTGAATGCAGGCACGGCGTAACCGCCATTGATGGCTCTCTTGAACATATCGCGGGTGTTCACCAGGCCTAAATCTTTGTAGTTTACCATTTCTTTTTTGTATTTAAGTTGTCTGTTATCCGTCTTTTTGTTTCGACTTGCAAATTTAGTGATTCTCTTTTTAATACGATGTACTCGCGCCACACATTTTTTCCTGCACTCACCGGTTCCGTTGCCACCGCCGTGACAGCCATCCTGTTCACCACACATCCCTGAGCCAAACTTCTATGCCCGAGCCGACAGCATCAAGCCGCCGTTTGTCAGCGACACATCAGTCCGGCTGAAATGGTACGGGATGAGTATGCGCGGCTGATGGCTGAAAACAGCAGTGTGTATCCTTCAGTGAGCATTGTGGCATTGGGGTCGGTATGCCACCGCTCTTCGACTACAAAGATAACAAAAACGTGCGAATTAAAGAATATGCGGCTGATTTTTTTTCAACAAGTTATCAACAGGAACCGTCATAAACACGATGAGACTGGTTCCGTGTGTTGTGCCAGTCTCAGTAATCTCAGTTTCGCTGATATTATGTGCATATGTGTGCCCGGAAACAGCCCAAGAATACTATGTATAGAATACTTA
>CAVHVD010000122.1:0-25013 GCA_963639425.1 Faecalibacterium prausnitzii
ACCTTTAACTTTTTCGTTCAGATTGGATATGTCCATAATTGCATCTTTTTGAAAGTTATTCTGCAATTATAGACGAAATATTAATCAAAACTTATTGCTATGAAAAGATAATGATTACTAATTGATTAGACTTTTTTACAGGAAGCTCCTAAAAGTTCTAGTAATGAGGCTCGTCGGCACACAACGGATTTTCCGCCTGTGCCGATGAGCCTCAGCATTTCATTGCCACATGAAAGCGGCAACAGACTTAGAAATTGTCCACGTGAACTTCAAAGTACGCTTTCGGATGCGCACATACGGGGCATACTTCGGGAGCTTTCTCACCAACCACGATGTGTCCGCAGTTGCGACATTCCCATACCTTCACCTCGCTCTTGGCAAACACCTCCTGCGCCTCCACATTGTGCAGCAGTGCGCGATAGCGTTCCTCATGACGCTTCTCGATGGCAGCAACCATACGGAATTTCTTGGCCAGTGTCGTGAAGCCTTCTTCTTCGGCAGTCTTGGCAAAGCCTTCGTACATGTCTGTCCACTCGTAGTTCTCACCATCAGCAGCAGCAGCAAGGTTCTCTGCAGTGTCGCCAATGCCATTCAGTTCCTTAAACCACATCTTGGCATGTTCTTTCTCATTGTCGGCAGTCTTGAGGAACAGCTCTGCAATCTGCTCAAAGCCTTCCTTCTTTGCCTTCGATGCAAAGTATGTGTACTTGTTGCGTGCCTGGCTCTCTCCGGCAAATGCCGCTTCCAGATTCTTCTCGGTCAGGGTACCCGAATACTTAGTCTTAGCCATAATTACTTTTAGTTTTTAGTTGGTTTATAGTCAGCCGGACGCATTGTCCGTTATTATCACGTCACAAAGGTAAGAATAGGTTAACGCGTTTGCAACAATTACAATGTTAAATCTCATATATCACAAAGATTTCATTTTTCAGCACGTTCCGGTGTGCCTTGCTGTTAATATTCCAAAACACGACAATAGGCAACATCTGCCCAACGATGGTTTTTTATTACCTTTGTAGTCCGTGAGATTTTCAATGAAAACGAGCTTACATAAACAGTCATGAGAATACTACTATCAGCCATAGCCTTATGCCTGCTGTCAGCAACCAGCCTCAAGGCACAGACGCAGGTCACTACCGGCGTGCAGTACGGCAAGAAATACGGCATGACATATATGCTGCCACGCACGGAGATACTGTTGAAGGTGAAAGCGACCAAGCACAGCTATGAGCCGGGGGAGTTCAGCCGCTATGCGGCACGATACCTGCGCCTGAACGATGTGAGGCAGGAAGCCGAGACATACTGGACTTTGGACGGCGTGAGCATGCAGGTCATCGGTGTGCCTGATGCTGACAACATTTACTTCGTGGAGATGAGAGACCGCACCACGGCACCGCTGATGGAGCTGACGGAAGACGGCGTTGTACGCTCAATAAACATGCCGTTCTCCGGCATAGCGACCGGCAAAGAAACAAGGACTGATGAGAACACACCGATTGCTACGCCCGATCCTCACCAATACATGACGGAAGAGATGCTGATGGCAAGCTCGCATGCCAAGATGGCGGAGCTGGTGTCACGGGAGATCTTCAGCCTGCGCGAGAGCAAGCGTGACCTAATAAGCGGCAATGCCGACAACACGCCCAAGGATGGAGGGCAGCTACAGATAATGCTCGACAATTTGGATAAGCAGGAGGCGGCACTGACGCAGCTGTTCAGTGGGATAGAGCAATCCGAGACACATGCCATAGAGCTGCGCATAGAACCGAGCGAGATGGCAGACGAGGTGGCATTCCGCTTCTCGAAGAAGCTCGGCATGGTGGACAAGGACGACCTCTCGGGTGAGCCGGTGCTGATAAGCATCAGGAACGAGAACACCATAGCGGCACCCACAGAGGAAGTGCAGGATGACAAGAAGAAGCTGGACGGCATAGCATACAACGTTCCTGGGCAGGCTGAAGTGAAATTGACCTACGAGCACAAGCCACTGATGACGCAGGAAGTAGCACTGACGCAGTTCGGCACGAAAGAGTATTTGGCTGCGCTGCTGTTCAACAGGAACTCTACAACAAAGGTGCTGTTCGACGTGAACACCGGAGCACTGATAAAGATTGAACGCGAATAGAACCGGCAGAAAAATCACGGGACGAGCGGACGCTCGTCTTTCTCCCACTCCCCATCAACGGTGATGCTGAACGACGGCTGCTGTCCTTCTTCTTCCGAGGCCGGTGTGTAGAAGCCGCTAACCTCGTAGGCAGAGATGTAGTTCCGCCTAACCTCCACATCTGTTATCTTACCGATAGTTATGGTATCTCCCGCCTGACTAAGAGCAGTGATGGTGATGTCAAGGACACCAGACTCATCGTGCGGAAAAGTGTAAACCATACAGGTGGTCTGCCCTGTGGCTGCAGAGACATCGCGTATCTCCGTCTGTCGCGAGTTGACACAGCCATATCCTGTCACGGCATTGAACGTGCTACTACCTCCCGTATAGTAGAGCTTGAGGCTGGAGACAGCTTCGGGCTTGTCTTCTGTGAGAGTCAAGCGGAAAGCAGCGACAGCACGTGTCAGCACGACATCCTGTTGCTTGACGGACGAACCGTCGACACTGAGAGTGATATATTTGTATAAGGTATCGGTGACCTTATTGTTCGGAAAGGAGATCTTATCAGGAGACGAGAATGTCGGAGCACCCGTGCAGCTGTGGGCCAGTATCGCAATCTGATAGTCGCCATCGGGAAGATTGAACTTCAACGTGTCAAGGCATGCAGTCTCTCCATCAGTCGTGAGAGACACCTTCGTGACACGGCTGCCCGTGGCATCGAACACCTGTGCGTCGACGCGCGTGCACACATCCGTCAGCCCTCCGACATCAGCTTTCGTAGCACCGAAGCGCGTATCTTCATAGCCGATGATGGCAAGGCAGACATTATACGGTTCAGCTTCTTTGCCTTCAGACGGCACAACAATGTCAGGGTCTTGTGTGACAGAGTTCTGACAGCCGCACAGCACGGTGGCCAGCACGACAAATCCAACGAAGTATGATATGAACGCCGACGACTTCATTAATGGAGTGACTGCTCGTTGGTAGTCCATGTGGTCTCACCATCGGATATCGAAATCGTGACACCGGACTCGACAAAGAACTCGCCTTTGAACACAATCATCTTGTTTGGAGCAGCCGTCAGACGGTCGAGCGAATAGCTAACAATGGTGCTTCCGTCCTTACCAATGGCAGAAGCCTTGAACGTCACACCTTTATCATTGCCCTTAACGGGAAAAGTAAAGATGCCATGCTGTACGGCTTCACTGTTATAATTCACGTCTGCCACCTGCGACATAGCACTCGTTCCGTAGCCCGTAGTGGGATTCAGGACGGTGCTTCCGCCTGTTAGTTCAAACCTGAAATGGTCGAAGCTATCGGGAATTGATTCGTCCGTCAGCTGCACTCCTATGGCGGAGACAGCCCGCTTCAGCCCAATTGATATGGCCGATGACGAGGTGCCGGATACCTCGACCTTGCCGGCATAGCAGAATGTGTCGAGAACCTTGCTGGTGCTTGTCGGAAGCGTGACGTTAGATGGTGAGTTGACGACATAGAAGTCATCGCCGTTGTTTGCAACGACCACAACCGTATATGTGCCGAAGTCTATCTGTTTGCTTACTGTCCCGAAGCCGGTGTCCGAGGATTTCTGCTGCACCTCATACTTCTTCGTCCCGTCTTCATCAAACATGGCAAGTGTGAGAAACTTAGCGTATTTCTTCACCGCTGCACGCGTAAAAATGCTGTCCGTGCCATGCAGGCCGTCTTCTGCCGACGTGAGACAGAAACTGATGGTCTTTGATTGTGCCTCAATGATGTCAAGCTCTGCCGACTGCGACACGGAATCCTCCGAACACCCGCCGATGGCTATCATTGTCATCAGCACGAACAAGCCTGTTGCGATGCGTGTATTCATATCTCTCATTCCACCACCTTGAAGCCTTTCTGCTTGAGTGCTTTCTTGATTTCGTCGACATGGGCATGGTCGCGCGTCTCCATGGATATGCGCAGATAGCAGGAGTTGACGTTTGCAACGGATGCCGTGCGCTCATGCAGGGACGAGGTGATGTTTGCTCCCGTGCTCGAAATGACCTGCACCACCTCGAGCAACTGCCCAGGCTTGTCCGGCAACTCGAGTACAAGCGTACACTGACGGCCACTCTTCAGGAGTCCGCGGCTGATGATACGGCTCAGGAAATTGACATCGATGTTACCACCACTGACAAGGCAGACGGTATGCTTGTCTTCGACAGGCACATGCCCGAACATGGCAGCCGCGACGCTGACGGCTCCCGCACCTTCCGATATCAGCTTGTGTTTCTCCAACAGATGCAGTATGGCTGCACATATCTCGTCCTCGCTGACGGTGACAATCTTGTCAACATAACGCTGGCAGTATTCGAAGGTATGCTTGCCAGGCTCTTTCACCGCGATGCCGTCGGCAATGGTGGAGACACTGTCGAGCTTCTCTATGCGACCATCACGCAGACTGTCGACCATACTTGGAGCCTCTTCAGCTTGTACGCCATAAATCTTGATTGCCGGATTGAGTTGCTTGGCGACGTATGCCACGCCACTTATCAGTCCGCCACCACCTACGGGAACTATTATACAGTCCACATCAGGCATATCGTTCAGGATCTCCAAAGCTATTGTCCCCTGCCCTGCTATCACCTGCGGGTCATCAAACGGATGCACGAACGTCAGTCCTTTCTCCTCCTTGAGTTGCAACGCACGACGGTAGGCATCATCATATACACCCGGCACAAGACAGATCTCCGCACCATAATGACGTGTAGCCTCAACCTTCGATATGGGAGCACCTTCGGGAAGACAGATGACGGACTTGATGCCACTGCGCGATGCGGCAAGAGCCACACCCTGTGCGTGGTTGCCTGCTGAACAAGCTATCACGCCACGCTCTTTCTCCGCGTCACTCAGCTGTGAAATCATGTAGCTGGCTCCACGAACCTTGAACGAGCCTGTCACCTGTAAGTTCTCAGGCTTGATGCGGATGTCACAGCCCTTGCGTATAGATGGTGCTGCAATAAGGTCGGTACGACGTATGATGCTCTTCAGCACATGCGATGCACGGTACACCTCGTTAAGCGTCAGTTCTTTCTCCACGTATTGTTGTCTCCTCTCTTTTGAGTCACAGGACAAGACCCTCTGTCACTTCACGGCAATGACCTCAACCTCGACCAATACATTCTTGGGCAAAGTCTTGACAGCCACCGCGCTGCGCGCAGGGAAAGCACCATTGAACTGCTGCGCATAGACAGCATTCATGGCTGCAAAGTTATCCATATCGCTCAGGAAGACTGTGGTCTTGACAACATTGTCGATGCTGTAACCGGCCTCGGACAAGATGGCCTTGACGTTGCAGAAACTCTGCGTCGTCTGCTCCGTTATTCCACCCTCCACGATGTTGCCGGTTGCAGGGTCTGCCGGTATCTGTCCGGAAACGAACAGCATACCGTTAACTTCTATGGCCTGACTGTATGGCCCGATGGCAGCCGGAGCCTTCTGTGTGCTTATAACTTTCTTCATAGTCAACAATACTCTCTTTATATCAATTCACTCGCAATATTACTCATTCTTTATGTAAATACAATGAGCACACGAAAAAAGTTGCTACGAATAAAAAGAAATCCTTGCATCCCGATTCACATCGCGCCTGCAAGGATTGTCTTTTCTTGATAAAAGTGGTTACGTAATTATGACTAACTAATTCATTCAAATCTGACACTGCAAAGGTAGCGGGCTTCGCCACCCTCGACAATAACACGGATTAGGTATAATCACAACTCTTCGTAGTCACTATTAGGTAAGGCCACCCATATTCTGCCTCTTTCTACTGCTTAAAGCGGTTCGGATCATATTTTATTCCACCAAAATCTATGTGCGGTTTCTCCGGTTTTGTCGGGTCAGTAGGCTCAACAGATGTGGTAGATTCTGTCGGTTCAACGGGCTTGGCAGGCTCGATGGTCTCCGCAGGCTCCGGCTCAATTGGTTCAGTCGATTCAGCTAACTCTGTCGGCTCGGCTGGCGTTGGTTGTTCTGTCTGCTCCGTCGTCTCCACTGTGGATGGTTCTTCAACAGGCTGAGCTTTTTGTTTTTCGACAGGTGTGTCTTGCGGTGCCGGAGTATCTTCATCAGGATATTCTTCAAAGAATATTTGGTCGTCGATAATCACCATGCGGGGTTCCCGCTTGACCTTCTTCGCTGTCGTCTCAGCGGCAGCAGCCAACGATTCCTTTACAGCAGGCTCAGCATTGGCGGTGAGTGCCGGTGTCGCACTGTCTGCATTGGCATCGGCGGCAACGCCTGTGGCTGTGCCTGCCGCCGCTGCTTTGGCAGCTGCATCAATACGTTCCTGCAAAGCTCTGTTGCTTGCCTCGTTCTTGGCACGCTGTGCAGCTGCACGTTGCTCGCGCAGTACCTCCGATATGGATTTCTCTTTCTTTTCAGGCTCTGCCTTGTCCGATGTCGCCGCATCGACAGGCTTGTCTTCGGTTGTGGGCAGAGACTTGGCATCACCGCCGTCCAATGGGCTGTCGGGCTTCTTCTCTATGACTTTCTGCGCAGAAGCTCCGCCATTGGGACTGTCGGAACCACCACCGTTACCTGATGAGGGCTTGTCTTTCTCATCGTCATCATCATCGTCCTTCTTCTCTTTCACCATGAGTATGCTCAACTCATAGAGCGCGTACAACGGCAGGGAAACGGCCATAAGGGTGAACGGGTCACCGGTGGGAGTGATGATGGCAGCCACAATGACAATGACGACAAACGCATGACGGCGATACTCGCGCAACGTGTCGCGCGTGATGATGCCCAGGAGTGAGAGTATCCACGTGACCAGCGGAAGCTCGAATGCCAAGCCCATGCAGAGCACCAGTGTCATGAAGTTGTCGATATAGGAATTCAGGGAGATGAGGATTTCTATGTCCGGACTGAGGTTATAGGTAGACAGGAAGCGCAGCGTCATGGGATAGATCACGAAGTAGCCCACGGCAACGCCTATGTAGAACATCACCGAACCGAGGAGTAAGGCTTTCTTGACACCTCGCGACTCATTGACATAGAGTGCAGGGCGTATGAACAGCCATATCTCCCATAATATATAAGGTGCAAGCACCACGAGTGAGAGGACGAACGATGTGGAGAGGTGGACGAAGAACGGAGCAGCAAGGTTGATGTTCTGTAGCTTGATGTCAAACTGCTGCGTGAAGAAGTCACCCGTAAGGTGCAATGTCTCCCCCATGCTGCGGAGAAGCTGGTAGAAGATGAAGTTGTTGTGGCACGGGCCGAGTATCACCGTATCAAACAGCGAAGGCATCGCAATGAAAAATCCTATGGCAAGGATAAACCACACCACTATAATACGTACCAGTGCCCAACGCAGGACATCAAGGTGTTCCCAAAAAGTCAGTTCTTTGTCTTCCATTTGCTTGTCTATCTCGTCTCTCGTCTTCAGTCTCTTGTCCGTGTCTGCCTCTCTCGTTTCATGAACACATCCCTCCCACCCCACAGCCGGTGGCCTTTCTTGCGGCGAGCCACCGGCTGTGGGTATCAGGGATGTGCATTGTCGTTTTGTGTCGCTCTGTGTCTCTTAGTTGTTGTCCGACTTCTTCGGTTCGCTTGAAGAGGTGTTGTCCAGCTCTTTGGTAGCGTCGTTGATCTCAGCCTTTGCCTCGTTCACGCCATCCTTGAAGCTCTTGACGCCCTTGCCGAGACCCTTCATCAGTTCAGGAATCTTCTTGCCACCGAAGAGCAACAGAATAATTAACGCGATGATGATCCACTCTGATCCTGAAGGCAGGAATGCAAATAACAATAAGTTTTCCATAATGTGTTATGATTTTAAGTGATTATATTTATTTGTTGTCTATATGTTTCTCCTAATTATTTGTCTCAACTCTGGTAATACACGCGCTTGACACGTGTCGAGATGCCTGTCAGCACCTCATAAGGTATAGTTTCAAGCACGTCGGACAGCACCGTCACCGGCAGGTCGTCACCGAAAATTTCAACCGCGTCTCCAACGCGGCAGTTGATGTCCGTCACGTCAATCATGCAAACATCCATGCAGATATTGCCAACATAGGGTGCCTTCTGTCCGTTCACCAGGCAGTAGGCATGTCCGTTGCCAAGATGCCTGTTCAGTCCGTCGGCATATCCGATAGGTACGGCGGCTATGCGTGAGTCGCGCGTCAGGTGTCCGCGACGGCTATACCCCACGGTCTCGTCGGCCTTGATGTCGTGAATTTGTAGAATGGTGCTGCGCAACGTACTTACATTGTGCATCACCGCATTCGTTATCGGATTGATGCCATACAGTCCGATGCCGAGGCGCACCATGTCATAATGCGCCTCCGGAAACCGCTCTATGCCTGCTGAATTGCAGATATGCCGGAGGATCTTGTGCTTGAATGCCGCCTGTAACTGCGACGATGCTGCGTCGAACACACTTATCTGATGCCGTGTAAAAGCGTCGAAGTCCACCGAATCACTGCCTACGAAGTGGGAGAACACCGAACGCACAATCACCGCATCCTGCGCTTTCAGCTCGTCAATGAGCTGCGGCACCTCTTCGGGCAGGAAGCCCAGACGGTGCATACCGGTGTCGAGCTTCACGTGTATCGGGAAGTTCGCCACGCCCTCCTTGCGTGCCGCACCGATGAGTGCGTGCAGCAGGTCGAAGCTGTAGACTTCGGGTTCTAACTTGTTGTCGAGCATCGTCTTGAATGCCGTCTGCTCGGGGTTCATTATCAGTATGTCGGCCGTTATGCCGGCACGCCGCAAGTCCGCTCCCTCGTCGGCAACGGCAACGGCCAAATAGTCCACATGATGTTCCTGCAACGTGCGTGCAATCTCTATAGCTCCGGCTCCATAGCCCGAAGCCTTGACCATGCAGACGATCTTCGTCTCAGGGTGCAACAGGCTGCGGTAGTAATTCAGGTTCTCGACCATCGCCCCGAGGTTGACCTCAAGGATCGTCTCATGCACCTTGTTCTCGAGCAGCTCGCTCAGCTTGTCGAAGCCGAAGCGACGCGCACCCTTGATGAGCACCAGCTCACCCTGAAGTGTTATGCGACGCTGCCCAATGGCCTGAATCAGGTCTTCGGTAGTATGGAAGAAGTCACGCTGCATATCGAATTGTTCTGCGCACGACGATATTTCCGTTCCCACTCCTATGATTCTCTGCACGCCGCGCTGCGCCAGCAGCTGTGCCACCTTGCGGTAGAGCGTCAACGGCTTCTGTCCCGTCTCCAGCATATCGGATAGTATCAGCGTGCGCTTCAGTCCTTTTGTCTGCGCGCGGCGATACTGGAAGTCGAGTGCTATGTCGAGGGATGTGATGTCGCTGTTGTAGCTGTCGTTTATCAGCTGGCAGCCGTTCTTGCCGTCCTTCACCTCCATGCGCATCGCCACCGGCTCAAGCCGTGCCATGCGTTGTGCTATCTGCTCGGGACGTACCATCAGGTAGAGGCACACGGCCAAACAGTTGAAGGAGTTTTCTATCGAAGCATCGTCGGTGAAAGGCAGCGTGTAGCTGCTGTCCACGCCGAGATAGCGATAGCTCACCTCCGTGCTGTAGTCTTTCTTTTCCACGCTGCTGATGTAGAGTTGGCGGTCACCGTCCTTGCGGCTCCACGCCAGGTCGCGCCCGAAGAATGCCGAGCGCATCATGCAGTTGGTGATAAGCTCGTTGTCGCCGTCATAGACTATCACGTCGCACGACCTGAACAGCCGTAGCTTCTCCATGCACTTGTCCTGCATAGAGAAGAAGTTCTCCTGATGCGCACTGCCGATGTTCGTCAGCACGCCAATGGTCGGACGAATCATCTCTTCCAGCCTATCCATCTCGCCAGGCTGCGATATGCCGGCTTCGAAGATGGCAAGGTCGGCGGAAGCATTCAGCTGCCACACCGACAGTGGCACGCCAATCTGCGAGTTATAGCTCCGCGGCGAGCGGACAATATTCTTATCGGGACTCAGCAACTGGTGCAACCATTCCTTGACCACAGTCTTGCCGTTGCTTCCCGTGATTCCTATGACGGGTTTGTCGAACTGACGGCGGTGGTGCATGGCCAGCTCCTGCAAGGCACGCAGCGTGTCGTTCACGAAGAGCAGGTTGGCATCTCCAAACCCGAGAGACAGCATCTGCTGCTCGTCCGAGGTCGACACCACGAAATTGCGCACGCCACGGTCGTACAGCTCAGCCACATAGTCGGCACCGTCATTGCGCCGCGTCTTCAATGCGAAGAAAAGGGTCTCCTCGGGGAAACACAGCGAACGGCTGTCTGTCAGCAACCAGCTTATCTCCGCCTGACGGTTACCGACGCGGCGGGCACCTGTTATTTCTGCAATATGTTCAATCGTGTACGACATTCTTCCAGTTCTTTCGTGAAGTCAAAATAAGGGTGCTTCGCGCAAAGAGTCTCGATGCTTAACATTATTTGACATAAAAACGCCCTGTATTCGTCGCCTTCAGGATGAAGTGGACGATGGCTCATCATTTTTTCAATTTTGTTAACACTCTGCATCGCGCTCTGCGTGTCCTTCGTAAGGCAATGTTCGCAGAAGCGTTGCCACACGTAGTCCGATGCCAAGGCAGACGGATGCACCAAGTCGTCGGCATAGAAACGGTAGTCGCGGAGTTCATCATTGAGGATCTCGTAGGCAGGGAAGTAGTACACACGTCCTGCATGGAGCCTCGACAGCTCATCGGCGGCAAGCAACAGCGTGGCCTTGCTGAGCTGGTTGCCATGCAGACCGTCGCGCACATGGCGGATGGGGCTGACGGTCAGCAGCACCCTGAGCCGCGGCACGGCGACAAACAGATCGGCAAACAGCGATGTGCAGTCTGCAACGATCTCCTCCACCGTCAGCCGACGGCGGCAGAACCAGCTCTCCGGCATCTTGTGGCAATTGCCGACAACAGTCCCCTGTGCCAACCCCATAGCCGCACCGCCGTCGTTGGCGGAATACACCCACGCCGAGCCGAGGGTCAGTATCAGCAGCGATGCGTCCCGTAGCATGTCATGCGCCTTGAGAAGCCTATTATTAATAAGGTGTAGTGTCCCGTCGCGGTCGGTCGTGGAGAAACTGCCGTGGTGCATCATGCTGTGCCACAGCCCCCCATACTGCACGAGGTCGTGTTCCGTGTATTCACGTCCTAACACTATCCGGCGCATGGCCTTGGTGATGGAAAACGGGTTGTACAGCGTGCCAAAAGGATTGACATCACAGCGGAACTTGGTAGCAGCAAGCCGTTGCCCCATCTCATCGGCAAAACACGAGCCGAGCAGCATGATGCTGTCGGCATAGCTCATCTCCGGCAGTTGCTCCGGCATCTCGGTCTTGGTGAATAGCAGCATCGCGTCGTCAGGACATCGTTATCGTTGCGACAAAGGTAACACATTCCGGCACACAAGACAAAAAAGGCTGTCAGACACAATGTCCGACAGCCTTCAAGTCATCAATGTTGGAGTACCAGGACTCGAACCTGGAATGACAGGACCAGAATCTGTAGTGTTACCATTACACCATACTCCAATCTCTTCAAAGTTCACACCTCCACCCGAGACGTTCCCTTTTGCGCTGCAAAGTTACGAAGTTTTATTTAACTGCAAACACGCGGCATTATTTTTTTGAGAATTTTTCCTGTGAGCCGACGTATATACCCCTTGATTTATCGGACAAGTCACAATCACCACCAGGCCTTCGGGGAACAAAAAAAAAGAGAGAAGACTCTCGCGAGCTCCCCATCCCCACGGCATAGAAAAGCCCAATTGGCTTTTCTTCTGCATCACTTAACAACTAAATCATGAAATAAAAGCAATCTTTCTACTTAACCTCAAAAAACTCACCTAAACTATATGTACCTTAACTAATACCTTTATCAAAAACCTGTGCGTTAAACTTCCACTTAAAAAACTCTTACCTATCCATGAACGAGGGGAGATCGAACCTCACCGGCCTCATTCACCCAAGCAGTTTCCCAACTGCACTGCAAAGGTACGCGCTTCCTTTTTACCCACCAAACATTATGCCGAAAATTTATGTTCTAAAGCATAAAAACTTCCATCCCTGTCCAACCACCCTATCCTGCGGCGCATCAGCCTGGCAGATAGCGTTCATCAACCTCTATGCCGCTATCCCTACACAGCCGGAGAAGCTCATCACGGAACGACGAGACCCTGTGGTGCTCTTTCTGACCGATGATATACTGCTTGACAGAATCCACATCATCCTTACTGACCGTAGACGCATAGTACTCGGCCTCCCATCCGTCAAACTGCGGGAACAGCGTATCACGGTGTGCCTTCATGAACTTGCTCGTGGCTGTCTTCAGGTCGCGC
The DNA here is from genome assembly GCA_963639425.1 of Faecalibacterium prausnitzii. Taxonomy (GTDB): domain Bacteria; phylum Bacteroidota; class Bacteroidia; order Bacteroidales; family Bacteroidaceae; genus Bacteroides. The sequence goes on from CAVHVD010000122.1 coordinate 12,415, forward strand.
ATGAAGTCGGACAGGGCGATCGTGGGGCGTAGCTCCATCAGCAGATGGATGTGGTCGGGCATGCCTCCGATGCGGTGGAGCACGCAGCCGTGCGAGCGTATGAACGTGTATATGTACAGGTACAGCTCACGCTCATGAGGCTCATTGATGGCATGGATGCTCCTCTTCGTGCGGAGCACGATGTGATATATCAGGCTGACGTAGCTCATGGCACAAAGTTAGTGATTTATTCCTTATATGTATATCATGTCCTGTGGCGTGTCAGCCTCTCCGAGGCTGATGGTTGGGTGTGCGCCGCGCACCCCCAGACTGCGGTCGCTCTGCTCCCTTAGTCAGGGGTTAGGCATGAGTGTGCCCCATCGGGGCACTACGGCATATAGCAAACATCAAGTAGGATTGGCACAAAGAGCATCACAGCATGAGCGGACATCATCACTACATGATACCATGCTACGGGATGTGCCTGCCATCAGAGGACGAGCAGGCACAGAGAGTGTCACTGCATGATGAGTGCATGGACAAGGTGAGACACCTCGGTGCACATGCCATGATGCCCATGATGTATGGATATGCCTACATGTCATAGGATGTGCAGCCGTGGAGGGTATCACAGCATGGTGAGTGCGTGGGTAGGACGTGATACCATGCTACGGGATATGCTTGCCTGTCATGGGATGCGCAGCATCGGGTGTGCACCATACATCAGTCTCGTGGAGACACTATGGCATGAGTTGGCATCGCCGTATGAGACAGACATTGAGAGGATGTGCAGCCTCGGAGAGGCTGATTTCATGCCTAACCCTGTCTAAGCGGAGCGCAGACTGGGGATAATCGGGTGTGCGCCGCGCACCCTCGGATAGGCACCACGGCATGAGATGGTATCATCGCTGTACGGTAGCATATATAGACAGACGGATGACTCGAGCATACACCATGTACCAGCCTCGGAGAGGCTGATTTCATGCATAACCCCTGTCTAAGCGGAGCGCAGACTGGGGTACGAGGCGTACTCCCAATGTGTGCCTCGAAGAGGTACACACGCTAAAGGATATGCAGCCTTGGACGTGCGCCGCGCACCCTCGGAGAGGTACACACGCCACGGGACATGGAGAGCTGTGCCTGTACAGCCACAAGTCTATGGACGTACAACCACAACTCTGCGAACGTACAACCATAGATCCGTGGACGTACAACCACGCGGCTATGCCTGTACATCCATAACTCTCCCGATCATACATATATGAATGTGGCTTCTAACGATATATATTCGTGGGGGTTACAGATATATATCCTTACACCCTAATCATATATATGTATAGCACCTAACGATATATATCCTTGACCCTCACGAATATATATGAATAGAGCGCGACGGAATGGCCGCTGACGATGGCTGGTACGTGTACGGATAAACCTACTTGATGGCCTTTTGAGGACAGGCGTTGATGCAGATCCCGCATTGGATACATTCGCCCGATCTGACTTTCTCGCCCTGCGAGATACAGGACATCACGTCGACATCCATGGGGCAAAGGTTGTTGCAGGTTCCGCAGGAGGTACATCTGTTTCCTGTGGGGGTACGCCGTATCAATGCTATTGTCGTCTGGCATTTCATGAGCAGCGACACCGGGCAGGCTATCTTGCAGAACGCGCGCCTCTTCCGGTACCGGAAGGCCAGCCACACGGCAAGGCCGTAGTACGCGGCGTTACTCACGAGGAACCACACCAGAGACCCCTGCCGCCCACGGACGAGCAACAGGCTGTGCCCCTGCTCATTGACGTGCATGTCGACCCAATCATAGCCCAGCCATACGAAGGACAGCGGGAGGCCAAGGCTGATGACCAGCGCGAGATAACGGTATCCGGTCAGGTGGACAGGTATTTTCCTGTTCTCCCTGATCGGCAGCCACTCCAGCACCGCGGCAGTCCAGCATGCCCAGCCGCAGAAGCCTCTACCCCAGATGAAAGGCCCGAAGATTTTCGCAATGCAGAAATGGGTGAGAACGCGGATGACGATACCCGTCTGCAAGAATAGCAGGAGGTAGAACACAAGCTCTTCAAGCTGCATATTCTCCCGTTGGCAGATGCCGAGAAACAGCAGGAATATGGGCGAAATCAGCAGCAGACAGACCCTGCGCCCTAAGTCTTTCTTCACGCCCCTGCGCCGTATGACCAGCAGACAGCCGAAGGTGATGCTGAACCCGATCCACGGGAAGATGAGCAGGAACCCCCACCAACCGTCCAACGCGTACAACATCGCTCCGACCAGCGCACCTATCAGAAGAGGTATGTGGCATTTGGCTATCTCTTTCCTCATCGTTCCAAGCAGAGTTTTCGTTTCCTTCGCCGGTGGGTTCTCCCACGGGTCTTGCGGACGTAAAGGAACCGATAATATTCGCATCATGCAACAAAAGCGCAAGAAATACCGTCCCCGTGATAAAAATCGTATCTTCGCAGACCGGAAACGACACAAACATATAGAGAGACCACGATGAAGAAATTAGTGATATTCGACCTTGACGGAACGCTCGTGAACACCATCGCCGACCTGGCACAGAGCACCAACCACGCCTTGCAGAAGCTGGGCTACCCCACCCATGCGGAGACGGAATACCGCATGATGGTCGGCAACGGAATAAACAAGCTGTTCGAGCGCGCACTGCCCGAGGGCGAGAAGACGGAGGAGAACGTGCTACGCGTGCGGCGGGAGTTCATACCATATTATAATGAGCACAACACCGACCGCAGCCGACCCTACCCCGGCATGCACGAGCTGCTGCGCCTCCTGCGGGACAAGGGCATCAAGACTGCCGTGGCATCAAACAAATATCAGGAGGCAACGGAACGCATCATCGCGCACTTCTTCCGCGACATCGACTTCTCGTCGGTCTACGGACAGCGCGACGGCGTGCCCGTCAAGCCCGACCCGACGATAGTGTTCCAGTCGGCAGAAGCAGCAGACATCGCCCTCGGCGACGCGCTCTATGTGGGCGACTCGTGCGTGGACATGCAGACCGGACAGAACGCTGCCGTTGAGACCTGCGGCGTGACGTGGGGCTTCCGTCCGCGTGCCGAGCTGGAGCGATACCACCCGCAACACATCGCCGACAGTGCCGCCGCGCTGCAAGCCTGCATTTTTTCCTGATATGTGCCCCTTTTTGGCTACCTTTGCCCACGGGAACAACATAAAGACAGCATCACAATGACCACGGAGAGACATCAGGCGGAGGCGGCGCGGCAGTTTGCCGAGCGGTGGCGGGGACGCGGCTACGAGAAAGGCGACAGCCAGGTCTTCTGGACAGAGCTGGTGACCACCGTCTTCGGCATCGCCAACCCCTCGGAGTTCCTGCGCTTCGAGCAGCAGGCACGCCTCGACCACACCTCCTTCATCGACGTGATGATACCGCGCACGCACGTCATGATCGAGCAGAAGTCACTCGGCAAAGACCTGCGGCAACCCATACGCCAGAGCGACGGCACGCTGCTGACACCCTACCAGCAGGCACAGCGATATTCCGCCGCACTGCCCTACTCCGAGCGGCCGCGGTGGATCGTGGCGTGCAACTTCGCCGAGTTCGATGTCTACGACATGGAGCACCCCAACACCGAGCCGCAACGCATTCTCCTCGCCGACATCGGACGCGAGCTATACCGCCTGCGCTTCCTCGTGGAGACGGGCAGCGAGCACCTCGAGCGCGAGATGGAGGTATCCATGCAGGCGGGGGGAGATCGTGGGACGCATCTACGACGCACTCCTCGAGAGCTACGGCGACGGCAGCGCAGCCACGCTGCGACAGCTCAACATCCTCTGCGTGCGCCTCGTCTTCTGCTTCTATGCCGAAGACGCAGGCATCTTCGGACGGCACGACCAGTTCCACGACTATCTCGCGAAGTTCGACGCACCGTCCACGCGCATGGCTCTGCTTCAGCTCTTCGAGACACTCAACACACCCGTCGAGCGGCGGAGCAGGTACCTGCGCCCCGAGCTCGCCGCCTTCCCCTACACCAACGGAGGGCTCTTTGCCGAGCAGACGGACATACCGCAGTTCAGCGACGCACTGCGCGAGCTGCTCCTGCGCCACGCCTCCCTCGACTTCGACTGGTCGCAGATCTCACCGACCATCTTCGGTGCCGTCTTCGAGTCCACGCTCAACCCCGAGACACGGCGTGCAGGAGGGATGCACTACACCTCCATCGAGAACATCCACCGCGTCATCGACCCCTTGTTCCTCGACGGCCTGCGCGCCGCGTTCGACGACTGCCGCAAGGAGACCGGCATCAAGAAGCGCATGCAGCGGCTCCATGCCCTGCAGGACAGGATGGCGGCACTGCGCTTCCTCGACCCCGCCTGCGGCTCCGGCAACTTCCTCACGGAGACATACCTCTCACTGCGACGCCTCGAGAACGAGGTCATCAAGCAGATATACACCGTGGAGCAGTTCGACGCCTTCGAGAACCCCATCAAGGTGAGCATACACCAGTTCTACGGCATTGAGCTGAACGACTTCGCCGTGACCGTGGCGACAACGGCACTGTGGATCAGCGAGGCACAGATGATGGCGGAGACGGAACGCATCATCCACCACGACATCGACTTCCTGCCACTGCGCTCCTACGCCAACATACGCGAGGGGAACGCACTGCGCATAGACTGGGAGAGCATCTGCCCCAGGGAGGAGCTGAGCTACATCATCGGGAACCCACCGTTCGTGGGAGCACGGCTGATGGCGGCAGAGCAGAAGGAGGACATGCTACGCGTCTTCGGACACGGATGGAAGAACGTGGGCAACCTGGATTACGTCTGCGCATGGTACAAGCTCGCCGCCGACTTCATCCGCGGCAGGGGCACGCACTGCGCACTGGTGTCGACAAACTCCGTGTGTCAGGGCGAGAGCGTGGCAAACCTGTGGAAGCCGCTATTTGCCGAGGGCACACACATCGACTTCGCACACCGCACGTTCCGGTGGGACAGCGAGGCAAGCCTCAAAGCACACGTACACTGCGTCATCGTGGGGTTCTCGTGCGCACCGAGCGACAGACCCAAGCTCCTGTTCGACAACGGACAGGTCTGCCAAGCCGCGAACATCAACGCCTACCTCGTGGATGCGCCAGACGTATTCATAGAGAGCCGTAGCAAACCGCTGTGCGACGTGCCCGAGATAGGCATCGGCAATCAGCCCATCGACGGTGGCAACTACCTCTTCACCAAGGAGGAGATGGAGGAGTTCGTAAGGCGCGAACCCAAGGCCGCAGCATACTTCCACCCGTTCTACGGCGCACAGGAGTTCATACACCGCGAGCCGCGCTACTGCCTGTGGCTCGGCGACTGCACGCCACGGGAAATCACGTCAATGCCGCTATGCTACGAACGGGTGAAGAACGTTAGGGCTTTTCGCATGGAGAGCAAACGCAAGGCGACCTTAAAACTTGCAGACATGCCTACTCGCTTTCAGACGGAGAATATGCCAGACGGCAACTCCATCATTGTGCCATCAACATCCTCCGAGAGGCGCAGGTACATACCGATGGGCTTCATACCCAAGGGAACGTTCGCCAGCAACGCAGTGCATCTCATCCCCTCCGCCACTCTCTACCACTTCGGCATCCTGGAGAGCAACGTACACATGGCATGGATGCGTGCAGTGTGTGGACGCCTCAAGAGCGACTACCGCTACAGCAAGGAGATTGTCTACAACAACTTCCCCTGGCCCGCGGCCACGCCCGCGCAGCAGGACGAAATCTGCCGCACCGCGCAAGCCATACTCTCCGCACGCGCACTCTACCCCGACTCCTCACTGGCCGACCTCTACGACCCCGTGGCCATGCCACGCGAGCTACTCGAAGCACACCGACGCAACGACCGCGCTGTCATGGCGGCCTACGCCATGCCAACGGCCACAACCACCGAGGCCGACTGCGTCTCCCTCCTCTTCGACCGCTACCGCCGCCTCACCACCACCACCCGCTGACCCGCAAACCCGTCAAGTGTCATGTCCCGTGGCGTGTCAGCCTCTCCGAGGCTGGGTGCGAGGCGCACTCCCATTTTCCCAGACTGCGGTCGCTCCGCTCCCTTAGTCAGGGGCTATGCATGAGTGTGCCCCGTCGGGGCACTCAAGGCTGAATGAGCATGGTGGGCTGCCTACCAGAAGATGTGCTACTTTGGGCGTGCACCATGCACCAGCCTCGGAGAGCATCACAGCATGATAAGTGCATGGACACGGTGAGACAACCTCAGAGAGTGTCATGACATCACTGTACGTGACAGGCATTGACAGGACGGACATCTCGGGTGTGCGCCGCGCACTGCACCAGCCTCGGAGAGGCTGATTTCATGCGTAACCCCTGTCTAAGCGGAGCGCAGACTGGGGGTAAATCGGGAGTGCGCCTCGCACCCTCGGAGAGGTACACACGCTGGCCGCATTGGAGACGATACAGGCATTTTTATTAAGATTCCAAATGATGCCTGTTACGAAAACATAGCGTATATTTGCAGAAACCGAAAGGGAAAGAGGCTATGGTCAGTGCCAACATACAGTCTATGATACCGAAGATGCGGCAGTACTTTGTCGGACAACCGATAAAGAGGGCTTGGCTTTTCGGCTCTTCGTCGCGCGGTGAGGAACGGCCTGACAGCGACATTGACATTCTCGTGCAGTATGATGACAATGCCGGCATATCCCTGTTCACCATCTCCCGTATCATGGTGCAGATGAGGGAGCTGCTCGGTCGCGATGTGGACCTTGTGGAGGAGGGGTGCCTGCTTCCCTTTGCCGCCGCCTCTGCCGACCGCGACAAAATCCTGATTTATGAGAGAAAGAGTTAAAGACAAGGGGCGGCTGGAGCATATACTTGCAGCAATCGATGTGTTACTGGCCAACAAGGATAGATACACACTCGACGAGGTGAAGAACAATCCAATCGTATTCTTCGGTTTCGTCAAGCACGTGGAGATTATCGGTGAAGCCGTGTATATGCTGACGAAGGAGTTCCGCGCTGCACATCCTGAAGTGGAGTGGAATGTGATAGAGAAAATGCTCCACGAGGAGAAATAAAGAGGTGCGCCGCGCGCCGCGCACCCTCAATCGGAGCCTGTAAATTTATCGGGATTCGGCCAAAAACTTATCCCGATAAAGTACCCACTTTATCGGGTACTTTTTGGAAAGTTATCGCGATAACTTTTTCACTGTATCGCGATAAGTTTTTCGAGGTCGGCGGAAACCCCCATTTTGCGCCCATTTCATGCTCCACAGCTCTGTTTTTCAACATAAAAATCAGAAAGGCACGGGAGCATCGCCCGCCAACACTGACCGTCCGTCGCTGACCCGTAGGGGATCAGCAACATCGGGCGTGCGGTGTGACGACACTCACCGGAAGCGGCAGGGCAGCGTGAGTAGCTGCCAGTAGAGCGTGTGTGCGAGGCGGCGGTGTCCGTCGTCGTTGGGATGCAGGAGGTCGGAGCTGTTGTGATAGTAGACCGTGCCGTTTATCAGCGGGTAGAAGCCCGTCAGCGCATTGGTGTCGATGACCGGCACAGCCCAGATGTTTGCTGCCTCCTTGATGCACTGCACGTAAGGCTCCTGATACAGTGCACCACGGTTCTGCACGTCCTCCGACGGTTGCAGGTTGCGGTCGCCGCCGTCGAAGAAGGCGCGGTGGAGCGGTGTGAGCAGCACCACCTGCTTGTCCGGGAACATGCGCTTTATCTTGTCCATTGCCGTGTTTATGCGTCCGCAGAGTGTGCTGTCGCCGAAGAGCGGCACACGGCGTGTGCGGTGTACCGCCTGCTTGGGCTGTCCGTATGCCGCCTCTACCACCGTGTCGTGCTCGGCATACCACTGCCCGATGGGTATGCCCTCGTTGTAGTCGTTCGTACCTACCATTATGGTGATGGCATCGAAGGCGGAGCCGTGGTCGCGCGCAAGGCGGTCGAGCTGTCCGGGGATGTCCCGCCACGTGTGTCCGCTGATGCCGTAGACATAAGGCTCTATGCCGAGCCAGCGGCTGAGGAAGTGCCAGTACTTCAGGGTGGAGCCGTCGTTGCGTGGGTCTGTCTGCGAGTCGCCGAGGAACGCCACGCGGGCGTTCGCCCACGGATGTATGCGTCTCAGCATCGTGGAGTCTGCCTCCTGCTGTGCCCATGCCGGCAGTGCGGCGGCGAGGGCGAACAATATCGAAATGATTCTGCGTGCGTACATATACATATATATATGGTGTATGGCTAATGTGTCATCAGCTTCTCCGCGTGGTAGGACGAACGCACCAGCGGCCCGCTCTCCACCTGTGCGAAGCCTTTCTCCATACCTATGCGTCGGTATTCCGCGAACTGCTCCGGCGTGACGTACTCCTGCACCGGATAGTGCCGCCGCGACGGCTGCAGGTACTGCCCGATGGTCAGTATGCTGCACCCCGTGGCCAGCAGGTCGTCCATTGTCTCAAGCACCTCGGCGGCAGTCTCTCCCAGCCCCACCATTATGCCTGTCTTGGCACGTATGCCGCTCTGTGCTATCTGCTCCAGCACCTGCAGGCTGCGGTCGTAGCGTGCCACGCTGCGGACGGCGGGAGTGAGGCGGCGCACGGTCTCCATGTTGTGAGAGATGATGTTCGGAGCAGCGTCGATGACCTGCTGTATCAGCTCACGCCGCCCCATGAAGTCGGGTATCAGCACCTCCATCGTCACCGTCGGGTTCACCGCCTTTATCTGCCTGATGGTCTCTGCCCAGTGTGCCGCGCCGAGGTCGGGCAGGTCGTCACGGTCCACCGACGTGACCACGGCGTGCCACAGCCCCATCAGCCTCACCGACTCCGCCACATGGCGCGGCTCGTCGGCATCGAGCGGCTGCGGCCGTCCGCTGGCGGTGTTGCAGAAGCGGCAGCTGCGTGTGCAGATGTTGCCGCCGATCATGAAGGTGGCCGTGCCGCGGCTCCAGCATTCGCCGATGTTGGGACAACGCCCGCTGCTGCAGATGGTGTGTAGGCGGTGTGTGTCCACGATCTTCTTCGTGTCGGAGTAGCGTTCGTTGGCTCCGAAGTTCACCTTCAGCCACTCGGGCTTGCGCAAGTGTTGTTCCGCCATGTGTGTGTCCCCTCTCTCCCTCTCTCTCTTATTTGCCTTGCAGCTCGCGCAGGAAGAAGTCCGTTATGCGTGTGTACAGGTGCATGCTCGTGTTGCCGCCACGTATGCTGTGGTTGCGGTTGGTGTAGACCTGCATCTCAAACTGCTTGCCGCCCTGCACCAGGCGTTCCGCATATTCGGCGGCGTTCTGGAAGTGCACATTGTCGTCGGCCATGCCGTGGATGAGCAGCAGCCGTCCGTTCAGCTTGTCGGCGCGGCTGAAGCACGACGACGCGTCGTAGCCTCCGGCGTTCTCCTGCGGCGTGCGCATATAGCGTTCGCCATATACGGTGTCATAGTAGTTCCAGTCCGTGACCGGTGCCACGGCCACTCCGGCACGGAACACTGGCGTTCCCTCGCTCATGCTCATCAGCGTCATGTATCCGCCATAGCTCCATCCCCAGATGCCGATGCGGCTGCCGTCGACGTATGGCTGCGATGCCATGTACTGCGCCGCCGCCACCTGATCCTGTGCCTCCTTGACCCCGAGGTTCATGTATGTCTGCTTCTCGAACGCCGCACCGCGGCCGCCGGTTCCGCGGCCGTCGACACACACAAGGATGAACCCACGACTGGCCATGTACGTCTCCCAGCTGACGCTGAACTGGTCGACTACGCGCTGTGAGCCAGGGCCGCTGTACTGATAGAGCAGCACCGGATATTTCTTGTCCGCGCTGAAGTCGGCGGGGCGCATCATGATGCCGTTAAGGCTGTCGCCACGGGAGGTGACGAAGCTGAAGAACTCCTTCACGGGCATGTTGTATCCTGACATCTTCTGCCGCAGCGCGGCGTTGTCGACGAGCGTGGTCAGGGTCTTGCCGCTGTTGTCGTCGAGCGTGATGACGGTCGGCACCGTCAGGCAGGAATAGCGATTCAGGAAGTACTTCATGTCCGAGCTGAACTGTGCGCTGTTGGTGCCTACGTTCGCCGAGAGTTTCGTCTTGCGTCCGCGGCGGTCAATCTTGTAGACGGCTTTCCGCAGCGGGCTCTCCTCGTTGCTCTGATAGTAGAACGCATCTTCGGCGGCGGCATAGCCGTAGAAGTCCGTCACCTCCCAGTTGCCACTCGTCACCTGCTTCACCAGCGTGCCGCCGGTGGTGTACCAGTACAGGTGGTTGAAGCCGCTGCGGTCGCTGAGGAAGCTGAAGTTCTGCCCGTAGAACTTTATCCCGTTCAGGCTCTCCTCCTTGATGTATGTGTCGCTCTCCTCGCGCAGGATGAGCTTGCAGACGGTGCTGCGGACATTGCCCATGTACATGTCCAGGCGGTTCTGATGGCGGTTCAGCGTCAGGATGGCCAGCTGGTCAGGCGAGTTGGTGAAGTAGATGCGCGGGATGTAGCCGTCGGCATCGAGCGGCACCTGCATGGTGCGTGTCACGCGGCTGCTGATGTCGAACGTGCGCACCTCGACGCGGCTGTTGTCCTCGCCCGTCTTGGGATACTTATACGTGTATGCCCCCGGGTACTTGGCATACTGCTCATGCTGTGGTGCCTCACCACGGAACACGGGGAACGAATACTCCGGCACGCGGCTCTCGTCGAAGCGCAGGAAGGCGAGCATCCTGCTGTCTGCGCTGAACGCCATTGCCGTGGCGAAGCCGAACTCCTCCTCATACACCCAGTCGGGTATTCCGTTTATCACCTCATTGCGCCGTCCGTCGTCGGTCACCTGGCTCTCGCTGTTGTCATAGAGCAGCTTGACGAGGAAGATGTTGTTGTCGCGCACGAAGGCCACCATGTTTCCGTCGGGGCTGAACACGGGCGACTGCTGCGGGCCGCCGTCGCTGAGCCGCTCCACGGCGTTCAGTATCTGTCCGTTGGAGTTGCGCTTCAGGCTGTAGAGCCAGTAGACGGCCGTTGCCGAGCGGCGGTAGATGGCGTTCGTCTCCGTCGCTATCAGCAGCTTCTGCCCGTCGGGAGCGAAGGTGTAGCTGTCGAAACGCTTGAACGTGCATCCGCGTGCCGTGGCCACGTCAAACAGCACCTCCACCTGCTTGCCCGTCTTGAAGCTGTATTTGATGATCTGCGTGTGTGCGGCGTTCATCTGCGTGTAGTGCTCGCCGTCGCCCGGGATGGGTGTCACGCCATATATGTTACGGGGCGAGAAGTCACCCCTCACCACTTCCTGCAATTCCAGGTTCTTGCCTCCCTGTGCTGTTGCCGACGTGCCGCAGGCACATGCCAGCGCAATCGCTAAAATCAAGCTTTTCATCCGATTAAAAAATTTTCCACAAAGCTAAACAGAAAAAGTGACACAGCAATGCAATCTCTCCGCGTGCCTGTGTGACGGATGTTGCTTACCTTTGCCGACACTACCGACAGAGAGCACAAGAGACAATGAAGAAGACCATAATGACAACCACCGCACTGCTCATCGCCGCCATCCTCTGGCTGGGGCAGAGCTTCGGCATCAACGGCACCGCCACCGGCGGCAGCGTAGCGAGCCGTCAGGAGCAGGCATCAGGGCAGAGAGCGGACGCGGCACTGCCGGACACGGAACGCATAGAAGCCGCACAGACGGCAGAGGGCGTGCCGTCGCAGGTGCTCGTGCGCGACGGCTACATCACGTCATACAACAGTGAGACGCGGTGCCCCAACTGGGTGGGCTGGCATCTCACGGCGGAGCACTGCACGGACGGGACGCTCTCGCGCCGCGGCGTGCCCTACTACGACGAAGACGGCAACGCCATCGGCATAGGGCGGCTGACCACGAAGACCACGCGCAACTCCTACATCGTGGATGCGGACGTGCCCGCGCCACGGCAGGAGCTTGACGACTGGACAAACAACCGCTACAAGATGTCGCACGGCCACATGTGTCCCGCCGCCGACTGCAACTGGAGCAAGGCCGCAATCAACCAGTCGTTCCTGCTGACGAACATGTGTCCGCAGGATGCGTCGCTCAACAGCGGTGACTGGCGCGTGCTGGAGGAGCGGTGTCGCAAGTGGGCTGTGAAGTACGGCGATGTCTATATCGTCGCAGGCCCCGTGTTCCACGGCGGCACCACCCGCACCATCGGCACGAACAGGATCGGCGTGCCGGATGCCTTCTTCAAGGTCGTGCTCTGCCTTGGCGACAAGCCCAAGGCGTTGGGCTTCATCTATGCCAACGAAGCAGCACGTCACGGCATGGAGCACTATGTCCTCACGGTTGATGAGGTGGAGGCGGCAACGGGTCTTGACTTCTTCTGCAACCTGCCCGACGACATCGAGACTGCCGTCGAGGAACATGCCGACATCAGCACGTGGTGACACGGGCACGTGACGGTGGCCGTTCACTAATCGTTCACTAATCGTTCAAAAAACGTTCAAAAATTGGGCACTGCTTGCCCATTGAAGCCGTGTTTTTGTTCAAAAACCGTTCACTTTTCCACACTTTCGTTCAAAAATTCCATGCTTGCCCCGAGAAGCACCCTAACGATGCCCATTCTTAGGGTCTAACGATGGGCAAGCATAGCACCTAACGATGCCCGTTCAAAGAACCCAA
>CAVHVD010000123.1:0-31546 GCA_963639425.1 Faecalibacterium prausnitzii
TCGAGGTCACCGACAAGACCTCTGAGACCGGTTACAAGAAGCTCTCCAACGGTACTATCAACCTTACTGCCGGTTCCACCAGCAGTGCTGTTGTTGATGACAAGTTCAACGTTGTTGTCGAGGATGCCTGGGGTTACACGAAGTCCTTCCCTGTAGCTGTCAAGGTTACAAAGAAGAACTAAGGTGTAAGTGTAACCCGAAAGTAAGAAGTAAGGAAAAAGAGAGAAAGAGAAAAAGTGAGAAAGCCGCCGCGGGCCTCCTTTTTGAGGCCTCCGGCAACCCAAGAATGACCATGAGGGCATGCACCGCAACGGGTGCGTGCCCTCTGTCTTTTTCCTCTTCCCCTCTTTCCTCTTTTTCTTCCTGACAGTGCGGTAGCAGGGCTGCCGCACACTGTCAGGGGGCTAACGCCACGAACCCGCCCCCATCTAAAGCCTTCGTAGAAGGCGGATGGGGGCGGGTTCGTGGCGTTAGCTCAATCGCGGGCCGATTGTAAATCTATGCCTATTAGATTTACACTCTTCCTGCCGACAAAGTCTGGGAGTGCGCCTCGCACCAGCCTCGGAGAGGCTGATTTCATGCCTAACCTCTAAGCGCAGCGCAGACTGGGGTATGAGGCACACCTTATGGGTGCCTCGGAGAGGTACACACGCTAAAGGATGTGCAGCATTGGGTGTACACCGTGCCCCCGAAAAGTCCTGCTTTGTCAATTGCGAAATCAGCGATTGCGCAATTGAGCGGATATAACTTCACTCTTCCCATCAAGCATTTGGACATGATAGTGGGACGGGGACTGCTGCATAAGACCCGGATGGGCAGGGAGAACTACTACGTCAATACGGCTCTTGTCAACGTTTTCATGAGCAAAAACTCCTGACCTGCCCGACACGCCCCCTGCACAACGTGTTAAGCAAATGGGCTTTTGCTTAACACGTCAGCAGTCCCCCTCCCGTTCGCAAAAGAGTGTGGAAAGACCTCGCGCAGTCTCCCGCTTTTGTCATACCTTTGCACTGCAAACGATAACACTCGCACGACATGGAAACAGCAGTGAAGAAACAGACGGCATTCCGCTTTGATGCCGGTCTCCTTGAAGCCCTGAAAGAGAGGGCACGCAGGGAGCACAGGAGCCTGAACAACTATGTGGAGAATGTCCTCATGGGCGCGGTCTGTCCGCCGCCCAATGATGAGACGAAGGGTGCCGTGGAGGAGGCCCGCTCGGGGAAGTGCGCCGGAGAGTTGGACATGACGAGCTTCAATAGCTTCATTGACTCCATCAATGCCATAGAATGAAGCGTGTCCGTTACAGCACTAAGGCCAAGAGAGACCTTAAGAGGTACAGGAACGACATTCATAAGATGCGGTTGCTATATGAGGTTCTGGAGTTTCTGGTGAGGGATGTTGCTCTTCCTTCAAGATATAAGGCACATCCGCTGTCCGGCGACTACAAGGACTGCCTGGAGTGTCATGTCGGCAATGACTTCCTCCTGATATGGCGCAGTGACGATGCTGTGGAGGTCTTGCGCTTAGGCTCTCATTCTGAGCTCTTCGGAAATGGACGCAGCAGATAAATACTTATATTTGCAGGATAGGAAGGGAATGTATATGGACTTCAATCAACTTGACTTCGCTGTCTACTGCATAGGGCTGCTTGCCTCCAGGCTCGGGATGAGCCAGACGGACGTGTACGACCGTCTGAAACGTTCGGGGATATTGAACGGCTACATCATAAAAGGATATGAGTCCCTGCATACCTTTGGCAGCGACTACATCGCCGATGACCTGATTGACTACATGAAGGAGAAAGGAGTGCTCGCATGATTGTCTATCACTCCTCATATGTCGTGGTCGACAAGCCGGACGTGGCACACTCACGTGAGGCTTTGGATTTTGGCAAGGGCTTTTATGTGACGGTTCTAAGGGAGCAGGCATTGCGGTATGCGGAGCGGTTCGTGTTGAGAGGGCGCAAGGCTTATCTGAATGTCTATGAGCTTGCAGACGGCTGGAGGGACGGTAACGTAAAAGTATTTCCTTCATACGATGAAGAGTGGCTGGACTTTATCTCTGCCAACAGGAGTCTGTTGCCGGTGGAGAGATATGATGCTGTCGAAGGCGGTGTCGCCAACGACAGAATCTTCAGGACAGTGGAACTCTATGCCGCAGGGGAGATCGGGAAAGACGAGGCTCTTGTACGCTTGAGATATGAGAAACCGAATCATCAGATATGCCTTGCGAGCCAGAGGCTCATCGATGGATACCTCACTTATGTCAGGACGGAGGAGCTGTGATGGATGCCGGACAGACCATACTGCAAGCCAAGTATGCCCGCATCATCAAGGGTATAGCAGACAAGCTGCACGTCTCCATGGAAGAGGCCATGGACGGCTTCTATCACTCCCAGACATTCCAACTCATGGATAAAGGTGTTGCAGACCTGCACTGTCGCAGTGACATCTATCTCGTGGATGAGTTCTGCTCCGAAGTGCCACGCCGCGGAGCGGCTCACGGTAGATGACAACAGTCCTTGTCCTCCCGAAATCCCGAATCTTTTTCTTATATTTGCCCTGTGCGAGGGACGCACGCGAAAAAAATACATAGGTATAATGGAAGCATTACAGACGAACAATCTTCGGATAACCCCCCTGGATGCGCTGTGGGCGTTGTTTCAGAAGCTGCCGAAGAAAGACAGGATAGCATTCACTCACCGTATTGCCATGGAGGAGTCGTCCGAAAACCTCAAGACGGAAGTCGTCAGGCACATCAAGGCCGTGAGGGAGGGGAAGGAGAAGACCCGCAGTTTCGATTCTCTCGCGGAGGCGAAGAAATGGCTTGAGGAATGAGTAACTAAAGATATACCGACCATGAGAACTCTCCGTATTGTCAAGGATGACCCGTACTTGCAGCCGTATGCTGCGGCCATCGCGGGCCGTCACCGTCATGCCCTGGACAAGGAACGTGAGCTGACGGGCGGCACGGTGCCGCTGTCGGAGTTCGCCGACGGCTATCTCTACTTCGGCCTGCACGCCACGCCGCATGGTGGGTGGGTGCTGCGCGAGTGGGCACCAAATGCCACGGCCATATACCTCATAGGCACCTTCAACGGGTGGCAGGAGCTGGCGGCCTACAGCCTCACGCCTGCCGGCAACGGCAACTGGGAGATTGAGCTGCCCGCCGGTGCGCTGCACCACGGTGACCTCTACAAGCTGTCGGTGCACTGGGACGGCGGCGGCGGCGAGCGCGTGCCTGCCTGGGCCACGCGCGTGGTGCAGGATGCTGAGACAAAGATATTCAGTGCGCAGGTGTGGGCACCCGCCGACCCGTATCGCTTCACGGTGCCTACGTTCCGTCCGCGGCGGCATCCGCTGCTCATCTATGAGTGCCACATCGGCATGGCACAGGAGGAGGAGAAGGTGGGCACATACAGTGAGTTCCGGCAGCACGTGCTGCCGCGCGTCGTGCGTGAGGGCTATAACTGCCTGCAGCTCATGGCCGTGCAGGAGCATCCGTACTATGGCAGCTTCGGCTATCATGTGTCGAGCTTCTTCGCCCCGTCGTCGCGCTTCGGCACCCCCGACGAGCTGAAGGAGCTCGTCGATGCCGCCCACGCCATGGGCCTGGCCGTCATCATGGATATCGTCCATTCGCACGCCGTGAAGAACACCGCCGAGGGCCTCGCCATCTTCGCCGGTGACCCCGACCAGTACTTCTGCCACGGCGCACGGCGCATGCATCCGGCGTGGGACTCCTGCTGCTTCGACTACGGCAAGAACGGCGTGCTGCACTTCCTGCTGTCGAACTGCAAGTACTGGCTCGAGGAGTTCCACTTCGACGGCTTCCGCTTCGACGGCGTGACCTCTATGCTCTACTACAGCCACGGCCTCGGCGAGGCCTTCACCTCCTATGCCGACTACTTCAACGGCCATGAGGACGACGATGCCATCTGCTACCTCACGCTCGCCAACAAGCTGGTGCATCAGGTCAACCCTCACGCCATCACCATCGCGGAGGAGGTGTCGGGCATGCCGGGGCTGGCGGCACCGATAGCCCACGGCGGCTATGGCTTCGACTACCGCATGGCGATGAACATCCCCGACTTCTGGATCAAGACCATCAAGGAGCGCATCGACGAGGACTGGAAGCCCTCCGGCATCTTCTGGGAGGTCACGAATCGCCGCAAGGATGAGCACACCATCTCATACGTCGAGAGCCATGACCAGGCACTCGTCGGCGACAAGACCGTCATCTTCCGCCTCATCGATGCCGACATGTACTGGCACATGCAGAAGGGCGACGAGAACTATACCGTCCACCGTGGCATGGCACTGCACAAGATGATACGCCTGGTCACCGCCGCCGCCATCAACGGTGGCTACCTCAACTTCATGGGCAATGAGTGGGGGCATCCGGAGTGGATTGACTTCCCCCGCGCGGGCAACGGCTGGAGCCACAAGTATGCCCGCCGCCAGTGGAGCCTCGTCGACAATCCCGCGCTGTGCTACCACCAGCTCGGTGACTTCGATGCCGCTATGCTCGGTGTCCTGAAGAGCATCCCCGCGTTTGAGGCCACGCCGGTGCAGGAGATATGGCACGACGACGGCGACCAGGTTCTCGCCTTTGCTCGTGGTAGCCTGCTGTTTGTCTTCAACTTCAACCCCGTCCGCTCGTTCACGGACTATGGCTTCCTCGTCCCCGAAGGGTCGTACCGCACGGTCCTGGACACCGATGCCCCCGCGTTCGGCGGCAACGGCTTCTGCGACGACAGCATGGAGCACTTCACCGTGGCCGACGCCCTCTACCGCGCCGCCGGTAAGGGCTGGCTGAAGCTCTATGTCCCGGCCCGCTCGGCGCAGGTGCTCCGTAAGGTCTGACGCACGTACACCCCGACACCCCATAGCCATGAGCAGAACGATGACAGCCCTGATGAGGAGGATGCTGGCGGCAGTGGTACTCGCCGTCATGGCGTGTACGGGTGTCGCCGCACAGTCCGCCGCCGCTACTGACTCCGCCGCCAGCCATATCCTCCGCCTGCGGCAGCAGCTCGACGGTGAGGAGGACGGCGCACGCCGCGCCGTGCTCCGCTCGCTGCTCGCCGGTGCCTATGCCGACTATGCCGAAGCACACGCATACGCCATGCGCGGGCGCACGGAGCTCGCCGCCGGTGCCGCTGTCCCCGCCGACCTCCGCGAGTGGACACCGCAGATGTTCTACAGCCGCATCGACACGCTGCTACAGCTGTCGCTCTGCGAGCCGCAGCTGCTGCTACACTCTTCTGCCAAAGACCACACGCCGTCTGTCGCGCTGCACAGGGACGGGAGATACTACCGCCACTGCCTCCTGCAACCTCTCGCCGAGCGTGCCCTCACGCTCTATGCGTCTCTCGCTGCCGCCGGTGCTGACATCCCCGCGCAGCAGCGCGTCGCCGCCATCGACACGCTCCTCATCGCCACATACACTGCCGCCGCCGACATGGCCGAGGCCGTCATCCTCAGCACCACCGCCGCCCTCGGACGGCAGTATGCCGCTGCCACTACCGCTGCGGAGAGGGAGGCCGTGGCCGCACGGCTCGACAGTCTCATCGCCGCCTGCCGCTCCACCGCCGTCTGCGCCGAGGCATACATCCTCAAGTCCGCATGGCTGGACGCACAGCAGATGCCCGCCGCGGCGTTGGCCGTCTGCGATGAGGGCATACGCCGCTACCGCCGCTATCCGCGGACGGGTGTCCTCAAGAACCTGCGGGCGCAGCTCCTGCGGCAGGAGGCCGCCGCCGCCATCGACGGCTTCGTCTACCCGGGACGCACGGCGGCGTTCCGCGTCCGCTTCAGGAATACGGACGACATAACCCTGCGCCTCGGCGACGACACGCACACGCTGCACACCGGCGTGGCACGCCGCTATGTCGCCCACGACACCATCGTCGCCGTCGGCATCCCCGCCGCGTGCGGCACCTACGCCGTCCGTCTGTCGTTTCGCGGACATGGCACGAGGAAGACGGGACGCATGACCCTGCCGGTCACGCGGCTGAAGATTCTGTCCCTGCCTCTGCCCGACGGTAGCACAGAGATGCGTGCCGTCGATGCCGCCACGGGCCAGCCCTTGGACGGCGTGGAGCTGACGTTCACGCATCGCGACGGCAAGGAGGTGGTGGCACGGCTCACTACCGGCAGCGACGGCACGGCAGTGCTGCCGCCACAGGAGGGACGGCGGGTGCTGACATACAAGGCCGTGCGGGGTGCCGACACGGCACTCGCCCCGCAGACGCTATACACAGGAGGCAACGCCGCTACGGCGGTGGCGGATGAGGCGAGGACGGTGCTGACGCTGCTGACCGACCGTGCCGTCTACCGCGCCGGACAGACCATATATATAAAAGGTATAGCCTACACCTGCGCGGGCGACACCGCCGCCGTTGCCGCGGGACGCAGCTATACCGTCCGTCTTCTCGACGGTGACGGCAGGGAGGTGGCGGCACGGCAGGCCACGACGGGTCGCTACGGCTCGTTCGGCATGGAGCTTGTCCTGCCGGCGACGGCACGCAGCGGCAGCTTCAGGATATGTGATGCGCAGGGCACGGCCTCGGCCATCGTGCGTGTGGAGGAATACCGCCGTCCGCGCTTCGAGATAACGTTCGACCCCATCCGCCGTCCCTACCGCACGGGCGACACCGTGCACGTCACCGGCAGCGTCGCGGCATACAGCGGGGCATCGGTGCAGGACGTGCCGTTGGCATACGCCGTGACCGCACAGGAACGGTGGCTCCGGCGCAACAGCCGTGGCGGCACGGGCATGGCGGCAGACACCGTCCGTCTCGACAGCACGGGACGCTTTGACATTGCCGTGGTGCTGAAGCCACAGGACGGCAACGGCGGGGCATCATACACCGTGACGGCGCGCCTCACCGATGACGGCGGTGAGACACAACAGGCATCCATGAGCATCGAGGCGGGACGGCAGGCATACGTCATCAGTCCCGAAGGCATAGGGGCATACATGGCGAAGGATGGCAACGGCGGCACCTTCTGCGTGCGTGTACTGAACAGCAACCATGAGGAGACGGCGGCAGACATCCGCTACCGCCTGTACCGCCGCCCGCGGCAGGGCAGTGCGGAGGGTGAGACCCTCGTGGGGCAAGGCACGCTGAGAGCCAACGTGCAGCACGCCCTCAGCCGGTGGCAGGGACTGCCGTCGGCGGCTTACAGGGTGGTCTTCAGCGTGGCAGGGGAGGAGAGCCTCGCCGCGGACTGCCGCGCGGAGAGCAGCACGGAGTTCGTGGTCTACGGCGCGGGGGATGTCGTGCCCGGCTCGTTCATGGACGTGTTCTGTGATGCCGAGGACAGCACGCTCACCTTCGACGCGCGCCATCCTGCTGTCTTCCGCTTCGGCACGTCGCACGCCGGTGCGCATGTGTTCATGGACATCTTCAGTCTGCGGCGGCGCGTCAGCAGCCGTGCGCTCGAGATCGACAATGCCATCCTGCCCCTTACCATAGACTACAGGCCGGAATATGGCGACGGCGTGACGGTGCTGCTCACCTTCGTCAAGGACGGGCAGACACACAGCCGCCGTGTGCGGATAGAGAAGGCGGTGCCGGACAGGACGTTGGACATCGGGTGGCAGACGTTCCGCAACAGGATGCAGCCCGGGCAGGACGAGGAGTGGAGGCTCGTCGTGAAGCACCCCGACGGCACTCCCGCACAGGCAGAGATGCTTGCCGTGATGTATGATGCCTCTCTCGATGCCGTTTACAGGCGCAGCCAGAGCCTCGCCTTCCGTCCGCCGCGCCGCCTGCCATACGTGAGCAGCGGTGAGAGCAGCCGTCACTACGGTGCGGTGCATCTGCTGGCACAGCGGCGGAGCGTGAAAGAACCTCCGTTGGCGACAGACCGTATCGCCGTGCCGCCGCTCTTCCCCGACATCTACGGCACGGATGCCATGCCCGTGTCGCGCGCCATGCCGCTGCTGGCGATGGCCAAGGCCGAGACCGCCAATGCCGGTGGCGGCGACGGTGAGGATGTCGCACCCGTAAGCCTGCGTACCGACTTCGCCGAGACCGCGTTCTTCCTGCCGTCGTTGCAGACGGACAGCACGGGGGCGGCGGCAGTGACGTTCCGTGCGCCGGAGAGCCTCACGCGCTGGAGCGTGGTTGTCTACGGCCACACACGCGACATGAGGACGGGTGTCCTTGCGACCTCCGTCGTGACACAGAAAGACTTGATGCTGCGCCCCCACCTGCCGCGCTTCGTCCGTGCCGGTGACAGTCTCCGCCTGACGGCTGTCGTCAGCAACCTGTCCGACAGGGACATCGACGGCGTGGCTTCTCTCGAACTGTTCGACACCGCGACGGGCAAGACCACGGCACGGCAGTCGGCAGCCTTCAGCACCGTGGCCGGTGGCAACGCCTCCGTGGGCTTTGACATCGGCATCCCCGCGGACGGCGACGGCACGCTCGGCGTGCGCATGACGGCACGTGGCGGCGGCTTCAGCGACGGCGAGCAGCACCTGCTGCCGGTGCTGCCGGACAAGCAACACATCACAGAGACCGTGGCCATGTCCGTCCGTGGCGGCGAGACACGCACATACAGCCTCGACAGCCTCTTCAACCGCCACAGCCCCTCCGCCACACGGCGCAGTATGACCGTGGAGCTGACGGGCAATCCGGCATGGTATGCGGTGCAGGCACTGTCGGACATCGGCGTGCCGCAACATGACGATGCCCTGGCGTGGGCGGCGGCATACTATGCCAACACCCTCGCGGCGGCCATCAGCGGCGGCGCGCCACAGGGCGGTGCCGCCCTTGCCCGTCTGAAGTCCATGCAGGGCAGTGACGGCGGGTGGAGCTGGTTCAGCGGGATGGCATCGGACGAAGCCATCACATCCGGCATCGCCGGACTGCTCGTCCGCCTGGAGATGCTCATGGACGGCATAGGCATGGCTGTGGACAGCGATGCCGTGGCGATGGCAGACAGTGCCTTCGGCTTCCTGCACCGCCAGATGCAGGAACACTGGCAGGACATACGCCGCCGACACAGGGACACGGATGACTATCTGCTGTCTGCCGCCGACATACGGTATCTCTACCTCATTGCCATCAGTGGGACGGAGGTTCCGCAACGGTATCGTGCGATGTACAGGTTCTTCCTCGGCAAGGTCAATGGCGTTCTCGGCAGCCGTGACGTGACGGCGGCGGCACAGTGTGCCGTCATCATGAAGCGTGCCGGCAGAGACCGTGAGGCGCGTAGGTTCGTAGCTTCCCTGACGGCGATGATGGTGCGTGAGGCGGCGGGTGCACACTTCGCATTCCTCGACGTGCCCTGCACCTGGGGCATGATGCCCATCCCGCAGCACGTGGCAGCTATGGAAGCCCTGCGTGAGTGTGGCGGTGAGGAGAGTCTGATAGAAGAGATGAAGCTGTGGCTCCTCGGACAGAAGCGGGGACGCAGCTGGAGCTCACCTGTCAGCACCGCCGATGCCGTCTACGCGCTGCTGTGTGACGGCAGCAATCTGCTTGATGGCGGTGCCGACGCGCGTCTGACGCTTGCCGGTGAGACCATCAGCACGGCAGATGCCGACAATGGCGTGGGCGGCGGCACAGGGCCACGCCGCGTCAGCCGCACGTATGGCGAAGGCTCCAAGGCCATAGACGCACGCAGCATCACCATGCAGAAAGACGGCGCGGAGGGCCTGGCATGGGGGACTGTCAGCGCGCAGTATCTCAGCCCCGTGACGGCGGTCGGAAGGTATGGTGACGTGATGGGCATAGACCGTAGGCTGTTTGTCGAGCGCATCTCTGCCGACGGCCGCAAGAGCCTCGAGCTTGTGGGGGCGGACACGGAGCTGCACGTCGGCGACGTGGTGGTGTCGCGCCTCACGCTCACGCTCTCCCGCGCCCTTGACTTCGTGCATCTCACAGACCGTGCCGGTGCGCTGCTGGAGCCGGTGGCGCAGGTCTCCGGCTACCGCTACGGCAATGGCACGGGGCATTACCTTGAGGTGCGGGATGCGGAGACGAGCCTCTTCTTCCGCACACTCGGCAAAGGCGTGCACGTGTTTGAAGTCCGCTATACGGCATCGCACACCGGCACATGCCGCCTCGGCATCACCACCGTGCAGAGCACCTATGCTCCGGAGTTCGCCGCACACACGGCCGGCGGCACAATCCGTGTAGGGCGGTGAACGCCTCTCGTGGCAATACTCATTGAAGAAAACATCGGTGAAAAAGGACGTGGTTGTGGACGTACAGCCACAGACAGGCGGTAGTACGCTGTCACATCAGCCCTTCATGCTTCATAGAAAATCTTGCCGACGCGGTCGACATGCCGACCGATGGGTTTGCCGGAAACGCTGGCATAGTCGAGGAGGTCGACCTTGTACAGCAGACCTGTGTCATCAATATCATCCAGCATACGCATGATCTCACGGCAGTCGATGCCGTCGCCAACGAGTGCAAGGTCGATGTCGGACCCCGGACGGTAGTTGCCCTTTGCTCTCGAACCGAAGATGATGACCTTGCTGATGTTCCTGTACTTCCGGAACACGGAGCACAGATCCCGAACCGTATCGTCGCTCAACCCGTACATGACAAGTGCGTTTATTCAGTGTCCTGAAGACGTTTCTTCTCCTCCTCGAAGGCGGCATCTAACTGTGACAGCAGAGCAGCATAGACACGGAAGATGTCTTCCACTATCGTCTCCACCTCTTCCCCGTCATACGTATGCGCGGACATGGTCCTTGCACGCGCCATCCTTCTCCACCCGTCATGGTCTGTCACCAATCGGTCTTCGAGTGCCATCCTTATCGTGCCGTTCGGCCCTTTGACAAATTCATATCCCTTGTACTCCAGCAAGTCCTGCATGGTCTTCCATGCTAGCTCGAACGTATATTCAAAACGCTGGATAAGCCCCTCCTGCTCCAGCTCCGTCAAGGCAGAAAGCTCATGCGCATCGGTCACGCTGTTCAGCCTGCCACATGCACGATGGAAATTGTCATAACGTTGTAGCCATCTTATGTCTCTGTTGTCGCTCATTGCCGTAGCCCTTGTTGTCGCAAATCTAATGAAAAGTTCCGGCACCCCGTCCGCCCTGAAAACAAAAAGTTTTGTCGTAGCGGGAAAAAGGCATACCTTTGTCTTGCGATGACAAGAAAGATAACAGCCATAATATGCCTGCTCATTGCCGCGACGACAGCGGCGACGGCGCAGCCGCAGCTCAAGCCCAATGAGGAGACGCAGGACCTGGGACAGGTGGAGTGGAAACGGCCTGTCACCATAAACTACACGATAACCAATACCGGCACGGCGGCACTGGTGCTCAACGCCGTTGAGCCGGACTGCGCCTGCAGCGTGGCACGCTGGACAGACACGCCCATAGCCCCGCGTGGCAACGGACAGATCAGCGTGACGTTCGACGCTGCGGCATTGGGACAGTTCCACAAGTCCGTTGCCGTCTACAGCAATGCCGCGCCGCACGTCAGATACCTGCACTTCACGGGGCAGGTGCTCGAACACGTCACCGACTTCAGCCGCACACATCCGTACCAGATAGGCGACATACGCCTCGACACCACCGCCATCGTGTTCCGCGATGTCATGAGAGGACAGCAGCCCACGATGCACATCAGCGTCGCCAATCAAGGCAGCAGCTCGTATGAGCCGGTCATCATGCACCTGCCGCGCTATATCAGCATGACGGCAGACCCGCCGGTCATCGGCAGAGGCGAGCGTGCCGACATCACGCTGACGCTGCACAGTGACCGCCTTGGCGACTACGGCCTGACAGAGGCCACAGCCTACCTGTCGCGCTTCACCGGCGACAAGGTCGGCAACGGCAATGAGATACCCGTCAGCGTGCTGTTGCTGCCCGACTTCTCGGCCATGACGGAGCAGGAGCGCATGCACCCCGCCGTCATACAGGTCAGCGACACCATAGTGGACATGAGCACGCTGCTGGAGAGCCGCAGCAAGGCACGCTATGACATCACCGTCAGCAACACAGGAGAGATGCCGCTGTATATCCCGCGTGTGCAGGTCATGGACAAGGCCGCCAGCGTGTCGCTGAAGAAGAACCTGCTACAGCCTGGCGAGAGCACACGGCTGCGCATCACCGTCAGCAAGCGCGACATAAGGGATGACGGGTCGCCGCTTGAGGTGATGATGGTCACCACCGACTATCGCCGTCCGAAGGTGATGATAAGGATAGATGTCAGATAAATACACCAAGAAACACATACAGTAAGCCTTATGGAACATCCGGAGAACAATGCAGAGTACAAGGGCCTGACGGTCAACGCCGGCGTTGAGCCTGTATCCATAGTGAACCCATACAAGCGGCGCAACGCCCGCAAGCGTCAGCTCACGGCGGCGGAATATGTTGAGGGCATCCTCAAGGGCGATGTCACGACGCTGAGCCGTGCCGTCACCCTCACCGAGAGCCTGCTGCCCGAGCATCAGGCCATGGCACAGGAGGTCATAGAGAAATGCCTGCCCCATGCCGGCAACTCCATACGTGTGGGCATCAGCGGCGTGCCCGGTGCCGGTAAGAGCACGTCCATCGACGTGTTCGGCACCTATGTGCTCGACAAGTACAAGGGCAAGCTGGCGGTGCTCGCCATCGACCCCAGCAGCGAACGCTCCAAGGGCAGTATCCTCGGCGACAAGACACGCATGGAGAAGTTGGCCATGCACCCCGATGCCTTCATACGCCCCAGCCCTGCGGCGGGCAGTCTCGGCGGCGTGGCACGCAAGACGCGCGAGACCATCATCCTCTGCGAGGCCGCCGGCTATGACAAGATATTCGTCGAGACCGTGGGCGTGGGACAGAGCGAGACGGCATGTCACTCCATGGTCGACTTCTTCCTGCTGATACAGCTGGCAGGCACCGGCGACGAGCTGCAGGGCATCAAGCGCGGCATCATGGAGATGGCCGACGGCATCGTCATCAACAAGGCCGACGGCGACAACATCGACCGTGCCAAGCAGGCGGCGTCGCAGTTCCGCACGGCACTGCACATGTTTCCCGAGCCGGAGAGCCACTGGACACCGCAGGTGCTCACCTACTCGGGGTTCTACGGCATCGGCATCAAGGAGATATGGGACATGGTCTACAGCTATATCGACTTCGTCAAACTGAACGGATACTTCGACTACCGCCGCAACGAGCAGAGCAAGTACTGGATGTATGAGACCATCCACGAGCACCTGCGCGACAGCTTCTACCACAACCCGAAGATTGAAGCCATGTTGGAGGATGAGGAACAGCGCGTGCTGCAAGGCCGTGAGACCTCGTTCATGGCGGCCAAGCGTCTGCTCGACACCTATTTCAGTGACCTCAAGAAATGACACACACATGGACATACCGGCATCATACATCAAGCGCATAGAGATACACCGTCTGTGGAACCGCTATGACATTGCGTGGGACCTGCGTCCCGACGTGAACATCCTCAGCGGACTGAACGGCATGGGCAAGACCACCATCATAAACCGCTCGGTGTCATACCTCGAACAGACCATGGGGCGTGTGCAGGACAACGAAGCCGACGGTGTGCGTGTGTGGTTCGACAATCCCGAAGCCACATACATCCCGTTCGACGTGGTGCGCAGCTATGACCGCCCGCTGGTGCAGGGTGAGTTCACGGCACATATGGCAGACCCGCGCGTGCACTCGGAGATGGACTGGCAGCTCTACCTGCTGCAACGCCGCTACCTGGACTATCAGGTCAACATCGGCAACAGGATGATAGGCCTGCTCAGCAGTGGTGATGCGGAGCAGCGAGCCAAGGCACCGGAGCTGGCGGAGCCGAAGACGCGGTTTCAGGACATGACAGACCGCCTCTTCAGCTACACCGGCAAGACCATCGATCGCAGCAGCAACGACCTGCGCTTCCTGCAGTTCGGCGAGCAAATATCGGCATACCAGCTCTCTGCCGGCGAGAAGCACATGCTCGTCATTCTGCTCACCGCCCTGCTGCGCTCCGGCGAGCACAGTGTCCTCTTCATGGACGAGCCGGAGGCATCGCTGCACATAGAGTGGCAGGAGCAGCTCATCGGCATGATACGTGAGCTGAACCCACAGATGCAGCTCATCCTCACCACACACTCCCCGGCGGTGATCATGCACGGCTGGATGGATGCCGTCACCGAGGTCAGCGACATCATCACCGACAGCGGACAGGGACAATAGGAACGGGGAGAGGAGCGAAGCATCATGTCGAAATATCTGCGCCATAACCTCACCTCGCAGTACCTCGAAGCGGCACGACGCATGTCGCCGCGCAAGAAGCGGCGACGCATCGTGGCGTATGTGGAGAGCTATGACGACATCTGCTTCTGGCGTTCCGTGCTGTCGCAGTATGAGGACGAGAGCCGCTATTTCGAGATTATGCTGCCGTCCACCAAGACGCTGCAGCACGGCAAGAAGACCGTCCTCATGAGCAGCCTCGGCAGTGCACAGCTGGGACAGAACCTCATTGCCTGTGTCGACAGCGACTATGACTTCCTCATGCAGGGCAGCACCGACTCCTCACGGAAGATGATGGAGAGCGACTACGTGTTCCAGACCTATGCCTACGCCATCGAGAACTACCTGTGCAACCCCGCCTCGCTGCATGCCGCCTGTGTGGCTGCCACGCTCAACGACCGCCGCATCTTCGACTTCGAGGCGTTCATGACGCGCTATTCGGAGATTGTCCACCCGCTCTTCGTCTGGCATATATACTTCTACCGTCACGGCGACTTCAAGACGTTCCCCATGAAGCGGTTCAACGATGACACCCTGATACACGATGTCAGCATCAAAGCCCCTGGGCAGACGCTCGACAACCTGTCATACCGCGTGCGCCATGCGCTGTCCTACTGGGAACGCCGCTTCCCACAATATGCCGCCGACATGGAGAGGTTCGGGCAGAGCCTCGCACAGCTTGGCGTCACGCCGCAGAACGTCTACCTGTATATGCAGGGCCATCACATCATGGATAACGTGGTCATGCGGCTGCTCACGCCGGTCTGCACAGCCTTGCGCCGTGAGCAGGAAGACCTGATAAAGCGCAAGTCCGTACACGCCACGCAGCGTGCCAATGAGCTGGCAGGCTATGAGAACAGCGCGCTACCCGTCGAGGCCGTGTTGCGCAAGTCCTTCGGCTTCAACGGCCTCTTCCTCTATCAGTGGATCCTCGACGACCTGAACCGCGTCTTCCCTCCCAAGTGACATTGCCTGTTTGTGTTTTGCCTTTCGTCGAAAATATTATAACTTTGCACAACAAAGCTTCAATGAAAGGGATTTTGTAATGTCAACGGTATATACGTCTGGTACGAAGGTCTCACCATTAGACGCACTTTGGGCGCATTTCATGAGTATGCCCAAAACGGTGCAGACTGCATTCGAGAAAAGGTTGTCGCAGATGCGTGCTACTGTGCCATGTGCCGCAGAGTCTTCAAAGCGTATAGCCAAGGTAGCAAACAAGGGTTGTCGGTATAGCGATAAGGAACTGGAGACTATGCTGAAAGACAATCCTGACATAGACCGGATTCCGACGGCAGACGTGCGTGGCATCATTGCCGGAGGAAAAGGCAAGGCTCTGAAAAGTTTCAACCATTGGATGTAAAGTGGTATACCAAAGAGAAATAGTGGAGGTTCCCTACCAATTTCCTGATGGAAGCACTAAGCCGCATATGGCCTTGGTGGTTTCGTCAGGAAATCTGCAAGAGGATGAAGATGGGATGTTCTATGCGGTCTTGATTTCTTCAAAAAACTACAATACTCGGTACACGATTGAGATTAACGGTGAATGGCTGATGAAGCCGTTGAGTAAGAAATCATTCTTTGTGACACACATCATGACATTCTTTACAGAGGATCAGATAATCCAGCGTTTCAACAATTTCATTCGTCAGCCATATTATGACATGGTGATCAATAAGGTCATCAACAGCATCTTCGACATTGAGATAGAGTAAATCAACGAAGGATTTGAATCTTAAAAATATTACGTATAACAATAAATGAAAATGGACAAGAAAAACTGTATGTCGGCACTCTGGGCGGTACTTGCCATGATGGTGCCATTCGTCTTGTCATCCTGTGGCGATGATGGCAAAGAGAGCGAGATTGAAAATCCTAACGCCACGACGAGCATCAGAGTGACCTACTCGGTGGAACTCACGGATACTTGGTATGAGTTCTATAATGTTGAGATGACATACACTCAGGCAGGCGGTACACTCACGACAAAGACGCTGCAAATGGATGAGACTTTTGAGGTAAACACGCCTGTGGCGGAGGCACCTGGTGAAGTTTCACTGCTCGTTGTTGCCAAGCCGAAGACCGACCACCCCGAAGTGGTCGATGGCGAGAAGTACATACTGAGCCAGTCCATAAGCCTCAAGGTCGAGGGGCTGAACAAAGAAGGACAGATGTCTGGTGAGTTGTACTATACTCATCCGTCGTCGTCCAGCAAAACCACCAGTGGTGATGCGTTCCGGAAAGCCCTGGAGAAGGAATTTACCCTGTACGACTATTCATACGAAATCAAGAAATAGAAGCCTGTCGTCAGCGCCTGCGGGTACGGTAATTCTGCCCCCTCCGTCAGAAAAATGAGGTGCGTCAGAACCGGCTTTTTGCGCGATAAAGTACGGCCGACGGGGCGTTTTGCCGCCCTGATGACCAGATTTTCGTCTCGAAAAAGTTTGCAGCCATGTGCGTAGTTACGAATCTTGTTCTTACATTTGCAGAAACCCGAGACTATGACAGAAGCAATGACAGACAAGATGACGAAGGAAAAGGCAGGAATGATGGGCGTGATACGCATCAGATTTTTAACATATACCTGACGGGATTTTAACATATACCTGACGGGATTTTAACATATCTCTGACGGGTCTTTAACATAGACAAAAGACGCGAAATCCGTGCGGCTATGCAGGCCGCACGGACTTTTTTTGTGTCTGCCCGCGGGGAGGCCACAAATTTATCGGGATAACGCCAAAAACTTATCGCGATAAGTTTACCACCGTATCGCGTACTTTTTGGGACTTTATCGCGATAACTTTTTGAACTTATCGCGATAAGTTTTCTTTTGCCTCCGGAACCAATAAAAATTGCCCCTTCTTGCCCTCAAAACGCCCTCGTCTTGCCCCTGTTTCGGCCGCGGCCGCCGCCTTTTTCAGGGTTTTCTAATTGTTAAAAATTTAACATATAGGGCTTATTTTAACACTTTTCGCCACATATTTTGAACCCTCCGACGACGCTCGGTACGGGGATTTGTCCGATGGACGGGGGAATGTGGCCGCCTCTCCGTATTTGCCCGCCGCCGAAAATGTTATAACTTTGCCACACAATGACCCGATGAGAGGGATTTTGAGAAAAGATTGTACAGATGAAAGGCGTGAGAAACAAAAATAACAAGGATAATAAGGATAATAAGGAGGAGAGAAAGCCGAAGCTTTTCACCATCTTCAAGAGCGAGGCACTGCGCATGGCTGTCGGAGTGGTGCTGGTGGCGTTCGTGCTCTACCTGCTGGTGGCGTTCATCTCGTTCTTCTTCACGGGAGGAGCAGACCAGAGCCTGGTGGAGGGAGCCTCTGCTGCCGACCTGGCAACGGGCGATGTCGAGGTGGGCAACTATGCCGGTGCACAGGGTGCCCGCCTGGCCGACCGCCTCATAAACGGTGCTTTCGGCGCATCGTCATTCTTCATCCTGCTGTTGCTCGCGGTGACGGCACTCAAGCTGATACATGCCGTCCGCATACGCCTGTGGCGTTGGTTCATCGTCTGCTCCGTCATGATGGTGTGGACATCGCTGTTCCTCGCCTACACCACGCAGCATCTCCTTGCGGACAAGTTCTTCATCCTTGGCGGACTGCACGGACACAACGTGAACCGCTGGCTGGAGACGCAGATAGGTGCGCCCGGCGTGGCACTGCTCCTGCTGGTGACGGCACTGCTCCTGATGATATATCTCAGTGCGCGCACGGTGGTGTGGTTGCGGACGCTCTTTGGATTCGGCTTCCTGCGCCGCCGTAAGAAAGAGACGACGGAGGCCGGAGAGGGCACCGTGCCGGAGGAGTTCACAAAATCATGGACAGCTCCGAAGGTACGTGAGGAGAAGACCGAGGTGGTGGATGCTGATGAGGAGGAAGAACCCGCGGCGACAGAGGCGGTGCCCGCTGACGCACCGATAGATATGCAGGTCGAGGTTGCCAAGGGCGATAGCGACGACAAGCCCGCCGACGACATGGTGACGACGGACTTCACCGTGGAGCAGAAACCCGATGAGGCTGCCGCGGAGGAGACGATGGAGCCGTATAACCCGCGTCTGGACCTGGAGAACTACAAGTTCCCGACCGTGGATCTGATGAAGCATTTCGACAACGACGAGCCGTCTGTCGACATGGACGAGCAGAACGCCAACAAAGACCGCATCATCGAGACACTGAAGAGCTTCAACATCACCATCAGCTCCATCAAGGCCACGGTGGGCCCCACCGTGACGCTGTATGAGATAAAGCCCGAGGAGGGCATCCGCATCTCAAAGATACGCAGCCTCGAGGACGACATCGCCCTGAGCCTCTCTGCTCTCGGCATACGCATCATCGCCCCGATGCCGGGGAAGGGCACCGTAGGAATAGAGGTGCCGAACAAGAACCCGAGGATCGTGTCGGGACAGAGCATCATCGGCAGCAAGAAGTTTCAGGAAACGACATTCGACCTCCCGCTGGCTTTCGGCAAGACCATCAGCAATGAGGTGTTCATGGTAGACCTCTGCAAGATGCCACATATCCTCGTGGCCGGTGCCACGGGACAGGGCAAGTCGGTGGGTCTGAACGCGATGATCACATCGCTGCTCTACAAGAAGCACCCGTCGGAGCTGAAGTTCGTGCTCGTAGACCCTAAGAAGGTCGAGTTCAGCATTTACTCGAAGATTGAGCGGCATTTCCTCGCCGAACTGCCCGACAGCGTAGAGCCCATAGTGACGGACGTGAAGAAGGTGGTGCAGACGCTGACATCGATATGCGTGGAGATGGACGCACGCTATGACCTGCTGAAGGTGGCGGGGCTGCGCAACATAAAGGAGTACAACCAGAAGTTCATCGACCGCCGTCTCAATCCCGAGAAGGGGCACCGCTATCTGCCGTATATCGTGGTGATAATCGATGAGTTCGGAGACCTCATCATGACGGCGGGGCGTGAGGTGGAGCTGCCCATAGCACGCATCGCACAGCTGGCGCGTGCCGTCGGCATACACATGATCATCGCCACGCAGCGTCCTACGACAAACATCATCACCGGCACGATAAAGGCCAACTTCCCCGCCCGCGTGGCGTTCCGCGTAGGCTCAATGATAGACTCGCGCACCATCCTCGACCGCCCCGGAGCCAATCAGCTCGTGGGGCGCGGCGATATGCTGTACCTCAACGGCAGTGACCCCGTGCGTGTGCAGTGTGCGTTCATCGATACGCCGGAGGTGCAGAACATCGTCGACTTCATCTCGCAACAGCAGGGCTACCCGATGCCGTTCTACCTGCCGGAGGTGGCGGAGGGCGACGACGGCCTGTCGGGCGACGGTGCTGCGGATGTGGACATGGATCGTCTGGACTCGATGTTCGAGGAGGCTGCACGCCTTGTCGTCATCCACCAGCTCGGCTCTACCTCACTCATCCAGCGCAAGTTCTCTATCGGCTACAACCGTGCCGGACGCATCATGGATCAGTTGGAGAAGGCCGGCATCGTCGGCCCGTCGCAGGGCAGCAAGCCGCGTGACGTGCTGTGTGTCGATGAGACCGACCTACAAATGAAGCTGAACAATCTTAACCTCAAATGACGATGGGAACGCATGTTGCCGTACTGCTGCGAACGGTGTCTGCCTGTGTGGTGACGCTGCTCATGTTGTGCTGTGCGGAGGTCTCTGCACAGACGGACACGATGACCGCCCGCGAAATCCTCGACCGCGCTGCCGAGACATACAGGAGCAACGGCGGCGGTGTGCAGATAGGCTTCACCGTGAGCACGGCGGATGGCACGTCCGCCGGTAGCATAAGGCTGAAAGGCCGCAAGTTCGTGCTCGATGCCGGAGGCCTGCGCACGTGGTACGACGGCAGCACGCAGTGGACATATCTTGAGCAGACCGATGAGGTGAGCATCTCCGCACCGACGGCGGCGGAGCTACAGACGCTGAACCCCTATGCCTGGCTCGACATGTATAAGCAGGGGTACAGCCTCGCGCTCGACGGCACGACGGCGGTGCAGGGCGTGTATAAGGTCGTCATGACCACATCCGACCCGCGGCGTCGCGACTTGCAGAGCATCGTCGTAATGATTGACAGGACATCATTCCTGCCGAAGGTCATCAGCATTGCCGGTCACGGCGGGCGCGATGTCACGGTGATAGGCATCGATACCTTTGTGGCGCGGCAGGACTTCCCCGACAGCCTCTTCGTGTTTGACCGCTCGCAGTATCCCGATGCGGAGGTTGTGGACTTGAGATGACAGAGACAAAAGATACACATACACATATACTATGGTGAAAGGAGAGAATATGGAGACAGAAAAGACAAGACTGTTGATAGTCGGCTCAGGGCCTGCGGGCTATACCGCCGCGATATATGCCGGACGTGCCAACCTGGCACCGGTGCTCTACTGCGGCCTACAGCCGGGCGGCCAGCTCACGACGACCACCGTCGTTGAGAACTTCCCGGGATTTCCCGATGGCATTGATGCCAATCAGCTGATGGAGAACATGCGTCAGCAGGCCGAGAACTTCGGGGCGGACTTGCGGCAGGGCGTGGTCACGGCCACCGACCTCAGCAAGCGTCCGTTCCGCATCACTATCGATGACGAGCGGGTGGTTGAGACGGATGCGCTCATCATCGCCACGGGTGCCGCCGCCAAGTATCTCGGGCTTGACGATGAGAAGAAATATGCAGGACAGGGCGTGAGCGCGTGTGCCACCTGCGACGGCTTCTTCTATCGCCGTAAGGTCGTGGCTGTCGTGGGTGGGGGAGACACCGCCTGCGAGGAGGCTACCTACTTGGCGGGGCTGGCCTCGAAGGTCTACCTGATTGTGCGCAAGCCGTTCCTGCGTGCTTCGAGCATAATGCAGGAGCGCGTCATGCAGAACCCCAAGATTGAGGTTCTGTTCGAGCACAATGTGGAAGGGCTGTTCGGCGACAACGGCGTGGAGGGCGCACACGTGGTGAAACGTCGCGGGCAGAGCGACGAGCAGCACTACGACATTGCCATTGACGGCTTCTTCCTCGCCATCGGCCACAAGCCCAGCTCCGACGTGTTCAAGCCCTATGTGCATACCGATGAGGCCGGATATATCATCACCGACGGCGCGTCGGCACGTACCAACGTAGACGGCGTGTTTGCCGCAGGCGATGTTGCAGACCCACACTACCGGCAGGCCGTGGCCGCCGCCGCCGGAGGCTGCAAGGCCGCGATGGAGGCCGAACGCTTCCTTGCCGACAACAAGTGACATGAAGAAACGCGGCACGCGGAGACTGCTCTCATTCTCGTAGCAGTCTCCGCGTGCCGTGTTTCTATGTCAGGGGCTTGCCTATCTTCTCAGCCTGTCGGCAGCACGCACCATCACCTCATCGCTGTAGATGGCACGAAATGCCAAATAGTTCAGCACGATGCACACCAGCGGCAGTGCCAGTGCCACGCCCGGGCGGAATGTCTCGGCCTCGCTGTTGCCCTTCATCACGAATATGAACACGCCCGTCGCTACGTAGTAGCCCACCAGCAGCACGCTGCTGAAGACGGTCATACGCACCTGCAACATGCGGTTGCGGAACAGGAATATCGTGCCCAAGGACACCACGGCACTGACCAGCAGTATGGCGAACAGTCCCCACGTGCTCTCGTGGCTGCCGTCTGCCAGGCTGATGCCCAGCGGGCGCAACACGTCGCTGAACGGCTCACCGGCATACGTGTAGTAGCCTATCGGCAGCAGCATCGTCAGGATGAGCAGTACGGTCACAGCCAGCAGATATAGCGATTGCACTCTCTGTATCATTGTGTGTGCCTCCCTCTGTCTTCTCTCCCGTCCTTAGTCCATCATGTCCTTGTCCTTGGCAGGATTGCGGTAGTAGATCTTACCCTCGATATACTCCTGCGTGGCGATCAGGTCCGGCTTCGGCAGACGCTCGTAGAAGCGCGAAATCTCAATCTGCTCACGGTTCTCGAACACCTCTTCAAGGTTGTCGTTATATGAAGCGAACTCCGCCAGCTTCTTCTGGAGGTCGTTCTTTATGTCGATGCTGATTTGGTTTGCACGCTTGCCGATGATGGCTGTCGTCTCGTAGATGTTGCCGGTGTCCTCGCACATCTTCACAATGTCACGCGTGATGGTCGTTGTTGCGGCATTTGTCTTCTTGTAGTCCATAACTCTAAATGCTTCTCGTATGTATGTTCAGATATTTTTGTTGTTTCTCTCTCGTCTCCCTCACTCGTCTTCAGACACTCCCGACAGCACCTTCTCCGTCTTCGCCAGTATCTCGTCGGCCAGCTTCACATTCTCGCTGTCGGGAAACTCGTTCTTGAAGGCGTAGCTCTCGTCGGCGGCTTCGCGGTAGCGGTCTATGCGTTTGTCTTCGACGCTGTTCTGCGCCATGGCGTACTTGGCACGCAGCACCAGTAGCGACAGGTCTTCGCGGAAGCGCGTGTAGGGATAGTCCTTGAGGGCGTTCTGCGCCGTGATGACGCACGACAGATAGTTGTTGCCGAGGTATGTGCCTAAGTTATAGTACACCTCCGATGCCAGCAGCTCTTTCTCCACCAGCTTGTCTTGCAGCTCGAAGATCATTTCCTGAGCTTCGTTCTTGTACTGCGAGTCGGGATAGTATTCGATGAATACCTGCAGCTCCTGTATGGCACTGTATGTCTCCGTCTGGTCCAGCCGTGCCTCGGGTGAGTTCAGGTACAGACCCCTGCCGGCATAGAAGCGTGCACGCTCCACGTACTTGCCGCGCGGATATACCGTGTAGTACTGCTGGAAAGTCTGTGCCGCCGTGCTGTAATCGTTGTTGTTGTAGTAGGACATTCCGAGCATGTAGACCGACTCCTCTCCTTTCGAGCTTCCCTTCAGGATGGTTATCAGGTCGTTCAGCAGTGTGGCGGCGCGGCTGTACTGCCCCGTGGCGAAGTATGCCTTTGCCGCTTCGTACCTGAAGTCGGGGTCATTGCTCTTGAACACGTTGGTGTAGCTGCCGCACGATGATGTGGTGGCTGTCAGCAGTGCTGCCAGGGCAACGGACATTATTGTCGTGGAGTGTCTTCTCATCTGTCGTCTTCTCTTCCTGTGCTTGCACGCACTCTGTCGGAATATCGCGCAAAGATAGCCCATGTGTGCGAATTGACCAACGTGCCCCAATATAAAAAATGCAAACTCCACGGATTTCCTGCTTCCTGTCGGGACGGGTTCGTATCTTTGCGGCACGATGGAAAAGGAGGGAGGGACGCACGTACACAATG
This sequence comes from Faecalibacterium prausnitzii, assembly GCA_963639425.1. GTDB lineage: Bacteria > Bacteroidota > Bacteroidia > Bacteroidales > Bacteroidaceae > Bacteroides. The sequence continues at coordinate 23,463 of CAVHVD010000123.1, forward strand.
AACAGATTTGAACTGACATCGCCATACAAGCCCACCGGCGACCAGCCCGAGGCTGTGGCGCAGCTGACGGAGGGCGTGCTCGGCGGACTGCCGGCGCAGACATTGCTGGGTGTCACCGGCTCGGGCAAGACGTTCACCATTGCCAATGTCGTGGCTAACGTGAACAAGCCGACGCTGGTGCTGAGCCACAACAAGACGCTGGCGGCACAGCTGTATGGCGAGTTCAAGAGCTTCTTCCCGAACAATGCCGTCGAGTACTACGTGTCATACTATGACTACTACCAGCCCGAGGCTTACCTGCCGTCGACCGACACGTACATAGAGAAAGATCTGGCCATCAACGATGAGATTGACAAGCTGCGGCTGGCGGCAACGTCGGCACTGCTGTCGGGGCGGCAGGATGTGCTGGTCGTGTCGTCGGTGTCGTGCATCTACGGCATGGGCAACCCTGCGGACTTCTATCAGAACGTAATCGGCGTGCAGCGCGGCAAGGCGTTGAGCCGCAATGTGTTCCTGCGCAAGCTGGTGGACAGCCTGTACGTGCGCAACGATGTAGATCTCAACCGTGGCAACTTCCGCGTCCGTGGCGACACGGTCGACATCTTCCTGGCATACGCCGACAGCGTGCTGCGCGTGGTGTTCTGGGGCGACGAGGTGGATACGATAGAGGAGGTCGATGCCGTGAGCGGACATACGGTGGCAGAGTTTGACGAGTATAAGATTTATCCCGCCAACCTGTTCATGACCACCAAGGAGTCCACCATGCGGGCTATCCATCAGATTGAAGATGACCTACACGCGCAGGTGCGTATGTTTGAGGAGGCGGGAAAGATGGTCGAGGCACACCGCCTGCTGGAGCGCGTGACCTACGACATGGAGATGATCCGCGAGCTGGGTCACTGTTCGGGCATCGAGAACTACTCGCGCTACTTCGACGGGCGTGAGCCGGGGACGAGGCCTTACTGTCTGCTCGACTTCTTCCCGAAGGACTTCCTGATTGTCATCGACGAAAGCCATGTCACCGTGCCGCAGATACGCGCCATGTATGGCGGTGACCGTGCCCGCAAGGAGAACCTGGTGGAGTATGGCTTCCGCCTACCCGCAGCGCGGGACAACAGGCCGTTGAAGTTCGAGGAGTTCATGGCGATGGCGCGGCAGGTGATCTATGTCAGTGCTACACCCGCCGAGTTCGAGCTGCGGCAGTCGGACGGCGTGGTGGTGGAGCAGGTGATACGTCCCACGGGACTGCTGGACCCAATCATAGAGGTGCGCCCGAGCCACAATCAGGTGGACGACCTTATGGAAGAGATACAGCAGCGCATCGAGCGCGACGAGCGTGTCCTTGTGACCACGCTGACCAAGCGTATGGCGGAGGAGCTGACGGAGTACCTGCTGGATCGCGGCATCCGCTGCAACTACATCCACAGCGACGTGGACACGCTGGAGCGGGTGAAGATAATGAGCGACCTGCGTGAGGGACTGTACAGCGTGCTGGTGGGCGTGAACCTGCTGCGCGAGGGACTGGACCTGCCCGAGGTGTCGCTGGTTGCCATTCTTGATGCCGACAAGGAGGGCTTCCTGCGTTCGCACCGCGCACTGACGCAGACGGCGGGGCGTGCGGCACGCAACGTCAACGGCACGGTGATAATGTATGCCGACCGCATCACGGAGAGTATGCAGCAGACCATCGACGAGACAAACCGCAGGCGCGAGAAGCAGTTGCGCTATAATGCCGAGCACCACATCACGCCGCAACAGATCACGAAGGCCAAGAACCTGTCGGTCTTCGCACCGTCGATAGAGGCTGCCGGTGATGCCCGCAGCACCATAACATCCAAGGGTGCGTCCAAGGGCGCAGCACCGCAGGCATACGTGGAGACCGCCGGTTCCATCTCGGCCGTGGCAGACCCGATCACGGCATACATGAGTCGCGAACAATTACAGAAAGCCATAGACCGCACGCGGCGCAGCATGAAGGAGGCCGCGAAGCGGCTGGAGTTCATCGACGCGGCACAATATCGCGACGAGACGCTGCGCCTGGAGGCACTGATGAAGGAGCGTTTCGGCGAGTGACGTATTCCACAAATTACTGAATGAATCGCCCACAAATTACTGAATAAATCGTCCACAAATTACTGAACGAATCATCCACAAATTACTGAATAAATTGCCCTCAAATTACTGAATATTTGTGGAAACCCTTGATATTCAGAACGACATCTCTTAACTTTGCACTCAAAATATAACGCTTATGGCAAAGTATAAACACCGCATCGCAGACGCACTGCTAAAACGTAAAATCCTTGGTAAGGGTGCAGTCCTTGTTGAGGGGCCAAAGTGGTGTGGCAAGACGACTACAGCCAAACAATTGGCAAGCAGCATACTTGATTTGGGCGATTCTGCTGTCTTGAGGCAAAGCACCCAGATGATAGAACTTAATCCCAAGACCCTGCTTGAAGGCAAGACACCGCGTCTTATCGACGAATGGCAGGCACTTCCTCCGATATGGGATTGCATACGAAGTGAAGTGGACAGAAGAGGCGAGCCGTCGCAATTCATACTTACAGGCTCGTCTGTGTTGCCGGAGGCAGACGAGACAATACACAGCGGTACAGGACGTTTTGCCCATCTGAAGATGCGTCCCATGAGTCTGTATGAGTCGGAAGAATCTACGGGTACGGTAAGCTTGAAAGACCTGTTTGACGGGAAGGATTTTGAACCCCAGGCGAATGGTATTGATATTGAGAATCTCGCATTCCTTACCTGCCGTGGCGGATGGCCTTGGGCCACAATCATATCCAAAGATGCGGCTCTTGACCAAGCTGTCGACTATTACGACTCCGTTGTGAACTACGACATTCAGCGGGTAGATAAAGTAAGGAGGAACGCAGAACGTGCGAGGTTCCTGTTGCGCTCTTATGCCCGCAACATATCCCAACAGGTGTCTGTGGCGACAATCCGGAAAGACATGCTTGCCAATGATGCCGGCACTTTGGACGAAAACACCGTAATGGACTATATCAAAGCTCTGAAGAGGCTTTATGTCATAGAAGACCTTGCGGCATGGAACCCCAACATAAGGAGCAAGGCTGCCATTCGCACGAGTGACACACGCCATTTTGTTGACCCAAGTATCGGCACTGCCGCACTTGGTCTTGGCCCAAAGGATTTGGTTAATGACCTGCAGTCTTTCGGCCTTTTCTTTGAAGATCTTGTGGTGCGGGATCTGCGTGTCTATGCTGAGGCACTGGACGGTTCACTCTATCATTACCGCGACGGCAATGGTCTGGAATGTGATGCTGTGCTTCACCGTCGCAATGGCAGCTATGCATTGCTGGAAATAAAGATTGGTGGCATGGAGCGCATAGAGGAGGGTGCTGCCAACCTCATAGCCTTGTCCGGCAAGATTGATACAGGACGAATGCCAGCCCCGTCGTTCATGGCGGTGGTCATTGGCGTAGGCCAATATGCCTACCGGAGGAAGGACGGTGTATATGTCATTCCTATAGGGTGCATGAAAGACTGACGACCCGTCGTCACGCCGTCGGTCTTCAAGAATTTCTGATACTGACGACGGCGTGTCTGTGGACGTACAACCACAGAACCGTGGCTGTACGTCCACAGACAGGCGGCTGTGCGCCTGCAAATATGCTCATGAAAATACGGCTAACTGCGCCGCCAAAAGTGCGGCGTGAACAGCAGCAGCACGGTGAAGATCTCGACACGACCCAGCAGCATCAGCGCGGAGAGCAGCCATTTTCCGGCATCGGGCACGGAGCTCCATGAATAGATAGGGCCGTAGGAGCCGAAGGCCACGCCCATGTTGCCGATGGACGACACGCTGAGGCCGAAGGCATCGATGACGTTGATGCCCATTGCCGAGAGCAGGAATGCCGCTGCAAAGATGATGGCGATATAAAGGAAGCAGAAGGCCATGACGGTGGTGATTAGCGACGGCTGCGACACGGTCTTGTCGAGCCGCACCGGCAGGACGGCGTTCGGGTGGAGTATGTGCTTAAACTCGTTCTTGGCCACCTTGACCAGCACCTGCAACCGTATGCACTTCATGCCGCCCGAGGTGCTGCCTGCACACCCTCCCACGAGCATAACGCTGAACAGCACCACCGTCAGCGACATGGGCCACGTGCCGTAGTCCTCGGACACCAGTCCTGTCGATGTCTGGAGCGAGATGATCTGGAACAGTGACTTTCGCAGGGACTCCTCGACACCCATGCCCCGCGTCAGATAGAGCGAGGCGGCGAACAGCAACGTCACCATTCCAATCATCGTGGCATACCAGCGCAGCTCGCCGTTGTGTAGCACGCGGCTGAAGCGTCTCATGACGAGCAGTATCAGCAGATTGAAGTTGATGCCGCTGACGAACATGAAGAAGGTGAGCACGTATTCGATGTATGGCGAGTGATAGAAAGCGATGCTGTCCTGATGTGTGGAGAACCCGCCGGTGGCGGCCACACTCATGGCGTGGCACACGCTGTCGAAGATGCTCATGCCGCCCACCGCCAGCAGCACTACCAGCAGCAGTGTCATGCCCGTATAGACCATCCAGATGAGCTGTGCCGTGCGTCCTATGCGCGGGTTGACCTTGTTGACCGTCGGCCCGCTGACCTCTACGGCGAACATCTGCAAGCTGTTGACCCCGAAGAACGGCAGTACGGCAATGGTAATCATGATGATGCCCAAGCCCCCGATCCAGTGCGACAGACTGCGCCACAGCAGCAGGCCGCGCGGGAAGTTGTCGATGTCGTCGAGGACACTCGCTCCCGTACACGTCAGCCCCGACATGGCCTCAAAGAAAGCGTCGGCAACGTTGGGGATGTGCCCGTCGATGCAGAACGGAAGCATGCCGAAAGCAGCGAAGGCAAGCCACGTGAGGCTGACCATGAGGTATCCGTCGCGCCGTGAGAGCGAGTTCAGTTTCTCTTTGCGCATGGACAGGCTGAGCAACGCTCCCACCGCACCCGTTATCGCTGCGGAGAGCAGCAGGCTGCGCAGAGCCGTGTCGCCGTACCATGCCGACACTGCGGCACACAGCAGCAGCAGCAGTGTCTCGAGCAGCAGCAGGTAGCCCACAATCTTTATGATGGCCTTGTTCCGTATCATTCCGGTCAGAGTGTGTCAGTTGAAGAATTTCTCAATCTTCTTTATGGTCATGCTGAGACAGAACATCATGACGTGGTCGCCGGCCTGTATCTGCGTGTTTCCGTTCACGACATAGCCCTCTCCGTCGCGCACAAGCCCGCCTATGGTGGCACAGCGTGGCAGCCCGAGGTCCTTGACCTTGCCGCTCGTGATGCGCGACCCCTCCTTGACGGTGAACTCGGCCACGTCGGCATCGGCGAAGGTCAGGCACTTCACGTTATTGACATCGGCATCGAGCATCATCTGATAGATGTGGCTGGCGGCGATGAGCTTCTTGTTTATCACCGTGCCGATGTCGAGGCTCTCGGCCATGCCGATGTAGTCTATGTTCTCAACGTCTGCCACGGTCTTCTCCACGCCCATGCGCTTGGCGGCGAGGCATGCCAGGATGTTCGTCTCGGAGTTGTCCGTCAGTGCCACGAAGGCATCGACGCTCTTCAGCCCCTCATCGACCAGCAGGTCAAGGTCGCGGCCGTCGCCGTTGATGACCATCACCTTCTCCGGCAGCACGCCGGTGAGGTAGTTGCAGCGGTCGGGGTCGCTCTCGATTATCTTCACCTGCATATAGTCGGGCGCATACATAGCCGTGCGCACGGCTATGCGGCTGCCACCCATAATCATCACCGTGCGCACGTCGGCATAGTCTTCCTTTCCGGCAATCTTGCGGATGTAGGGTACGTAGCGTCGTGTGGTGGTGAAGTACACTATGTCATGTAGATGTATCTCGTCGTTGCCGCCAGGAATTATGGTCTCGTTGCCGCGCTTGATTGCCACGACATGATAGGGCAGGTCGGGCGCGCCGAGCTTATACAGCGGGATGTTCAGTATCTCTGCCTTCTCACGCATCTTGGCACCGATGAGGATCAGCGAGCCGCCGTTTATCTCCCACCACTGGCGCACCCAGCTCATGCGTATGGACGACACTATCTCCGTGGCCGCCAGGTGCTCGGGATAGATGAGCGAGTCTATGCCCATCTTGCTGAAGAACTCCTTGTGTCCCGGGCGCAGATATTCGTAGTTGTCGATGCGGGCCACGGTCTTGCGTGCCCCGAGGTGCATGGCGAACATGCAGGCGGTCGTGTTTCGGCTCTCGTCGGGCGTGACGGCAATGAACAGGTCGGCATTGTCGATGCCGATGTCGTTGAGCGTCTTGAATGATGTCGGCGACCCTGCCACGGTCATGATGTCGAGGCTGTTGTTCAGCGCACTCAGCTTGTCGGCATCCTCGTCGAGGAGGATGATGTCCTGCTTCTCCTTCGAGAGCAGCTTGGCGAGATGCACGCCTACGTTTCCCGCTCCGGCTATTATAATCTTCATGATTTCAGCTCCTCCTTGATTGTGCGGCAGATGCCCTCGGCATCCAGACCGCAGATGTGGTACAGCTCATCGGCCGCACCGTGTTCCACGAAGTGGTCGTCGGGCAGTCCGAGGCGTGTGACGTGTGCCGTGCTGCCGCTGTCGGACAGGTATTCCGTCACCGCACTGCCCATGCCGCCGTTGCGCACGCCGTCCTCCACGGTGATGATGCGCCTGAATGTCGAACCTATCCGGCAGAGCATTTCGGTGTCGAGAGGCTTGAGGAAGCGCAGGTCATAGTGCGCTATGCTGCGTCCTGTGTCGTGCTCGGCGGTGGCTATGGCTCTTGCAGCCATGTTCCCTATGGGGCCGATGGTGATGACGGCCATGTCCTGTCCCTCCTTGAGACAACGCCCCCGTCCGACAGGGATCTCCTCCGGCGGACACTGCCAGTCGGTGTGCTCGCCGCGTCCGCGCGGATAACGAATCACGAACGGCCCCTTCCCCGGCAGTTGTGCCGTGTACATGAGGCGGCGCAGCTCGTGCTCGTCGAGGGGTGAGGCTATCGTCAGGTTGGGTATCGGGCGCAGGAATGCCATGTCGAACGCCCCGTGATGTGTAGGGCCGTCTTCACCGACGAGGCCGGCGCGGTCGACGCACAGCACCACCGGCAGTCGCAGCAGTGCCACGTCGTGTATTATGTTGTCATAGGCACGCTGCAAGAACGAAGAGTAGATGCAGCAGAACGGCTGCATGCCCTCCTTTGCCAGTCCGCCGGAGAAGGTCACGGCATGTCCCTCGGCAATGCCCACATCGAATGTCCGTTCGGGATATGTCTCCATCATCTTCGTCAGTCCGCTGCCCTGTGCCATGGCGGGCGTGATGCACACGATGTTCGGGTTCGCTGCCGCTAACTCTACGAGGGTATTGCCGAACACATCCTGGTATTTCGGTGGCAGGTTCTCCGTGCCCTTCACCGTGAGATAACGTCCTGTCTCGGGGTCGAACTTGGCCGCTGCCGCGTGCCAACTGCTTGGATCCTTCTCGGCAGGCTCGAAGCCCTTGCCCTTGATGGTGTGCAGATGCAGCAGCTTCGGCCCTTTCATGTCCTTTATGTCGCGCAGCACGCGCACTAACCCCATGACATCGTGTCCGTCCACGGGGCCGAAGTAGCGGATGTTGAAGCCGTCGAAGACGTTCTGCTGACGTGCCATTGCCGACTTGAGGCTGTTGCCGAGGCGTATCAGTGTCTTCTTGCGCTCATCGTCGAGCAGCCCCATCCGTGAGAGTGCTTGCGACATGTTGTAGCGCAGCTGGTTGTAGCCGGTCGTCGTGTGCAGGTTCGCGAGATATTGCCGCATGCCGCCGACGCTCTTGTCGATGGACATATTGTTGTCGTTGAGGACGATGAGCAGGTCGTTCGGCATGCTCGAAGCGTTGTTCAGCCCCTCGAATGCCAGGCCGCCGCTCATGCTGCCGTCGCCAATCACGGCCACTATGCGGCGGGCGGTCTCCCGCTTTAGTTGCGCCGCCACGGCCATGCCGAGAGCCGCCGAGATGGAGTTGCTGGCGTGTCCGCAGGCAAAGGTGTCGTATTCGCTCTCGCAGGGGGAGGGGAAGGGACGTAT
>CAVHVD010000124.1:0-25427 GCA_963639425.1 Faecalibacterium prausnitzii
CATCTATGAAGAGCACGTCGTTTGTCTCCAGACTGGTCAGGATGCCGGCGAGGTCACCGGGCTTGTCCAGCACAGGCCCCGATGTTATCTTTATTCCCACGCCAAGCTCGTTGGCGATTATGTTACTCAGCGTTGTCTTCCCCAGTCCGGGAGGGCCGTGCAGCAGCACGTGGTCCAGCGATTCGCCCCTCATGCGTGCCGCCTTCACGAACACACGCAGATTGTCCACCACCTTGTCCTGTCCGTTGAAGTCCTCGAAATGCAGCGGTCTCAACGCATTCTCAAACTCCTTTTCCGAGCTTGTCAGTTGGTGGTCGCGTATATCAAAAGAGTCTGATGTCATTTCCTAATAGTGCGAAACCTTATTTGAAAACAAAATTATGAAAAAACATCGTGAGGCGGAAAGATATGCCTACTTTTGTGGAAAGAAACGACCCGCCGAAGACGACGCATGATACTGAACTACATTTGGATTGGCTTTTTCGTGGTGGCTTTCATCGTGGCTCTTGCCAAGCTGTTGCTGACCGGCGACACCGACATCTTCACACAGCTCATCGATGCCACTTTCAGTTCATCGCGCTCGGCATTCGAGATCGCCATCGGGCTTACAGGACTTCTGTCTCTTTGGCTCGGGCTGATGAAGATAGGAGAGCTTAGCGGACTTATCGGTTCACTCTCACGCTTCCTGAGTCCCGTCATGTGCCGCCTGTTCCCCGACATACCCAAAGGACACCCTGCCCTCGGTTCCATCTTCATGAACTTGAGTGCCAACATGCTGGGATTGGACAATGCGGCCACACCATTGGGACTGAAAGCCATGAAGCAACTACAAGACATCAATCCGCAAAAGGACACGGCCTCCAACCCCATGATCATGTTCCTCGTCATCAACACCTCCGGACTGATACTCATACCCATCAGTATAATGCTCTACCGCTCGCAGATGGGTGCAGCGCAACCCACCGACATTTTTATACCGACACTGCTGACCAGCGGTGTCAGTACTACCGTCGGCGTGCTTGTGGTCAGCGCGGCGCAGCGCATCAACCTGCTGTGCCGTCCCATCATGTTCCTCGCACTTGGCATTGCACTGATGTTCAGCGCACTGATGTGGCTTTTCCTCAGCGTCAGCCGCGAGTCTATGGGTACATGGTCGACGCTAATCGCCAACATACTGCTTTTCAGCATCATCATAGCTTTCATCCTGTGGGGCTTGAAGCAGAAGATCAATGTCTATGATGCTTTTATCGAAGGTGCGAAAGAGGGATTTACCACTGCCGTGCGCATCATTCCCTATCTTGTGGCATTTCTTGTTGGTATTGGCGTGTTTCGCGCTTCGGGTGCCCTTGACCTACTTGTCGATGCCATCGGCAGCCTCGTATCACAGTTAGGTATTGACAACAGCTTCGTGAAGGCTCTGCCCACAGGACTGATGAAGAGTCTCAGCGGCAGTGCTGCCAATGGGCTGATGATAGACACCATGCAGCAATATGGTGCCGACACACTCGTTGGGCGCATGAGCTGCGTGCTGCGTGGAGCTTCGGATACCACGTTCTACATCCTTGCAGTCTATTTCGGCAGTGTGGGAATCAGCAAGACACGCAATGCCGTTGGTTGCGGACTGATCGCCGATCTGTCCGGCATCATTGCAGGAATACTGTTCAGCTATATGTTCTTCTATTGAGGAAATACGGGAAGGTAAATATCCATATACATATTACAATATATGACTATCAGCTTCAATACCATAGACGTTCCGATGCCCAACATTGACCGGCAGGCTGTCTGTGACTGGATAGGACGTGTGGCGGAGAGCTACGGTCGCCGTGTGGGCAGGATAACATATTACTTCTGCTCCGACGAGGAGATCCTCTCCGTCAACCGCCAATACCTCCAGCACGACTACTATACCGACATCATCACTTTCGACTACTGCGAGGGGCACCGCCTTGACGGCGAAATCTTCATCAGTCTCGACACCGTGCAATCAAACAGCCTTCAGCTCTCGACACCTTATGTTCAGGAGCTGCATCGTGTCATCATCCATGGCGTGCTGCACCTTTGCGGCATCAATGACAAAGGCCCTGGTGAACGCGAGATTATGGAGGCAGCAGAAGACCGCGCCCTTGACATTATTTGTATTGGACAATAATATTGTTGTCTTCGAGCGATGATAACAATATCGCCGGACAATTATATCGTTATGGTTGGGATATACATCACTCCCACTGCGTGTACGGCTTCTGCCGCAGGTGAGAGTTATAGTAACGGCGGTCGCCCGTGACCTCGCGCCCCAAGAATGGCGGACGCTCGAAAGGTTCATCTTCTGCCGACAGTTCAATCTCAGCAACCACCAATCCTTGATTATCACCATAGAACTCATCGACCTCAAACGTGTGGTCACCACACGGCACAAGGTAACGCCTCTTGTCGATTATCCCCGGTTGGCACAGGCGCATCAGTTCATGTCCGTCGGAAGCTGCTATCTCCATCTCCCACTCATAGCGGCTCAGCCCTGCCTTATCCGATGGTCCCTTTATGGTGATGAAAGCGCGTGCGTCGCGCAAGCGGATACGCACCGTGCAACCTCCATCACTACAGATATAGCCCTGCACGATGTGGCTGCTTGATACTGCCATATCGCGATAGGCATCCGTGGTGACGAGAAACTTGCGCTCGATTTCTTGCGGCATTTGTGTGTATATATGTGTGGTTCGCGGAGCAGATACTACGCCTTACTGCTGCGAATACCACATGAACATCAGCACCACCAATATGATGGCTGCTATGGCGAAGCCAAACAGAATCTGCTTGCCCTGCTTCTCTTCTTTCTTCTCTCTGAGAGTCTTCTTGTTTTTCCTTGCGATTGATGACATAGTATATAGATTTTAAAGTTTCTCCTGACTCTGTCCGGCAAACTCCATGAGGTATGCCTTGATGAAGCCGTCAATCTCGCCGTCCATCACTCCGTTGACATCACTGGTCTGATAGCCGGTGCGGTGATCCTTCACGCGGCGGTCATCAAAGACGTAACTGCGTATCTGCGAACCCCACTCGATTTTCTTTTTGCCGGCTTCCACCTTTGCCTTCTCCTCATTCTGGTGCTTCAGTTCCTTGTCGTAGAGGATGGACTTGAGTTGCCGCATGGCGTTCTCGCGGTTCTTGGGCTGGTCGCGTGTCTCAGTGTTCTCCACCAATATTTCTTCTTCTTCACCGGTATAAGGGTCTTTATACTGATAGCGCAGGCGCACGCCCGACTCCACCTTGTTGACGTTCTGTCCGCCAGCACCGCTCGAACGGAACGTATCCCACGACACTTTGGCCATGTCCACCTTCACCTCAATGGTGTCGTCGACCAACGGCGTGACGAAGACAGATGCGAATGATGTCATGCGCTTGCCTTGTGCGTTGTACGGAGAGACGCGCACCAACCGGTGCACACCGTTCTCCCCCTTCAGATAGCCATAGGCATAGCCACCCTGAATCTCGATAGTGCATGTCTTGATGCCCGCCTCATCACCTTCCTGAAGATTGGCGATGGCGGTCTTGTAACCGTGTGTCTCGGCATATCGCAGATACATGCGCATCAGCATGTTAGCCCAGTCCTGACTCTCTGTGCCGCCGGCACCGGAGTTTATCTTGAGCACGCAGTCCATGTCGTCGGCCTCATCGCGCAGCATGTTTTTCATCTCCAGAGCTTCGATGGCTGCCACGGCTTTGGCGTATGCCGCATCCACATCCGCTTCGGTCACCATCTCGTCCTTGTAGAACTCCAGCGACAGCTGCACCTCGTCGGTCAGCGACTTCACCTCTTTATATCCGTCCACCCATTTCTGCAACTCCTTGACCTTCTTCATCTGCACCTCGGCAGCGTTCTTGTCTGTCCAGAAGTCAGGATCCTGCGTGCGTAGCTGCTCCTCTTCGAGCTGCATCTTCTTGCTGTCAATGTCGAGATATTTGTCCAACGCCTCGGTGCGTTGCTGTATGTCTTTCAGTTGGTCTGCGGTAATCATTATGCGTATTGAGAAATGCTATTTTGGTGCGAAGATATTAATCTTCGTACATTTTAGCAATAACCTCCTTGTAATTTTCGGCCACCACGGCGCGGCGCAACTTCAGCGTATTTGTTATCTCGCCTCTATCCATGCTGAATGGCTGCGGCAGTAGTGTGAAGCGTTTTATCTGCTCGTAGTGTGCATACTGCTGTTGCAGTGTGTCTATGCGTGCCTGGAAGAGTTCCTTTATTCGACTGTCTGCCAACAGCGATGCCATGTCGGCACACACGATGCCATTCTGCCGTGCGTATTCCTTCACCTCGCCGTAGTTTGGCACTATGAGGGCGGAGACAAACTTGTGGCCGTCGGCAATGACTGCCACCTGATCTATGAACTTATCTATTGAGAGGCTTGCCTCAATGGCCTGCGGACTGATGTACTTGCCGTTTGATGTCTTGAACAGGTCTTTGATGCGCTCTTTTAGGAACAGTGTGCGTCCTTCAAGCCGTCCGGTGTCGCCCGTGTGGAAATATCCCTCGGCATCAAAAGCCTTGGCGTTGGCTTCGGGCTTCTTGTAGTAGCCCTTCATGATGGTCTTGCCACGCAACAGCACCTCGTCATCCTCACCAATCTTGACCTCCAGTCCGTCAATAAGTTCGCCCACAGAACCCATCACAAAGCGGTCCGGCGGGAAGTTGCTGACGGTGGCCGTGGATTCCGTAAGTCCGTAGCCCACCATCATATATATGCCCACGGAATGTGCAAACTCGCAGACCTCGGTGGCTACGGCGGCCCCCGCCGTTGGGAAGAACTTGGCGTTCTCCAGTCCCAGTGTGCGCTTCAGCAGTGAGTAGACGGTATTCTCGTAGAGCCTGTACTTCACGCTTAGCAGCATTGGTGGCTTCTTACCCTTGCTCAAGTAATCGATGTTGTGCTTCTTGCCGGTGGCTATTGCGTCAAGCATGATTCTCTTCATCACGGGGCTTTGCTCGTCTATCTTCTCTTTCACGCCGATATACACCTTTTCCCAAAAGCGCGGCACACTACACATCAGCGACGGATGCACCTCCTTCATGGCACGCTGCACGTCCTGCGGATGCTTGTTGACACAGATCTCAACACCCTCGTTCAGGCAGATGTAGCACCATCCGCGCTCGAAGACATGCGTCAGTGGCAGGAAGTTGAGCGACACGTCACGGTCGTTCATGTTCGTGAGCCGCAGGTGGTGAGTCCGCATCTGCTCGATGATGTTGGCATGTGTCAGCATCACGCCTTTTGGCTCGCCCGTGGTACCCGATGTGTAGAGGATATTCATCAAGTCCTCGGGGACACCCTTGGCGCGGCGTGCCTCCACCACATCATTCATCGGCAGCCCCTGCCCCTTACTGATGAACTCGTCGAAATAGATTGAAATAGTGTCGCGTGGGTCACGCTTGACCGTCGGGTCATATATCACGATGTGCTGAAGCGTGTGGCAATGTGCCAGGCTTGAGAAGATAATGTCATACTGATACTGCTCGCCGACAAACAGCAGACGCATGGCCGTGTCGTTGATGATGTACTGTGCCTGCGAGGCGGAGCTGGTGGCATAGAGCGGCACCGTCACCGAGCGGTTACAGAAGTTGGCGAAGTCCACGTAGAAGCTCTCCACCATGTTCTGCGAGAAGATGCCCACGTTCTCCTCTTCCTCTATGCCCATCACAGCCATGGCATTGGCCGTTTCGTCGACGTGCTGTTCAAACTGCTTCCATGAGACGGACACCCAAACACCGTGAGCATCGTCGCGATACCTCAATGCCGATTTGCTGTCGCCGTATTTCTCGGTCTGGCGGCGCACCAATTCAGATAAATGCCGAATAGTCATATCTCCCTATTATGTATCTCTAAAGCTGGTATGTTTTTTGTTTTGTGCGGCAAAGTTAGCAGTTTCAGATGAAACCAAATTGCATTTACACCCTTTTCTTTGTCCCACAGCGGCAACAATTGCCTACCTTTGCAGACATAGGACATCAGAAAAGAAGGGGGGAACAATCCATGGACAGACGACATTTCATTGGCCTTGCAGGAGGCGGGCTGGCGGCTCTCGCCATGAGCAATGTGCTGACAGCCTGTGATGACGGGAAATACAGTATGGTCATTCTCGGCGACACGCACTTCGACACCGAGCCTACCGCCGTGTACCATTCAAACTACAACGAGCCTGTAGAGTGGCTAAACCGTGTGCAGCGGGCAGAGTTCGCACGTAACGGGGAGATGTGGCGCGAACGCTGTCCACGGCTGATGAAGCGTGCCGCCGCCCTGATAACGGACAGCACAAAGATGGTGTTGCAGATGGGCGACCTCGTGCAGGGCGACTGCGGCAGTGGTGAGGTACATCGGAAGATGTTGTCAGACGTGATGGACAGCTTCAAGAGCCAGCTCGGGGGCTTGCCTTTCGTGACCGTGGTCGGCAATCACGACATACGCGGCACCGATGCACATGAGGTGTACCGCCGATACATGCCGCAGCGCATGTCCGAAGAACTGGGGCAGAAAATCGTTAAGACCGATTTTGCCTTCTCCGTAGGGCAGGATGCCTATATCGTGATAGACTTCAACGACCCCGACGACGCGGAGGTGGAGCGGCTGTTGGCAGACACCGAGGGAGCACGCCACACCTTCATAATGGTGCACGGCCCACTGTTCCCCTACGATGGAAGCAGCTGTCGTTGGTTCTACCACGGAGGCGACAGTGATGTCGAGACGCAGAAACGCCGTCACTTTCGACAGCTGTTTGCCCACCGCAACGCCATCTGCCTGTGCGGGCACACACATCGGACGGAGCTGTGCGATTGGCACGGCGACGACGGACGCATAACGCAGATGACATTCAACAGCGTGTGGTCGCACGACGAAATCGGCAGATATGAGATAGACGCACAGGGAGCCGACATGTATGGCGAGCTGCGTAAGAAGATGAAGAATGACAACGGCACCGACATCAAAGATGAGACGGCACTATTCGATGAGTACCGCGCAGGCATAAAGACCTATACGCACTCTCCTGCCGCCGGTTCATATCGCATGACTGTCGGCAGGGACACGGTGGAGGTGGAGTTCTACGCAGGAGACTCAATGGAGATGTCACAGAAATTCGTTCTCAGAGGATAAGCCGAAAAGAAGAAGGGGAAAGAACAATCATGGAACACGATATACGCCGCATGGCGACAGAGGCAGCGGAGCTACTGACAAGGCTGATAGACATCCCGTCTACGAGCCGCGACGAACAGGCGGCAGCCGACTGCCTACAAACTTACGTGGAGGAGCACGGGCAGCCCACGCACAGGAAAGGTAACAACGTGTGGTGTGTGGCACCGGACTTCGACAGCCACAAGCCCACGCTGCTACTCAACGTCCACATCGATACCGTGAAGCCCGTCAGCGGGTGGCAGCACGACCCTTTCAGACACTCCGTCGAGGGCGACCGCATCTACGGTCTGGGCAGCAACGACGACGGCGGCGGGCTGGTATGCCTGCTCCATGTGTTTCTGGAATTGAAGGACACGCCGCAGAGCTATAACCTCGTGTACCTCGCCTCCTGTGAAGAAGAGGTGTCGGGACACGGCGGCATCGAGAGCGTGCTGCCCGAGTTGCCACCCATAGATTTCGCCATCGTCGGCGAACCCACCGGTATGCAGCCCGCTGCAGCGGAGAAAGGACTGATGGTGCTCGACGTGGAAGCACACGGCAAGTCGGGCCATGCCGCCAGAGACGAGGGCATCAATGCTATCTACAAGGCCATGAAAGACATAGAGTGGTTCAGCACCTACCGGTTCCCCCGGCAGAGCAGCCTGCTCGGACCGGTGAAGATGACGGTGACGATGATCAGTGCCGGCACGCAGCACAACGTGGTGCCTGACCGCTGCACCTTCGTGGTTGACATCAGAAGCAATGAGTGCTACACCAATAAGCAGATCTTCGACGAGGTGTGCCGACACATCACGTCCACAGCCACCGCCCGCTCCTTCCGTCTCAACTCGTCGATGACCCCTGTCGACAGCCCTCTACTGATGCGGGCACGGGCGTTGGGGCGCACCCCTTTCGGCTCCCCCACGCTGTCAGATCAGGCACTGATGCCCTTTCCCTCCATGAAGCTCGGCCCCGGACAGAGCAGCCGCAGCCACACCGCCGACGAGTTCATCTGCCTGAGTGAGATAGAGCAGGCCATCCGCTTGTATCTTGAACTGCTTGACGGCGGTCGTATCTGACGGCAGCTTCTCCCTTGTCAAAGACAACAAAAAAAGCTCAGGCCTGTTGTAGTCTGAGCTTTTCTGTTGTCTGCCTGTGTGTACTCGGAGTGGGACTTGAACCCACACAGCTGCAATAGCCAAGGGATTTTAAGTCCCTCGTGTCTACCGATTCCACCATCCGAGCAGCCACTTTTGCTTTGTCATGTGATATATAATATCGAGCGGAAAACGAGACTCGAACTCGCGACCCCAACCTTGGCAAGGTTGTGCTCTACCAACTGAGCTATTTCCGCAACTGCCGCATCGGCTTCTACCAACACCACGAAGCTGCTGCAAAGATAGACGCTTTTATTTTTATCTGCAAACAAAAACGGCATCCTAAAATGCTGCGTAACTTTGTACTCTCATGAGACTGATTACGTTCCTCAAGAACTGGACACTGCCGTCGGCCATGGTCATCGGCACGGCCGCCTATCTGACGTTCGCCTGCACGCCCGCACTCGATGCCGCCGCGCGTGTGTTCGAACCACTGTTCGACAGCATCCTGCCACTCTTCATGTTCCTGATACTATTCGTCACGTTCTGCAAGGTCGACTTTCGCCGCCTACGTCCCACAATGTGGCACCTTTGGGTCGTCCTGTTTCAGGTGCTACTCACAGGAGCCGTAGCCGCACTCATACTGTTTGCGCCGCTGTCTACCGAACAGAAAGTGCTGTGGGAGGGCATGCTGACCTGCATCATCGGCCCTACGGCTGCTGCCGCCGCCGTCATCACCGTCAAGATCGGCGGCAACCTCAACTCCATGACCACCTACACATTCCTCTCCAGCTTCGTGACGGCGGCACTCATCCCGACGTTCTTTCCGCTGATTGAGAAGGAGGCGCACCTCACGTTTTGGACGGCATTCTTCATCATCATGAACAAGGTATGCCTCGTGCTCGTGCTGCCACTGCTGCTAGGATGGATGGTGCGCCGTTTCCTGCCGCGCCTGCAAAGGCGCATCGTCGCCATCCCCGACCTTGGCTTCTACCTGTGGGGCATATCACTGGCCATCGTCACAGGCACCACCGTGAAGAACATCGTTCACAGCGATGCCGCTCCCGCACTGCTGGGATGGATAGCCCTCGGCTCGCTGCTGCTGTGCCTGATGCAGTTCGGCGCAGGCAAGCTCATCGGCCGCCGCTATGGCAGCTCCATTGATGCCGGACAGGCACTGGGGCAGAAGAACACAACCTTTGCCATTTGGATCACCTACACCTATCTCAACCCCGTGGCCTCCGTAGGTCCCGGATGCTACATCCTTTGGCAGAACCTTGTGAACTCCGTCGAGCTGTGGGTGGCGCGACGGGGCGCGTAAAAGAGGGAACCTTATCGGGATAAGTTGGGGATGTATCGCGATACAGTTACGGATCCCTGCTGATGAGAGGGGTATTCATAAGTATCTGTCTTCAAAACAAAAAGGGGGAGAACCGAAAAGCTCTCCCTCTCTCTTGCTCTTGGCGGAAAGATAGGGATTCGAACCCTAGGAACAGTTACCCGTTCGCCGCATTTCGAGTGCGGTCCGTTCGACCACTCCGGCATCTTTCCGGCGCAAAGATAGCACTTTTATCGTTCGCGCACCATCTCGCACTGAAAAAAACGCGTACCTTTGTGCTACATAAATCACAACATAAACAAATCTGAAAGATGAAAAAGATTGTCAGTCTATTGATGTTGGCAGTATGCCTCGCAGTGGCCGTACCGGCACAGGCACAGCTGAAGTTTGGTGTCAAGGGTGGTCTGAACCTCTCGAAATTGGATGTCAGCGGAAACAAGATTTCCGACAATACCACAGGCTTCTTCATAGGCCCGATGGCAGAGTTCACCATTCCCGTCGTGGGACTTGGCGTGGACGGCGCACTGATGTACTCCCAGCGCGGCAAGGACGCATACAAGCAGCAGGGTATCGAGATTCCTGTCAACCTGAAATACACCATCGGCCTCGGCAGTACGCTGGGTGTATATCTCGCAGCAGGTCCTGACTTCTTCTTCAACTTCAAGGATGTGGATCTGACAGGCATCGACAAGAAAGACGCACAGGTGGGGCTTAACCTGGGTGCCGGAGTGAAGCTGTTGGGACACTTGCAGGCAGGCTTCACCTACCAAATTCCCTTGGGCAACAGCTTCGAGCTGGCCAATCTGAGCGACGCAGGTGCCAAGACCAAGACCTGGCAGATCCTGCTGGCCTACACATTCTGACAGCGACGGGGAGGCCGAAGAACCCTTGCAGCCAGCACCCGCTATGGACAGACTGTTTGTCGACGTGATATTGCCGTTGCCGCTGGAGGGATGCTTCACCTATTCGGTGCCGCCGTCGCTGCTGCAACAGCAACCGTTACCGCTACGGGTGGGTTCGCTGGTCAGCGTGCCTCTTGGGGCGAAGAGGACGTATACGGCACTGGTAGCTGCGTTGCACCACGATGAGCCGCAGGGGTATGTAGTGAAGGACATCATCGGCATGCTGCAAGGTGTGCCGTCACTGTTGCCACAGCAGCTGGCGTTTTGGCAGTGGATGGCAGACTACTACCTGTGCAGCGTGGGTGACGTGCTGAAGGCGGCGATGCCACCGTTGGTGAGCAGCAAGGCATGGACAGGACGGAAGTTAGCAGATGCCAGCAACGGTGATGACACCAATGCCAACGAAGCAATCGCGCTGCACAGCCTCTCGGCACCGCAGCAGCAGGCACTGGACAGCATCAAGGTTGCACTGCGTGTCAAGAACGTGTGCCTGCTGCATGGAGTGACCTCAAGCGGCAAGACGGAGATATACACTCACCTGATGGCAGAGACCATAAAGGCCGGCAAGCAGGTGCTGTATCTGCTGCCCGAGATTGCCATGACCGCACAGATAATGCAACGCCTGAAGAGCATCTTCGGCTCGCAGATAGGCATCTATCACTCCAAATGGCCTGATGCCAAGCGCATGGAGCTGTGGCTGAGACAGCTGTCGGACAGCCCCTATCCCATAATACTCGGCGCACGCTCGGCGGTGTTCCTACCGTTCCGAAACCTCGGGCTGGTGATTGTTGACGAGGAACACGAGAATACCTACAAGCAGCAAGACCCCGCCCCGCGCTATAACGCCCGTAACGCCGCCATCTATTTAGCCACAACAGCCGGTGCGAAGACACTGTTAGGCACTGCCACGCCGTCGCTTGAGAGCTGGTACAACGCCACCGAAGGCGGCAAGTATGCTCTCGTGAGACTGACGGAACGCTATCGCGGCGTGCAGCTGCCCCGCGTGGAGACCGTTGACATAAAGGAGCTGAAGCGCAAGAAGCTGATGAAGGGGCAGTTCTCGCCCGAGCTGATAGAGAGAATCCGAACGACGTTGGACGACGGGGCACAGGTGATCCTGTTCCAAAACCGGCGCGGCTATGCCCCTATGCTGGAGTGCCACGACTGTGGATGGACACCCAAGTGCGGCCGCTGCGACGTGTCGCTGACATTCCACAAGCGGTCGGGACGGCTGATGTGCCACTACTGCGGAAACACCACCGGCGTGCCTGCCGCCTGTCCCAGCTGCGGAAGCACAGACATCAGGCAACACGGCTTCGGCACGGAGAAGATCGAAGACGAGCTGCACACGCTGTTCCCCGATGCCCGAGTGGCACGGCTGGATCTCGACACATCCGGCTCACGGATAAACTACGAGAAGATACTGCACGACTTCGAGACACAGCAGACAGACATTCTCGTGGGGACACAGATAATATCGAAAGGTCTGGACTTCGGGCACGTGAGGATAGTGGGCATCCTCAATGCCGACAACATGCTGAGCTATCCTGACTTCCGCGCCTATGAGCGTGCTTTTCAGCTCATGGTGCAGGTGTCGGGGCGTGCGGGCAGGACAGAGGGGCGTGGCCTGGTGGTGCTACAAACGCACGACACGGAGAATGGCATGATAGATCTCGTGCGGCGCAACGACTATGAGGGTATGGCGGCAACACAACTGGCAGAACGCCGTCTGTTCCGCTATCCCCCTTACTACAGACTGGTCTACGTCTGCCTGAAGCACCGCTATGAGAGCACCGTCGACAATGCCGCCAATATCATGACGGAACGCATGAGAGCCGTCTTGGGCAGCCGCGTGTCCGAACCTATGAGGCCGCCGGTGTCGAGAGTCAAGAGCCTCTTCCTCCGCCGCATCGTACTAAAGGTGGAAAACAGCCTGCCGTTCGCACACGTAGAGACGGCACTGCGACAGATAAAGCACAGCATCGAGACCGACAGCCGCTTCCGCAACACTACGGTATATTTCGACGTGGATCCGCAGTGAGGCGGGTGAGAGGGGAGCCGTCCGTCGCACAGAGCCTCAGCTCTTTTTCAGCTCTGGATAGCCAATGCGCGGGTGATAGACCGACTTCAGCCGTCCCTTGAACACAGTCTTGATGGTGTCGATGTCCTTGAACGTGATGGGGCACTGACGGAAGAAGCCGTCGGCAACCTGCGAATCGATAATCCTGTCCACCAATGCATCGATGTTCTCCTCTGTATATTCCTTCAGGCTCCTCGACGCAGCCTCCACAGCATCGGCCATCATCAGTATGGCCTGCTCACGTGTGCCGGGGTTGGGACCAGGATAAGAGAACATATCCTCGGGCGGTTCCTGTCCGCCGTGTTCGTTCTTCCATGAGATGTAGAAATACTTCGTCTTGCCCTTGCCGTGATGCGTGGCTATGAAGTCGCGTATCACCCGTGGCAGGTTGTTCTTCTCCGCCAGCTTCAGGCCGTCGGTGACGTGGCTGATCACTACCTGTGCACTCTGCTCGTAGCTGAGGTTGGCATGCGGATTCACCCCTCCCGTCTGGTTCTCGGTGAAGAAGCCGGGGTTCTCCAGCTTGCCGATGTCATGATACAAGGCTCCTGTGCGCACCAACTGGTTGTTTGCCCCAATGGCCCTGGCGGCTTCCGAAGCCAGATTGGCCACTTGCAGAGAGTGCTGGAAGGTGCCGGGGGCGGTCTCCGACATACGGCGCAGCAACGGATTGTTGGTATTCGACAGCTCAACCATGGTGACGTTGGACGTGAAGCCAAACAGCTTCTCGACCATGAACATTAGCGGATAGGCAAACAGCGCAAGGAAGCCGCTGATTGCGAGGTAGATGTACATACGCATATTCAGGTTCTGCACGTCGGTCCCCGAGACAAGCTCGTAGGCGAAGTAGACCACGACATACGTCAGGATGACCAGTGCCACTGCACGGAATATCTGCGAACGCTGCGTCAGCTCACCGACGCTAAAGATTCCCATGAGGCCGGCAGCCGTCTGTAACAGTATGAACTCATACGGATAGTGCAGCCCGACGGAGCAGATGAGGACGGTGATGAGGAACGACATGAATGCAGTGCGCGAATCGAGGAACACACGCAGGATGAGCGGCATCATGGCGTATGGCAGCAGGTAGACACTCAGTATGCTGTTCGTCACCATGAATGATGTCACCACGCTGTAAATCACCATGAGGGAGAAGATGAGCAGCAGCCCGTTGTGCCGGTTGAAGAAGTCCCTGCGGTAGATGTCAAGGTAGAGCATGAACAGCAGCACGAACACCGCCACGAAGATGACCTGCCCGAGCACCAGGAACCATGTCTGCGACATTGTTTCATTGCGGTTCATGGATTCACGCTTCAGGCTTTCGAGGATGTTATATGTGTTTTGGTCTATTATCTGTCCGCGTTCAACGATCTTCTGTCCGCTCTGCACCACCCCGCTCGACCACGAATAGCTGTCGAGCAGTTCCTCCTTGGCTGCGGATGTGCGGGCAGCGTCATAGGTCAGGTTCTCCTTCAGGTAATCGTTCAGAGGAAACCGGCGCAGCACCTCGGGACTGAAACGTGCAGTGTCGCCCATCAGCAGAGACTCATAGGCGGTGCGGAGCGAGTAGACCTGCCCCAGTGGGGTCTCCGTCGCCACCTTGTCGTCAATCACCATGATGCTGCCAACGCTGTCGGCAACCATCCTGTCCATGTCGGCGGCAGACACTATGCCACCACTGTAAATCTTCTGCAACGTGCGCTGGATATATGACAAGTAACCGTAGGACGGCAACAGGTCGCGCAGCGTGGTGTTGTAGTCGGCACGCAGCTGCTCAATCTGCAATTTGCCAATCTCCTTATCCATAATATAATAAGGATGGAACCGCTGCAGCAGACTGTCCTGCTCGCGTTCGATAACGTCGTCGGACTTATAAATGGGGAAGTCGAAGTCGGCAATGAGCTGGCTGTACTTCCATGGCCGGTTGAGGTCGAACTCATAGTTGAACTTCACGTCGCGCGGCAGGACGTAAACGATCAGAGTGACAGTGGCAAGCAGGATTATCGCCTTGTAAAGCAGAGACCGGAGACGGGAGCTGTTTATGTTGTCTGGATGTTCCATAAAGTCATAAATTTGCGAAAAGTACGAAGAAAAACTGACAGTATAGACAAAAACGTGTACTTTTGCCCGCAGAAACGGATGTTTTATTGTGAAATG
The DNA here is from genome assembly GCA_963639425.1 of Faecalibacterium prausnitzii. Classification (GTDB taxonomy): domain Bacteria; phylum Bacteroidota; class Bacteroidia; order Bacteroidales; family Bacteroidaceae; genus Bacteroides. Next base: position 14,739 of record CAVHVD010000124.1, read on the forward strand.
AGGTTGGGACGAGGATTCTTGTCCCGAAATCGGTTTCATGGTTACACATATATATCATGACAGAAAGGAAGGTCAGAGTTCGCTTCGCGCCAAGCCCCACAGGGCCTCTGCACATTGGCGGTGTCAGGACAGCACTCTATAATTACTTGTTTGCACGCCAGCATGGAGGCGAATTGATATTCAGAATCGAGGACACCGACTCAAACCGTTTTGTCCCCGGTGCCGAGGAATACATCATCGAATCATTCAAGTGGCTGGGCATTGAGTTCGACGAGGGCGTGGGCTTCGGCGGCAGCTATGGTCCTTACCGACAGTCGGAACGGCGGCACATCTACAAGAAGTATGTGCATCAGCTCCTTGATGCCAGTTGCGCATATATCGCTTTCGACACTCCCGCCGAACTTGAAGCGAAACGCAACGAGATTCCGAACTTCCAGTACGACGCTTCTACCCGCATGCAGATGCGCAACTCCCTAAGCATGTCGGCAGAGGAAGTCCGCAGGCTGATGGACGAGGGGACACAGTATGTCGTGCGCTTCAAGGTGAAGCCCGGGCAGGAGGTACACGTCGACGACATCATACGCGGTGACGTGACGGTGAACTCGTCAATCATCGACGACAAGGTGCTGTACAAGTCTGCCGACGAGCTGCCGACATATCACTTGGCAAACATCGTGGACGATCACCTGATGGAGATAACACACGTCATCCGTGGTGAGGAGTGGCTTCCGTCAGCACCGCTGCACGTGTTGCTCTACCATGCTTTCGGATGGCAGGACACCATGCCCCGCTTCGCACACCTGTCTCTCCTGCTGAAGCCCGAGGGCAGTGGCAAGCTGAGCAAGCGCGACGGCGACAGGCTGGGATTTCCCGTGTTCCCGCTGGAGTGGCATGACCCCAAGAGCGGAGAGGTGAGCAGCGGATACAGGGAGAAAGGCTATCTGCCGGAGGCCGTGATAAATTTCCTCGCCCTGCTCGGCTGGAACCCCGGCAACGACCAGGACATCATGTCGATGGACGAGCTGATACGGCTGTTCGACCTTGGCAAATGCAGCAAGGCAGGAGCACGCTTCGACTACAAGAAATGCCTGTGGTTCAATCACGAATACATCACTGCGGCTTCCGACGAGCGGATAGCACAGCTGTATGTCCCCGTGCTGAAGCAGCACGGCGTTGACGATGCCGACATCGACAAGGTGAAGACGGTGGTGGGGATGATAAAGAACCGCATCGACCTGCTTCCCGAGCTGTGGAGCGTGTCGGACTTCTTCTTCGTTGCCCCGACAGCGTATGACGAGAAGACCGTGCGCAAGCGGTGGAAGGAGGACTCGGCACAGAAGATGGCCGAACTCATGGAAGTGCTCAGTGGCATCGACGACTTCAGCATCGACAATCAGGAGAAGGTGGTGATGGCGTGGATAGAACAGAAAGGCTACAAGACCGGCGACATCATGAACCCTTGGCGACTGACGCTGGTTGGCGAAGGCAAGGGACCGCACATGTTCGACATCTCATGGGTGCTGGGCAAGGAGGAGACGCTGCGCCGCATGAAGCGTGCATTAGAGATACTCAAGTAAGAAATTATGTTCCTGTACGATTTAGCCATTGGCATCTATGCTGCATTGGCTCATCTTGATGCGCCGTTCAGCCGCAAGCCGCGAAAGATGGTCAAGGGACAGCGCGTGTCTTATGCCATACTGAGACATCAGATTGATTCGTCGAAGAAATACATCTGGTTTCACGCTGCATCGTTAGGGGAGTTCGAGCAGGGACGGCCACTGATTGAGAGCATACGCCGCATACATCCCGAGTACGGCATCTTGCTGACGTTCTTCTCTCCGTCGGGCTATGAGGTGCGGAAGGAATATCGCGGAGCCGACATCGTGTGCTATCTGCCTTTCGACAAGCCACGCAATGTGCGCAAGTTCCTCGACACAGCACGCCCGTGCATGGCGTTCTTCATAAAATATGAGTTCTGGAAGAACTACCTCGACGAGCTGCATCGCCGCAACGTTCCTGTCTACAGTGTCTCGTCCATCTTCCGCCGGAATCAGATATTCTTCAGGTGGTACGGTGCGGCATACCGCAACGTGCTGCACGACTTCACGCATCTGTTCGTACAGAACGAGGCATCGCGCCGCTATCTGTCGGCAATAGGCGTTGAAGATGTCACCGTTGTCGGCGACACGCGCTTCGACCGCGTGCTGCAGATAGCACAGGAGTCCAAGGAGCTGCCACTGGTAGAGACATTCAAAGGTGGACGGACGACAATCGTGGCCGGTAGCTCGTGGCAACCCGACGAAGACCTGTTCATTGACTACTTCAACCGCCACCCCGAGCTGAAGCTCATCATCGCGCCGCACGTGATAGACGAGGCGCATCTCGTGGAAATCGTGGAGAAGCTAAAGCGTCCTTATGTACGCTACACACGTGCCACAGAGACCAACGTGCGCAGTGCCGACTGCCTCATCATAGACTGCTTCGGGCTGCTGTCGTCAATCTACCGCTACGGCGAGATTGCCTATGTTGGCGGAGGCTTCGGCGCAGGCATACACAATGTCTTGGAGGCCGCTGTCTACGCCATGCCTGTGGCGTTCGGCCCGAAATACCACAAGTTTGCCGAGGCTGTTGAGCTTATCGACGGAGGAGGAGCATTCTCTGTCAACAATCCCGATGAGTTGAACCGTCTGTTCGACCGCCTGCTCTCCGATGCCGACTTCCTGAAACAGTGCGGAGACAATGCACGCAACTACGTCGCAGGCAAAGCCGGTGCCACCGACAAGATACTAAGCCACATTTTCTGACTGCGCCCAATCTGCGTTCCAACGATATATATCCGTGGGGGTTAAGGATATATATCGTTAGGTGCTATACATATATATGATTAGGGGGTAAGGATATATATCTGTGACCCCTACGGATATATATCTTTAGGAAGCTATGGATTTATGTCTTCGGAGGGTGTGAGGGGCGTATAAAAAAATCAGAGTTCCGAGGACTCGGAACTCTGATTATATTTTGTCAGTGCAGCCATTCCTGGGGGCTGCGCCGTGAAGAATCCTAACGGAAGTTATTCCACATTTAAGTGTTCTGCGTCTCCCAACGTTTCCGAAGAGATTTCGAACGTTGTGCCTTCCGTCCAGTCTGCAACAATCAGCTTGACAGTGAGGGTACCCTCGCTGTTGGAGAGCTTGATGGTGTACAGATAGTTGCGCTTCAGAGGAATCTGACTGCTATTCTTCTTGAAATTGACAGTGTGCTTATAGGTCTTGTCGCTCTGTCCTGCGATGGTGTAGGTAAGCTCTATCGACGGAAGATTACTTTCTGCATTGATCTGCTCATAGGAATAGATTGTTTCGGTCGTCTTGCTTGGTGTCTCGGCGTTGCCAACGAGGCTAAGCGTGTAGTCTTTGCTTGACAAGTAATCCGTGCTGGTTGTCGTTCCGCTATCGCTGATCACGGGTGTCTTGACAGCACGGTTCGCGAACTTGGCATTGGTTATCGTGATACCATCTGCTGCATTCACGATGTCCACTCTCGCCATGGCACGTACCAATGTCACCGTGCCTAAGTCTGTCTCTTCTTCAGCGGTAGTAGTTGCTACGACATAGTTGCCATAGAAGTCGCTGACCATCAGCATGGGCTTGGTGTCAGGATCCTGCTCTTCCACCAATGCCTTGAAGGTTGCCACGGTGCTTACGCCAACTGTCATATCCTTGATTTTCTGAGCCAGTGCTGTGCTCGGGTTTGCCACGAAGCAGAACTGATAGTTGCCTGCGGCCATAGAGAACGTCTTCTGCACGTTATCCTCGAAAGAGCCCCAGCCGGCAACCAGTTCCTTTGCCATGACGTAGGTGTCTTCGGCATCGTTCTCGCCCTTAGTAGAGGTTGTGCCTTTAGATGTTGCCGTGGCATCAGCATCCCTGAACGCCACGACGTAGAGGGTATTCACTGCTTTCTCGGCGGCACTCTGTACCTCACCCTCGGCACGTGTGGTGACACCGGTAGAGAGGGTGAAGCTGACGACACCCATCCCCTCGCCATCCGGATTCTGCGCGGCATCAAGCCCTTCTTCCTGGCTGCACGAGCCGAGAAGCAGCGATGCCATCGCCATCATTCCAAGTATATTTCTTGTTTTCATATCTTTAGTCTTTATGATATAACTGTGTGTTTTGCCTAATAAAAACCTTTGGTCTGTTGTCCGTCTCTGTGTGGGTTATGACTGCACATCATCAGTCGGAGTCAACTCCTCCTCGAACACTTCGCCGGTCTCCCAGTCCTTAACAATCAGTGTCACCTTCACATCGCCGGTGAGGACAGCCGTACCGTTACCCAACTGGATGGTGTACAGATGGTTGCGCTGTATCTCCTTGTAGGTCGTGGTTCCGTCTGTCGTTACCTTGAAAGGCACTGTGACTACACCTGATTTATCTGCGTTTGCACCGGCAGTATATGCAATCTCGACATTGAAAGCCTCGCTGTCAGAAGCATTTGCAGCCTGCTCGTAGAGATAGAACGCACGGAAGGTGTTTGCCTTGAAGATCTGATCCTTCGTAGCGGTAGCACTTACGGGGTCGTATGCCAGCTTGCCGTCAGTGGTGAACCTATTTTTGTACTCTGTCAACGGATTTAGTGTCTCAATAGCTGCGGGTGTCGACGGCACATTTATGGTGCTTGAGCCGCTGAAGATGCAGCTCTTCGAGTTTGCCTGATTCACCTTCACGCTTGTGATGGTGAGGTCTGTCGCGTAGTTGCGGATGTCTATACGAGCCACGTTGCGAACCAGCGTGATGTCACCAGTTATCTCGGTGTTGCCCACTGCTGTGAGCAGATAATCTGTCGTGATTACGGCAGACATCGGGAAGCTCTTGGAATCTCCACCTACCAGCTTGTCGGCAGTATCTTCTGTCGATACTGTTGCCGAAGCCAGTGTGTTTGCTATGAAGCTGGCCAAAGTGGTTGAGTTCAGAGTCGGCTGAGTGACGCTCCCGTCATTGGCGATGATGGCAAAACGGGTGTTCTTACCCATTGCGTCATAAGGGATCTTGCCGGTGCAGACAGTTTTGTCGCCGCTCTCTGTTGTCCAGGCAGTGACACCGGTAGCTGCCTGAGCGGCGAACGACAGTTTGCCACTGTAGAGGAACGCAGCATTATCGGTGTTATTATTACCACTTGCTCTCGAGAACAGATAGATATCCACGGAGTTCAGTTTTGCCTCGTCAGTCTCGTCGGCTACTATGTCGCCTTCAGCACGTGTTGCGTTGTTCACTGTCACGCCACTGACGGCGGGTGTCTTCAGCGTGATGCTGAATGTGGGTGCATCTTCCTCATTGATGATGCCTGTCACTTCGTCGTTGCTGCATGCTGCGCCAATGAGGGCAAATGCTCCGAGCAGCAATGACTTTGTAAGAAAATCAGTCCTTTTCATATACCTAATAATATTTAGTGAGTTAAAAATTATATGTCTTTTCGTTGTTCGTACATGTCTGTCGAGCGTCGTTGTCTTCTCCCGTCATCCGAAGGTTCCTCCGTCTATCCAGTCGTTGACACCCACCTCGAGTCCCTGGTTTATCTCTATGCTCCCGTTGGAGTGTATGAGCATCCTGATCTCGTAGATCTGCACCGGTGTCTGCGACGGATACCACCCCCACTGCCGGAAGACAGACTTCAAGTCTATCTCCTTGGTGACCGGTGTGTCGTCGTGATAGAGGATGAAGCAGGGTATCTCGTCGTCTGTCCATCGCAGGGTCACGAGTGAGGCGTTCAGCGTAAAGCGACGCAGCGGCACTTCCTCCATGACCTGTCCGTCGTAGCCGACAGACGGCGGGAAGCGGTGTATGTCGATGCTGTAAGCATGGGTGCTGCTCATCTCCATGGCGGTGCCAATGCCCTGCAGACAGTAGCGATAGCCCTCGGAGAAGCGTGGCACTAACTCCCACTCCACCTTCAGCCGCAGGATGCAGTGCACATTCGACATCTCGCCGACGAAGCTGTTCGTCGCTCCTATGGCAACGGTGAACGAGCATTCGCCATGATAGAGGTTGTCTCCATTGGCAAAGGCCGACGGATGCTGCGGGAAATGCTTGTCCACCGAGAGACGGAAAGCCTCCAGACCCTCCTCTACATATCCCTCGAGAGAGCCATAGTCTCCGAGGTTGCCGATGGCTACGAGCGTGTAGCGGCCGGCCTCCAAGGAGCTGATGTCGACCTTCGCGGGGCTGCACTCCAGAGCATACATCTCGCTGAGGAACGCTCCTCCGGCATCGAACAGGAAGTAGCGCACCGTGGAGATATATTCCGTGAAGCGATCCGAACCCTTGTAGAAGTAGCGGAAGCGCACCTGATTGTTCTCGCAACATTCGTCGCGCCAGTCGTCCATGTCGCATGCAGCGAGCAGCTGGAGCAACAGCAGCGGAAGAATGAAGAGGAGCTTCCTGTACACCGGTTTTTGATGATGATGATCTATCCATCCTGCACCCCACATACTTTAGCGTATATAGTAGACAACCGAGACGGCAGCTTTGGTGGGCAGGAACAGGTGCTTGTGGTATGAGCCGTATTTCCTGCCGCATGCTCCGCAGTTATATTTGTCATATTCCAGATAGGCATACCCTATGCCGACGGAGGTGTCCAGTGCCCACCGCTTGCCAAGCGTCCACTGATAGCCATAGCTGATGCCGCCACCGGCAAGCCAGCCGTCGTAACGGCGGTCTTTCAGTGCGTGGATGAACTCGATGCCTCCGACGTTATACTGTCCGTAGAAGGCATGCAGCCCCACGTAGCTCTTCGCGAAAGCATAGCAGAACCAGTACTTGAGTTCGGGCATGACAACCCAGTTGTGGAACTTGGGGTTGAGAGCCACGCCGTTGGCGTTCTTGTGCTGTCCGAAGTTGAAGGCGTTGTGGCCGACGGTAGCCGAGAGCGAATAGTGCGGATACAGCCGCCACTCCGCACCCACATTGGGTGTGGTGGTCATCCAGTAGAGCATGTTCGTCTTGACTGCCACCTGTTGGGAGAAAGCCGGAACGGTGGAAATCAGCAGGAACAGCAGTAGCAGACGGCGGCGCAGGTCTCTGCGTATGTTAAAACGTCCCATTCGTTCTGTGATTCAATATGACAGGTCTATTGCCTTTAGAATGCAAGGATGCAGCGGGCATAACACCAAGCGGATGTCTTTCTGTAATATTTGGCGAAATACAACGAGCTGCTGGAGCTTTCGCCGAACTCCACATTGTAGGCATAGTCCCCGCTATACTCCGAAGACGACCAATATTCTTTGGCAATCTTATCAAAGTTGCCCTCGCCGGCTTTTGCCAAGGCTTCATCAATCTTCTCGCGAATCGCTGCCGCGCCGCTTACAGATTGTGCAACGCTTTCGCTGTTCTTGATGCTGGAGAGATCTGCTCCACCGATGCCGTCTGCACCCAATATGTCAATCCACTCACCGATACTCGGGATGTACCAGTTTGTGGTCTTCGCCGGTGCGGAATATTTTTCTCTGAATGTCTCCACGTTAGCGAACATCGTGGTTCTACTTTCTTGGGCGTTTCCTTCGTTGATGGCGAGCGCGAGCTTGGTAGCCTCACATCCGTCAATCACCTTGCTGTAAAGATCTTTCAGGGAAGTCGCATAGTTGTTGGCACCAAGTGTGACTGCTTTTTCCCAGTAAACATAGTGATCATTGTCACACATACTCTTCAATGCCAGCACAAGACCGCACGGCGCAGTTACGCCATTTGCTGCAAGGGCGTTCTTGACACCGTTGCCGATGCGGGATTCGTCTTCATAGAGGTATGCGACGATGCCAATGGCTTTCGCCTGCTGCTCTGTTGTAATGGCACTGGGCTTTACGAGCGTACCGTCACTGAGCATGATGTCTCCAAGTGCTGCGTCGCGATAGCGTTCGTCGGTTCCTATGATGAGCTTACGGGTAGATACCTCGAACACTGTCCCTTCGTTCCAGTCTGCCACGGTCAGCGTGACGATGAGCTTGTCGGCATTGTTCGTGAGGTTGACGGTGTAGAGGTAGTTGCGCTTCAGATTTATCTGTGTCGTTTTGTCGTTCTCTGTCTTCTCGAACGTCACCGTGTGCTTGTAGGTCTTGCCGGTCTGTCCGTCTATGGTGTAGGTGATCTCCATCGCAGGAGCGTTGCCCTCTGTGCCGTACTGCTCGTAGGAGTAGATTGTTTCGGCGTACTTGCTGCTGCCGTCGGAGTTACCCTTTATGGAGACTGCGTATTCCTTATCTGTTCCCTCAAGATAGTCTGTGGTGAGTTTCGTGTTGCCATCGTTGATAAGGTCGGTCTTGACGGTGCGGTTCTTGAACTTGATGCCGGTCAGGGTGATGCCGTTGGCCTTGTTCACCACGTCTATCCTTGCCATGGCACGTTCCATGGAGACTGTTCCAAGGTCGGCTGTCCCGTCTTTCGTGACCTTGGCAGTGTAGAAATAGCTGGTCATAAGCATGGGCTTATGGTCAGGAGCCTGGGGCGCCACTAATGCCTTGAAGTCCTTTACGGTGCTTTCGCCAAGCTTAAGGCTGCCGATTGCCGTCGCTAACGCCGTGCCAGGGTTGGCGATGAAGCATATCTGATAGCTGTCCGTGGGTGCTTTGAAAGTTAAGGCCTCGCTGCTACCGCTGTAGCTCGCTGTCAGGTTTATGGCCTTGATGAAGAAATCGTTGTCAGATTCTGTATTGGATGTTCCGTCAGTGGCTGTGTTGCTTGCCACGCTTCTGAAGAGTACGGCGTAGAGTGTTTCTATTTTCTTTTCATCGTCCGTGGCCGCCGTCGTGGCACGTGTTGTCACCTTACCGGCCGCGCCTCCAAGGGAGAAGCTGATTGTGCCTTCGTTACTCTCGGTATTGTCTGTACTGCCTGTACCATTCGTTGGGTCAAGCTCTGCGTCCTGCGAACAGGAGGCTAACAGCAGCATTAAGACTGCCGAAAATACCCCCCCCCCAATAGGTTGTCTTCCTAAGAATCTTCATAGTCTGATATGTGTATATTTCTTTTCAGTCGGCAAAAGTACTGAATGTTTCTTGAATGGACGTACAATCACGAATGAAATTTGGGCGCGCGCCGCGCACCCGAGGAGAGGCATCACGGCATGATGCCATGCTATGGATGTTTGTTTCGAGGAGATATACTTACTTGGTGAAGTTAGTATATCTTGCTTTGCCAAGTAAGATATACTTCAAGTACAAAGTAAGTACTACCGGCAGGACTATAACTGCCTGCTTCCGCCGATGCGGAAGCGGAGCGTGAGCATCTGATGCCAGTTCAGACCTTTGCCCGTGACATTGAAGACGGCTCCCGCGAGGGCTTCGACAAGGCTGCTGCGGATGAAGCGGAACCTCACGTCGGTGCGGCTGTAGAAATGCGATTGATAATAGGTGTCACCCCAATAGTACTGTCCGAAGTGTGTGGAGCCATAGTGTTGCTGTCTGCCTCCTGCATAGAACGTCTGTCGTGCCACGATGTTGTGCCACTCGGCATCGGCTTCCGCCATGAAGCCGACGGGCACGCTCCATGCGTCGTTGCGCTCACGGTCGAGGCTCAGCAGTGCTCCAAGACGTATGTCAAGCCGTCCCTGCCGTGGCGGCAGTAGGCTGTAGCCGAGGTAGGGACGTGCCACGAAGTAGTCGTGGATGTGCTGGCTCGCGTCGGCCTCCCACGTCAGGGCGTAGTGGTAGTAGTAGCCTTCCGTCCCTAATGACAGCCTCCCCATGTCTCGGCGCAGGCTGAAGCCCGCCATGAACTGCTCGCGCTTGGTGTCGGTGCGCGCGCTTGTCCAGTCGAGGAACGCCTCTACGTGTCCGCCGTCGCTCCTGTACTGGAAGGCGAAGCCCTGTATCACAGGGCGGTAATAGCGCACGGTGTCGCTAATCATGGCTGTGGGGTAGTCGCCAAGCAGGCGGTCGCGGCCGAAGCTGCCGAGCAGGAAGCGGAAGCCGGCATGGCTGTAGCGATAGTATGCTATTGGGTCTCCGTCGGTGAACCCACGCTTATGTCCCCATTCTGCCAGGCCGCTGTAGCCCGCCATCAGTGCGTGGCGTGAGCCGTCGAGGCTGACTCCTACCTCGGGAGACAGGCGCAGACCGCTGTGCGTCATGGTGGTGCGGTAGGTGTCGTCGCCCTCTGCGTTGTCGAAGAACCCGTTGGCGTCGAGCTGCCACTCCAGCGTCTGTGCCTGCATGGCAAGCATTGCCGACATGCCGAGCACAAGAATGACACATATAATCCTGAACTTTCCCATCTCCAATCCGGCGGTTTCTGCGTGCTGTTCCGGCGGTTTTCGTTTGCTAATCCGCCTATTTCAGTCCCTCAATCATGCGCTTCAGCACCACGGTAGCGGAGATCTCGCGGTTAGCAGCCTCCGGAATGACGAGCGATTCGGGGGCTTCGATCACGTCGTCGGTGACAATCATGTTGCGACGCACGGGCAGGCAGTGCATGAAGTGGGCATGGTTTGTCACGGCCATGTGTGCGCTGTCCACGGTCCAGCTCATGTCTTTGCTAAGTATCTTCCCGTAGTCGTCGGGGACGGTAACTCCTGGGCAGCTCCAGTTCTTTGCATATACGAAGTCGGCTCCCGCGAGGGCTTTCATCTGGTCATACTCCACCGTGGCACCGCCGACGAACTGGGGATCAAGCTCATAGCCCTTGGGATGCGTCACCACGAAGTCCA